>JALWKO010000091.1 GCA_027081405.1 Campylobacteraceae bacterium | reverse complement strand
GCTCCGAAATAACTCTCATCCAGCTCCACCTTCCCCACGAACTTCTCGAAACGCTCCATCTGGTAATCGTAGATGATCTGTCTGAAGAGCTTATAATACCGATTCACGGTATTACGGTTGACCCCCAAAAGCTCACTGGTCTGGATGGCGGTGATGTCTACGACGAAGCACCAAAGTATTTTTCGGATGCGATACAGTAAAAGTGGCCGATTATTGGAGGTTTTCATTACTCTATTCTAGCATTCTGCTAGTCTAGAGCCGCGTGAATAGTGCATCCGCTCCAGGGAATAGGGGTGATAGACCCCATCGGGGGTCCAGTACCCCCGACGCGCGGTAGAAACTTTCCAAATGCCTATGAGCCGATCATCCAGATAGACACGCATCCGTTGCCGTGCTTTGTCGATGTGGACCGTTATATAGGTGCGGACCTCGGATTGCGAAGCGTTTTGAGCTTGAGATAGGCGTGGGGATACTCGGAGGGGAGGGGACGGACGATCTTTTTGAGTGCGAGATAGCGTTCAGGGATAAAGCATGGTTCACGAATAGAGGTATCGGATGAAAGCGCTTTGAGCGTGAGGTAGGTGGCAGGATCGCGTCTTGGAGGATATGGGCTCAACCGCAGATGTACCCGAACTTTTGGCATCGGTGCCGATATCTGCACAGATACGTGATGGCTGTGATTCCCATCTGCGCCAAAAGAAGACTGGAACCGTACGGTGGCATTGGAGTCCGTTTTTCGATCGTTCGAAAGCTTACGAAGAAATGGATCGTGTGCGAACAAATTTTGCTGCGTATCCGCACAGAGCGGATATCCCGATGCGGTGATCAGCCCAACGATACGAATGAAATTCCTCCACACCGTACGCGCTTCCTTTCCTCTCATTTGACACGATTATAAAAGAGGAAAGAAGCGATCGGAAGCGCTTAGTGTTTGCTCTGATTGGAATCGGAAGCTTTTTCGATCGGGATCACTTTCCGCTGACTCGCAGAACCCGCTTTTTTGGGGATCGTCACCACAATCGCGCCGTTATGTTCCTTGGCCGTGATCTTCGCCGCATCGGCATCCGGCGGGAGGGTAAAGCTCTGCACCGAGGAGCTGCTGGCGAACTGGATCACTTTGCCGCTGCTTCCTTGCTGTTTCTCCTCATGGCGTTTGGAGCTGACCGATACAGTGAGCATCCCGTTTTCGGTGGTGATGTCCACTTTGGAGTTTTTCAGGTCCCCCACGGTGATCGTCAGTTCGTAATGATCTCCTTTGTCCACCAGGTTCGAACCGAAACTCCGGGAGAACGACGCCCCCGGCATGGCAAAAACCCCCGATTTCCCGAATCCTTGTTGGAAATTGCGGAAGATCTGGTCCATTTGCTTTTGCATCATCTCCATCTGCTTCATCTGCATCTGAAAAATCCGGTCCATCGCGGCAAAGGGATCGTCGTTTACCGCGGTATTGGAAGCAGGGGTCATCGTCGCCGCCGCATAGCTAAGGCTTCCAGCACCGAGCAGAGCCATTAGTAGTGTAGAAAGACGTTTCATGATTACCTCCTGTCGATTAAGGATATCTTCAACATTGCATTGTATTGACTCAAGTTTAACCGATTTCAAACCTGCGGTACAATGTCTCCATTTCTTGATCTTGATCAAGTTTTTCAGCTGATGTGCTACATATAATGCACAAAACCACAAATAGGAGTAAATATGTCAGAAATAACCAAAGAACCGATCGAAGTACCCGGAGCGACGGTCCCCTTTTTCACCTACAAAGAAGGAGAGACCCAGGTCTACGAGTTCGACACCTCCAAATGCGGTCCCCCGGAGCCGATGGTCAACGCCATGGCCGGACTCAAGCTCATCGACGACCCGGGCAAAAAGCTGGTGATGATCAACCACAAAAAGCCCATGGGATTGCTCAACAAAATCGGAGAAAACTACAACATCGAGGAGGAAGATCTGCCCGACGGACGGGTGAAGCTGATCTTTGGCTACAAGCCCGGCGCCACCGAATCGGCCAATCTCAGCGACAGCCACTGTGACGGCTGAGGCGACGGATGTTCTCGATCTCCAAAGAGTATGCCCCCCCGTTCGGGATGATCGCCCCGTTTTTCGTCATCGGGACAATCTTCTTTTTCGTCGGGGCGGTCTTGCTCCTCTTTCTCGATCCGCTGAAAGGGCATTTCGATCCCCGCATCGCCGGGTGGGTCCACTGGTATTTGCTGGGCTTCGTGATGATGGTCATTTTCGGGGCGATGGCCCAGCTGATTCCCGTTGTCGTGGAAGTGGGGCACCATTCGGTGGATTTATATTATGTAATATGGCCACTCCTGACGGTGGGAACTTTGGCGATGGTTTTCGGTTTCTGGTTCGTCCCGGCGGTGCTGCCCTATGGGGGATTGCTGGTGCTGGTGGCGATGCTGATCTACCTCTATGACACCCTCATGACCCTCAAAAAAGCGGAGAATCTCACCCTCACGGTCAAAACGGCCGTCGCGGCCAACCTTTTTCTCACCGCGGGGATCGTCGTCGGTTTCGTCATGAGTCTGGCCATCGGCGCCGGAGTCCACGTCGACGTCGCCTGGTGGCTGGGGGCTCACGCCGTGCTGGTCCTGGGGGGATACGTAGTGCTGACCATCATCGGGATCTCGCTGATTTTGCTTCCGATGTTCGGTCTAGCCCACGGCTTCGACGATACACCGGTGCGGCGGGCCTTCGATCTGATGCTCGGCGGCGTGATCGTACATCTGTTCTCCTCCCTGATCGGTTTTTCCGCCGGGCGCTTCCTGGCGATGCTCGTCATGCTGGCGGCGATCGGTCTCTATCTGTGGCAGATCCGGTTGATCTACGAGAAGCGCGCCCGCAAAGAGAACGACATCTGGTTCCGTTCGCTGGCTTTCGGCTACGGCTCTTTGCTCCTCGCCGCGATTCTGGCCGTGGTTTCGCTCTTTGGGGAATGGGAAAATGTGATCCTGGCTTCGGCCTGGTTTTTGATCATGGGGTTCGTCACCTTCCTCATCACCGGTCATCTGTACAAAATCATCCCCTTTCTGGTCTGGTTCGAGCGCTACAGCCCGCTGGTGGGGAAACAAAAGGTGCCGATGCTCCACGAGATGTATCCCAAAAAGATGGCCGACTGGGAATTCGCCATGAGCGCCGCCGGCGTGACGGTGGCGGGAGTGGGGATTTTGCTCGGTTGGAACGACCTCTACTACGGCGGGGTGGCGCTGCTGATCGTCGGAGCCGGTTTCATGCTCGCCAGCGTCAAGTGGATGCTCTCCTTCGGCAAAGGGGAAAACACCGAAAAAGGAAACGAACATGTGTAACATCACCAAAGAACAGGTTTTCGACGCGATCCGAAACGTCATCGACCCCGAAGTGGGGTTCAATCTGGTGGAGCTGGGGCTCATCTACGATGCGATCATCGACGAGGAGTGCAACGTCAAAGTGGTCATGACCCTCTCGACCCGCGGCTGTCCGCTCCATCAGATGCTCACCCAATGGGTCAAGGACGCCGTCGAGATGCGGGTCCCCGGGGTCAAAAACGTGGAGGTGGAGGTGGTCTGGGAACCGGAGTGGAACATCTCCATGGCCGACGAAAACGTCCGCAAAGCCCTTGGGGCCCTCTGATCTCCGTTTCGTGCTACAATTTTCGTGACGCTCGACGTCCAACCCCACAAAAAACGGGTCGTTCATGAAAAAATTCCTTTTTGTTCCTCTCCTCCTCGTCGTTGCGGTGGCGGGGGTGCTTTTCACCTCTTTGGGGCAAAAGGCTCTGCTCATCCCCGTCGCCGAATCGATCCTGGCCAAGAAGCTCCCGGGCCACAAGATCCGTTTCGCGACGCTCGATCCGGGGCTCGGATCGTTCCGCGCGGCGGGAAGGGTCGACGATCAGATCGCTTTTGAAGTTTCCGGACCCGTATCGTGGCTGGCCGGTCCCCGACTCGATCTGCATTACACGATCGACGCACCGTCGTACACCCTCCGGGGGCGCCGGTACCGGCTCGATCTGGCGATCCGGGGCGCGCTGCGGGGGACCCCCGGGGATCTCAACGTCACTGGAGCGGGCCGGGGATTCGGCGGGCCGATTGACTACCGGACCCTGCTGCGGGGTGAGCGCATCGTCGATACCCACGTGAGGGCAGAAGGGCTCAAACTCGCGGGACTGCTCGCATTGGCCGGCACCGGCGGGGTGGCCGCGGGGCGCCTGGACGTAGTCGCCGATCTCCCGCAGGTCGATCCCCGACACCCCGAAGGGCGGGTCGATCTGCACGTGCGCAACGGGATGCTTTTGGCCAAAGGGCTCGCCCCCTACGGGGTCGCCCTCCCCGAAAATCTCCCGTTTCGTTTCGACGCGACGCTGCGGGCCGTCGGACGACTCTTCAAAGGGGACGCCCGATTCGCCAGCGAACTCCTTTCGCTCCACCTTCCCGATCTCGCGGCCGACGCCGGCCTGAGGGTGTTCAAAAGCTCCTATATGGTGCGGATCCCCGAACTCTCTCGCCTGGCGGTACTGACGCACGCTCCGTTGCGGGGCACACTCGTCGTCCGGGGCAAAGGGTATTACGACCGGCGCGACGGCCGAATGCAGCTGCTGGCCGATACCCCTTCGCTGGGGGGTGATCTGCGTGCCTTCCTCGACGGGAAGCGGCTGAAAGTCCGCTTGCGCAGGATCTCGATCCCCCGGGTTCTATCGATGCTCTCCCAACCCCGCTACGTCGCTTCGGGGACCCTCGACGGGACGGTCGTCTCCTCCAATATCCGATCCCTGGCTCTGGATTACGATCTGCACGCAGCTGGGAGCTGGAATTCCAAAGCGTTGGCGAAGCTGGCCCCCAATCTCCCCATCGGCGGGCCGTTCCATCTGGACAGCAAAGGGAAAACGACCGACGGAACCCTCGCCTTCGACGCCGTCTATCGGGATACGCGGAGCCGGATCCGCCTCGAAGAGGGCCGTTTCGTCACAGCTTCAGGTAGCCTCGAAGCCAAGTACCGGATCGACGTTCCCGATCTGCATAGCCTCGCACCCACGTTGCACGGGGCCTTCGCATTGGCCGGGAAAGTGCTGCACGGACCCGGGGGGACCCGGGTAAGCGGATCGAGTTCCAGCCTGGGGGGAAGTGCCCGCTTCGCCCTGGCGGGCAAACGGCTGGAGGTCGATCTGCAGAACGTGCGCCCCGACAAACTGCTGGCGATCGCCGGGCAGGAGCCCTGGTTCGCAGGAGGGGCGCTCGATCTGAAACTCCGTCTCTCCGATCTGGCGGCAAAAAAAGGGACCGTCTCCTACCGGCTGGCCAGCCGGCTGCGCGGCGCGGTGCTCAAACGGCATATCAGCACAGCGACGGGAGAAGACCTGCCGCTGCAAAGTCGGGGAGAGGGGGCACTCGACGGGGTGAAACTGAGTGCGAAGGCAGAGGCTTCACTCCCCAAAATGCGCCTCGAACTCCCCAAAATCGTCTACCGTTTCGCCTCCGGATCGCTGCAGACCCCCTATACCCTCGCCGTCTCCGATCTGGGTGCGCTGCGACCGCTAAGCGGCAAACGCTACCGGGGGCCCTTCCACGTCGGGGGTACGATCGCCTATGCCAAAACCCTGCGGGTGAGCGGAAACGGGAAAGAGTGGGGCGGTACGTTCGATTTCCGCTTGGCGGGGAATCGACTGCGCGCGGGTGCCCGGGGGATCCGGATCGAAAAACTCCTCTACGCCTTGGGTGATCCCG
Source organism: Campylobacteraceae bacterium (assembly GCA_027081405.1). Lineage (GTDB taxonomy): Bacteria > Campylobacterota > Campylobacteria > Campylobacterales > Sulfurovaceae > Nitratifractor. Next base: position 23,882 of record JALWKO010000091.1, on the reverse strand, counting down.
CACTGCTGGAGGGGCGGATCGAAAGCGCCGCGTTCGGCTACGATACCGCCGCCCGAAAGGGCAAACTCTCCGCCACGGCCCGTTCGCTCCGATTCGTCCAAAGCCCTTTCACCCAGGCGGCCAGCCTGGTGCTGGGGCGGGATCTGAGTCGGGAGATTTTCCGCACGGCGAAGCTCGACGGGGTGATCGTCCGGGATCTGCTCACCTTCGATTTCGACTCCCGTTCCAAAAATCTCCGGGTCTGGATCGACAAAGGGAAACTCGATACGGCACATTCCAGAATCGATACGAAGGTGCGGATCGACCATCACGGAAAGGTTTATGGATTCCAGGTCAAAGGGGATCTCTCCCATCCGCTGGTGCGCCCCCTCATGACCGACGCCCTCAAATCCCGCATCGGACACGAGATCAAAAAACATAAACTCGACAAAAAACTCAAAAAAGTCATCCCCAAAGGGCTCCGCAAGGCCCTGCCGGGGCTGTTTTGATGAAGGATCACGGATGAAACGGACGCTGCGGGAACTCTACGGCGCGGGGATTTTGTTTTTCTACTACTTCAAATGGCCGATGGTGCTGGGATATCCGGCGCTGATCGCCTGGGCGGGCTATCCGCGCTGGTGGGTCGCCGATGCCCTCTGGCTCTACTGCCTCGCCCTCATCGTCAAGGATTTCGTCCGCAAATTCATCCTCAAAAAGAGTTACTGCGAAGAGGGGAGCTGCGGTAGCCAACAATCCGCACTCCCCTCCAGGGACGATCAAGCGGGGCCTCAAGCGCCATAGGATACAATAGAATCAACGACCGTTTCTGCACTATTTTTTCGGAAAAGGAGGCCCGATGGCTCTATTCAAACTTTTCGGCGGCGGGGAGGGAGACCGCGTCGCCAGAATCCTTTTCGGATCGACCGAAGAGGAACGCGAAACCCTCGTGGAGCGGAAAAACCCCTATACCGGCAAAGTGGTGAGCAAAGCGCCGGTGTGCTCCGCGGCCGATGCCGAGCGGGCGTTGGAGGTGGCCCGCACCGCGGCTCCCGCGGCGGCCAAGGCGCCGCTGCACCAGCGGATCGCCTGGCTCGAAGACGTGGCGCGTCAGGTGCGGGAAAACCAGGAGGAGTTCGCCCGGCTCATCGTCGACGAGATCGCCAAACCAATCCACTTCGCCCGGATCGAGGTACAGCGCTGCGCCGAGACGATCGAGCTGACCGCCAAGGAGCTGGTCCATTTCGTCGGGGAGACCATCCCCACCGACGCGGCGCCCAGCGGCCGACCGGCCACCGCCTATTGGCGTCGGGTTCCGGTGGGGGTGGCGGTCTGCATCACGCCGTTCAACTTCCCCCTCAACCTCATCGCCCACAAGATTGCCCCGGCCCTGGGTGCGGGAAACGCCGTGGTCCTCAAGCCCACCCCCGAAGCGCCGCTGACCGCATACAAACTGGCCAAACTCTTCGTCGAATCCGAATACGCCATCCCCGACGCCCTCAGCGTGGTCTACGGCGACGCGGAAGTGGGATCGGCCCTGGTCAAAAGCCCCATTCCACGGGCCGTGAGTTTCACCGGTTCGGTCCCGGTGGGCAAGATCATCTCCTCCGAAGCGGGGATCAAAAAAGTCGCCCTCGAGCTGGGGGGCAACGCGGCGACCTACATCGACAAAGACGCCAACCTGGCCGAAGCGGCGGCCAAATGCGCCTTCGGATCCTTCTACAACAGCGGGCAGGTCTGCATCTCGCTGCAGCGGATCTATGTCCACGAGGCGGTCTACGAGGAGTTCGCCGCGTTGATGGCCAAAGAGACGAAATTGCTCAAGGTGGGATCGCCCTACGAGGAGGAGACCTTCATGGGGCCCCTCATCGACGAGGATGCTCGCCACCGGGCCAAAAGCTGGGTCGCCAGCGCCCGGGACGAGGGGGCGACGATTCTGGTCGGCGGGGAGGAGATCGACGGGATCTTCCCCCCGACGGTGGTGACCGACGTCACCGACGAGATGAAGATCGTCTGCGAAGAGGTTTTCGCTCCGGTGGTCTCGCTGGTGGCGGTCCCCGATATGGAGACGGCGCTGGAGAAGATCAACGCCTCCCCCTACGGGCTGCAGTATTCGATCTTCACCGACTCCCTCACGGCGGCACGCCGCTTCATCGAGGAGTCCCAATCGGGCGGCGTCGTGGTCAACGACATCCCCACGGTCCGCTTCGACGTGCAGCCCTACGGCGGCGTCAAACTCTCCGGCATCGGCCGGGAAGGGCCCCGCTACGCCCTCGAAGAGTTCACCGAAATCCAATCGGTGGTGATCTTCTGAACAGGCGGTGACGATGCACTACATGTTCGAAGCGGGATTTCTGGGGACCCGCGCCCCCTTTTTCATGGATGCTGCGACGGTGACGGTGGCGTCGCTGCCGCTGCTGGTCTACCTGGCGATCCTGGCGGCCCGTAGAGGGTATTACGGCCTCCACCGCGCGGTCCAGTGGGGGATCTTTGTTTTGACGATTCTCGTCGTCGCCTGGTTCGAGTACGGCGTCCGGGTGGGAGGAGGCTTCTCGGCCTTCAGTGCCCGGAGCACCGTCAACGTCTGGGTGCAGCGGGGGATCCTGGGGGGACACGTCCTCATCGCCCTGGTGACCCTCTGTCTGTGGATCGGCACGCTGGTACGGGCCGAGCGCAATTACCGGCAGGGGAATCTCCCCGGCGGCTACACCCTCCGGCATGTCCGGCGGGGGCTCGCCACAGCCGTGGGGATCTTCCTGACGGCCCTCAGCGGTGTCTGGGTCTATCTCATCCTTTTCGTGTTCGGACGATGAAGAAACCTACCGTCGCCATCTCGGCCTGTCTGCTGGGACGCAAATGCCGCTACGACGGGACCGACAACTACGATCCCAAGCTCCTGGGGAAGCTGGAAGGGTGCGAGCTGATCCCGTTCTGCCCCGAGGATCACGCCTTCGGCACCCCCCGCCCCACGATGGATCTGATCGCGACGGAGGAGGGGACCAAAGCGATCTCCAACCTCACCGGCGCCGATCTGACCCCGCCCGTGGCCAAATACGCCCGCCGTTTTTTCGACGAACACCCCGGGATCGACCTCTTCATCGGAAAGGACCGGAGCCCCAGCTGCGGGGTCTGCAGCGCCCGCCTCTACGATCGGGACAAACGGCTGATCCGCTCTGACGCGGCGGGTCTCATGGCCCGGGAGGCGATCGAACGGGGGATCGAAGCGTGGGATGCCGAGGCGTTCATCGCCGCCCATCCCGCACCCCCCATCCTCGGGAGTTGAGATGGAACGCCAGGTACTGATCGAAGGGGAGGGGCTCACCCACGGATTCGACCGGATCCTCTTTTCGAACGTCTCCGTCGCGGTGGAGGCGGGCCAAAGCGTGGCGGTGATGGGGCGCAGCGGGAGCGGCAAATCGACGCTGCTGCACATTCTGGCCGGCCTCCTCCCCCCCCAGGGGGGGTCGGTGCGGCTGCTGGGGGAGGCGATCTACGCCCTTCCCAAGAAGCGGCGGGAGGCGATCCGGCGGTACGAAACGGGGGTGGTCTTTCAGTCCCATTATCTTTTCAAGGGGCTCAGCGCCCGGGAAAACGTCCAGATCGCCGCGATCCTCGCTGATCGGGAGATCTCCGAAACGCTCTACGAACGGCTCGAGATCGCCGACGTGATCGACCATCGGGTGAGCGAACTCTCCGGAGGGCAGCAGCAGCGGGTCTCCCTGGCCCGGGTCCTGGCCAAGGAGCCGCGGATCCTTTTTGCCGACGAACCGACCGGCAATCTGGACATCGCCACCGCCGAGGCGGTCCTCGATACCCTCCTGGACTACGTGCGCACCCGCCGGGGGGCACTGTTTCTGGTCACCCACGATCCTGCCGTCGCCCTCCGATGCGACCGGATCCTCCGCCTGGAAAACGGAACGCTCGAAGCGGTGGAAAAATCGGCTATAATTTCCCAAAAAAACGCCAAGGGGGCACCGTGCGCCTGATGCTTCGAACCCTGTGGACCGGAATGTTGCTACTGCTTTTTGCCGGATGTGATCTCAATCTGCCGGTTTCGTCCCTCCTGGGACCCACCGAAGTGAAGATCCCCATTTCCGCGATCGATACGGCGTTGGCCAAGGCGTTCCCCGTCACCCGCAAGGCCCGTTTCGGGACCGTCAAGGTGCTCACGGCGACCACCCTCCCCAATGTCGGGGGCAAAAGCATCCCCGTCGAGGCCCGCTTCAACCTGGTCACCTTCGAAATCCCCGAGGGGGTCAACGGGATCGTCACCTATCAGGCCGACATCGTCTACGATCCTCTGACCCGGTCGTTCTACCTCACCCGCTTCAAGATGGGCAATCTCCGCTTCGCCAACCGGGACCTGGTCGAGTACGTTTCGATGGCGGCGGCCAAAGGGACTCCCGAAGTGGTGGCCACCGCCCTGGCGGGGGTGCGGATCTATCGCCTCGACGAGAAGACGAAGGTTTCGGGCAAGATTACCGGCGTCCTCGTGGGGAAAAAGACGGTCACGGTCCGCTTCGGAAAGTGAGCGGTTCGATCCCAACACAAAGGAAGAGAATGAAATTTACCGGAAAGAACGTACTGGTTACGGGAGCGAGTCGGGGGATCGGCGCCGAGATCGCCCGCACGCTGGCGGCCGAAGGGCTCAAGGTCTGGATCAACTACCGTTCCTCCGCCGCGCAGGCCGAGGCGCTCCGGGAGGAGATCGCCGCAGCCGGCGGGGAAGCCCGGACGATCGGATTCGACGTGGCCGACGAGGAGGCGTTCGTCGCCGCAGTCAAAGAGATCGTCGCCGAGGACGGAGGGCTCTCTTATCTGGTCAACAACGCCGGGATCACCAACGACAAGCTGGCGATGCGGATGAAAAGCGAAGAGTTCATGGCGGTGATCGAGGCCAACCTCAAGTCGGCGTTCGTCGGCTGCCGGGAAGCCCTCAAGGCGATGGGCAAACAGCGCTTCGGCGCGGTGGTCAACGTCGCCAGCATCGTCGGGGAAACCGGAAACGCCGGGCAGGCCAACTACGCCGCCAGCAAGGGGGGAATGATCGCCATGACCAAAAGCTTCGCCCTCGAAGCGGCCCCCCGGGGGATCCGCTACAACGTCGTCACCCCCGGTTTCATCGCCACCGACATGACCGATGTCCTCAAAGAAGAGGTCAAAGAGGGCTTCATCTCCCGGATCCCCCTGGGGCGTTTCGGCGAGCCCCGGGAGGTGGCTGAAGCGGTGGCGTTTCTGCTCAGCGACCACGCCTCCTACATCACCGGCGAGACGCTGCGGGTCAACGGCGGCATGTTGATGTGACCGTCCGGAAACGGGAAGGGGCGGATGGAAACCCGTACGCGTGGGGAGATCCTCCTGCTGGAGGACGACCGGCTCTACAGCGAAACCCTCTGCGACTTTCTGGAAGAGGAGGGCTTCGCGGTGGAAGCCTGCTACGATCCCCACACCGCCTTCGAACGGGCCTATGCCCGGCGCTTCGACCTCTATCTCTTTGACATCAACCTCCCTTTTGTCGACGGATTGGAGACGTTTGCCCAGCTGCGGCAGGGGGGAGACGATACGCCGGTGGTGTTCCTCACCTCCCGGGAAGACCGAGAGTCGCTCCTGCGCGGCTTCGCCCTCGGGGCCCACGACTATCTGCGCAAACCGGTCGACCTGCTGGAACTCTCCGCCCGGATCGACGCATTGCTGCGCCGCCGTCGGGGAGCCGAAACGATCGACCTGGGGGAGTGCCGGCTCGAGCGATCGCGGCGCCGGCTGTTCTGCGAGGGCCAAAGCGTGAAACTGGGCCCCAAACTCTACGACCTGCTGGAGCTTCTCGTGCTGCGCGCTCCCGAGGTGGTCACCAAAGAGGAGATCTTCGAGCGCCTCTGGGACGGGGAGGAGTCCAACGACGGGGCGCTGCGGGTCTACATCGCCCGCCTCAAGAAGCTTTTCCCCCACGCGCTGGAGAACGTCCGGGGGGTGGGGTATCGGTTCCACCTCCCCAAAGAGCGCCCATGAAAAAGGAGCTCCTTGCCAGTCTCTTCGTCTTCGGGGTGATCGTCGCCGCATTGTTTTGGCTCCACAAGGTTTTCCTCGACGCGGAGGGGGTCGCGGCCGAGGGGTACTGGATCGCTTTCGTCCCGGTCTTCGTCGGTGCGCTGGTCGTGGGATACATCTTCCTCGGGCAGATCCTGGAGATCCAGCGACGGCACGAACGGCGGCTGGAGCATCTCGTGCGCGAAACCCTCCACGAAATCAACCTTCCCCTCTCCACGATCGAGGCCAACGTCCAGATGCTCCGCTCCTCCTGCGACACCGACAAAGCGGCCAGGCGGCTGGGGCGGATCGGGGACGCCTTGAAGCGATTGCAGCGGCTCTATCGGGTCCTCGCCTACGAACTCAAAAAAGAATTCGCTCCCCCCGAACGGGAGGAGTTTGATCTGTGCGGAGTGTTGGGGGAGCGGGCCGAATGGTTCGCGTCGCTGGGGCGTAGCCCGATCGAGGTCGCCTGCGATCCCCTGCAGGTGCGGACCGACCGGATCGGTTTCGAGCAGACGATCGACAACCTGCTGGAAAACGCCCTCAAATATTCCCCCGCCGACGAACCGGTGACGGTCCGCCTCCGGGGGACCCGGCTGGAGATCGCCGATCGGGGGAAAGGGATGGACGAAGGGGAGCTGTTGCGGGTCTTCGAGCGCTATTACCAGGCCGACGGAGCGGTGGAGGGGGAGGGGATCGGTCTGAGCATCGTCAAACGGTACTGCGATACCGAAGGGATCGGGCTGCAGATCCGCTCCCGCAAAGGGGAGGGGACCGTCGTGACGCTCGATTTGAGCCGGATCGCCAAACGCGCTACAATATCTTCATGATCTTCCTATCCAGGCCCATTTTGATTGCAGTATGCTTGGCTGCGACGTTGACCCTCATCGGATGCTCACAGACCGTCCCCGACACGCCCCCAAAAAATATTCACAAATATCAACTCCTCAAAAAGAGTCGCCATCTCCAATTGCCGGGGGATGAGCCCATCGAAATCGTCGTGACGTTAATCGATCCCGGGAAAAAGCCCGCGTTCATTCTGACATTTGTAAATATGGATCCCGACCCCGAACAACTTCGCTCCATGATCCGCCTCAACGGCAAGGCACCGGAAAACGTCGAAAAGATTTCCTATGACCGGATCCCCATCGCCATCCGAGAGGAACGGCCCCGCTGGGCATCCCATTTCCGCGTCGCCTTTCCCGAAAGCTCTGCGAAACGTCTGATTCTAGAAATTCAGAATGAAAACAGCTCGACCCAGGGCACTTTCTATCGGGATTTCGCCTATTTGCACGAAAAATATACGCCCCTTTAAGAGGGGATGAATTACAATGAAAAAAACGCAGGAGGAGAGTAAAAATGCGCAAATCCAATCATCTACTATCCGCCATTTCGGCAACGGCGATATTGGGTATGATCGGAATCACCACCCCCGCCAACGCAGGTTTGGGAGACGCCGTGGTCGGCGGGGTGGTCGGCGGGGTGGTCGGATCGGTGATCACCAATGCGATGTATCATGGTCACCACCGCCATTATCGGCGTGTGCATCACCGACGACATGTGCAGCGAACCGAAACGGACGAGATGAAGATCCAGCGGGCACTCAAAAGCCTGGGCTTCTATCGCGGCCCCATCGACGGGCAGATCAACTCGTTCGAGACCCGTACCGCCATCAAAGAGCTCAACCGCGCCTACGAAATCGGAGATACCGCCTATATGAGTCCCCAGGAGCGGGATGCGCTGATCTACCTGGGGAATCTGCTCGAATTCGACCGCAATCTCATCGCCCAAGGGACCGATCGACGCACCAAAGTCAGACGGATCCAGACCGCACTCAAAATTCTCGGCTTCTATCCCGGCAAAATCGACGGAGCCAGCGGTCCGGGGACTCGAAACGCCATCGCCCAGTACAAATCCGCCTACGGCCTGACCCCGGGATATTCACTCAACTATGAAGAGGAATATCGCCTCATCGATACCGCAAAGAAACAAAACGACAAAAACATCCAAGAGACCCTCGCATCCCTCAAACGACTGGGTGCACAGGGTGGAATGCGGCCCGCCCAGATGCCCGCCCCGGGTCAAAAACCGGTAATTCTCCAGCCTGCCGCTCAACCGCAAGCCCCCATACAGGGGACGATCATGCAGCAGGCTCCCGCACCGCATAGCGCCCCGATGCAAAACAGCATGGCGCCGCGACAGAGTACCGCTCCCGCCGCTCCCACTTCTGCGTTACCCGCCGGCGCGGCAAGCGCTCAACCCGGTGCACAGGGGCAAGCTCCGCAAAATCGATAAATCGATTGACGATCGAAAAAAAAGCGCGGAGTTTCACGCCTCGTGTTTGCGTACGATCCGCGCACCGAGCGCTTCCAGTTTCCCTTCGAGATTTTCGTATCCCCGATCCAGGTGATAGATCCTACGAACCCGCGTGGTCCCCTCCGCCGCCAGGGCCGCCAGTACGAGTGCGGAACTGGCCCGCAAATCAGTGGCCATCACGTCCGCACCGTAGAGACGCTCCACCGGTTTGACGGCGGCGACGTTGCCTTTGAGCCAGATGTCCGCCCCCAGGCGGTTGAGCTCGCTAACGTGCATGAAACGGTTTTCGAACAACCGCTCTTCGATCAAGCTTTCATCTTCCGCCAGAGTCGCCACCGCCATGAACTGCGCCTGCATATCGGTCGGAAAGCCCGGATATTCGGCGGTGACGATATTGACCCCCTTGAGGCGGGAAGAGGGGGCGGCGATCGTCAGCGCTCGCCCCTGGAGAGAAAATGAGCACCCCATCCCTTCGAGTTTGTCGACGATACTTTGGATATGTTCGATCTCCACGTCTTCGAGCGTGATCTTCGAATGGGTGATCGCTGCGGCACAAAGGTAGGTCCCCGCCTCGATCCGATCGGGGATCACCCGGATCGGATCCGGGAATCGGAGCGGCTCCCCACCGGTCCCGTGTACGATGAGGCGGCTTGTGCCGATCCCTTCGACCCGGGCGCCCCCCTCGGTGAGCATCTGGGCCAACTGGCCGATCTCCGGCTCTCTGGCGGCATTGATGATTTCGGTTCTGTCGTGGGCCAGAGCCGCGGCCATGAGAGTGTTTTCGGTGGCTCCGACGCTGATTTTGTCGAAAATCACTTTCGCACCGTGCAACCCCTCTTCGGGGGCAATCGCATGGACATATCCGCTGCGGATCTCGATCTGCGCGCCCATCTGTTCGAGCGCTTTGAGGTGCAGATCGATCGGGCGCTGGCCGATGGCGCATCCACCGGGCAGACTCACTTCACACTCTCCAAAACGGCTCAAAAGCGGTCCCAGGACGAGGATCGACGCCCGCATCTGCGCCACGATCTCATAGACTGCACGGGTCGATTCGATCCGGGAGGCGTCGATCCGGGCGGTATCGTCCGCATGCTCCACCCGGGCACCCAGGATGCCCAAGAGTTTGAGCAGTGTTCGGATATCGACGACGTTGGGCAGGTTCTCGATCTCGACGGGCACATCGCTCAGAAGTGCCGCCGCGATGACGGGGAGGGCGGAGTTTTTCGCCCCGCTGATGCGGATACTTCCATGCAGTTGTGTCCCCCCCTCGATCTGCAGATAATCCATCGAACCCCCTTGGAGAAAGGCAAATTAATTTGGGTCCAATTGTATCGAAGGAAGCTTAGAAGGTAGGGGAGAACGCATTCTCTACCATTATATAATATTAACTCGGAGAAAAATTGATATTTTTCAATAGGGGTTTTATATTTTTAGATATGTTTAAACTTCACTGTGGTAGCATATTACTTAATATTTCCTATACGAATAAATATTGAGGTTTGACCATGAACAACACATTGGACCGCCTGAAAGCCCTCAGCTCGAAGCTTGATGAAAAATTGGCACAAAAAACACAGGGCGGCGAGAAAAAAATATTAAAAAATATGAAAGAGGGGGGCGCTCCTAAAAAGGAAACTAAAGCCACCTCTAAGAAATCAGATACTGAAACTGAAAAAGTCGATTCGGTAACTATCGAAACAGCAGTTCGGACGCTCATTTTCGAATTGAATATTGATGAATATAGAGAAAAGGAGCGTGTCGAAAACCTCCGTCGATTGAGTGAACTATTCTTTACGTTGGAGATCAGCAAAAAGATCGACCCCATCAGTGATCTGTTTATCTTCAAAGCGATGAACATCAGCGGAATCGGCCTCAAGGAGGAGGATTTCGGTGAGGTGCGGGAAGGGAAGTACGTCCAGGTGATCGCGATCACCTACGAACCCGACAAAAACGGCAAGAAAAAAGCCAAAAATATTTCTCTGGGATATTTCGGAAAAGCCGAAGCACTCGATGAAGAGCGCAAAAACAAGGTGATCGAGTTCGTGCTGCGCTGGCGTTACGAAAAAGCGTTTCAGAACCTGGAGCACTACCGTTCTCTCCTCGAGCGGGTCCGCCCCAAAGAGACCCTCTTTTGATTCTGCTGCACCGTATAAACAAAGATTTGTTAGAATTCCGCTCACATTCCACACAATGAGGTGATCATGAATATCGACATCACGCCCGAAAACCTGCTGATTCAACTGGGATATCCGGTCAACGACGCCACTCTCGCACAGATGAATCGGATTATCGCCAACACCCCCGGCTTCGAGAAATTCGCCAAGCACATCCTGACGCTCAACGACGAAGTCAAACGCTTCGCCGGGATCGTCGCCATGTCCAACTCCAAGGACTATCTCAAGGTCAAGACCGACAGCAAAACCCCCGAAGAGATCGACGCATTTACCGAGGTGGTCAATCGCTGGGCCGAAAAATACAAAGTCTCCCTCGAAAAAGTCGACGGCAAAAACACCTACTACATCCTCGGACACCTCTGATCCCGGATGCCGCTTCGCGGGCTCAATCCGGAGCAAAAAGCCGCCGCCACCGCGCCGGCGGGGCACAACCTCGTCATCGCCAGCGCCGGTACCGGCAAAACCTCCACCATCGTCGGACGGATCGCGTATTTGTTGCAAACGGGCGTTTCTCCCGACGCGATCTTATTGCTTACCTTTACCAACAAGGCGGCGGGGGAGATGACCGCCCGGCTCAAACGCCATTTCCCCGCCGACACGATCGATCGGATCGAGGCGGGAACCTTCCATGCGGTGAGCTATCGCTGGATCCGACGCGAAGATCCCCATGCGGTCCTCAAACAGCCCGGAGAGCTCAAGACCCTCTTTCGAAGCGTCTACGACAAGCGCAATTTCAAACGCCTCGCCAAAGGGGAGCCGTTTTCGGCAAGCTATCTCTACGAACTCTATCAACTCTACCAAAATGCTTCCAGAGAACCGTTCGACCGGTGGTTCCTGGAGCGCCATACCGATCATGAACCACTGATCGACGTCTACGCGGACATTGTCGACGAATACGAGGAGAGCAAGCGGGAATTCGGATTCCTCTCGTTCAACGACCTCCTCCTGCGCGTCCTGGATGAACCGACGATCGCGGGAAGGACCTTCCAGGAGGTGCTTGTGGACGAGTATCAGGACACCAACACCCTCCAAGGGGCGCTCATCGACGCCCTGCAGCCCCATTCGCTCTTTTGCGTAGGGGATTACGACCAGAGCATCTACGCCTTCAACGGCGCCGACATCCGCAACATCGCCACATTCACCGAACGCTATCCCGACGCACGGGTCTTCACCCTCGCGACCAACTACCGCTCCAGTGCACCGATCCTATCGCTGGCGAATCGGGTCATCGAACGGAACGAGCGGATCTATCCCAAAACGCTGCGGGTCGGCAGGGAAGGGGGCGGAATGCCGCCGAGACTTCTCGTGTACGAGGAACTTTTCGAACAATACCAGGGGATCGCCGAGATGATCCGATCGCGGGGAAGGGGATACGATCAGATCGCCGTGATTTTCCGCAACAACGCCAGCGCCGACGGCGTGGAGGCCAGCCTCCGGGAACGGGGGATCCCCTGCCGCCGAAAGGGGGGCACCAGCTTTTTCGACGCCAAGGAGGTGCGCTTCCTCCTCGATCTCGTGACCCTGCTCGCCAACCCCAAAGATATGATGGCCTTTATTCATATTTTCGAATATGCCGACGGGGTGGGGGCGGCGGTGGCCCAGGAGCTCTATCAATATCTGCTCCATTTCGGGGAGGGGGACCTGCGCAAGGGAATCCTCGCGCCGACCGTGCGAACCCTCCCCAGGCTCAAGAGGCACAAAAACACCCAACTGGGGCTTTTCGACAACGATCTGGAGGTTGGATCGGTCCGGCGCTTCGCCCATCTGGATCTCCCCGAAGAGATTTTTTCCCACCCTCTGCTCAAACACCCCCGGCTGGGGCCGGAAGGGGTACTGTTTTTCCAGCGCTTTTACCGATGGTTCCGATCGGTCGACCGGACGCAGCGCCCCGCTTCAGTGTTGCGCAAAGCGCTTCAAAGCGAACTGTACATCCGGATCGTCGATCGACTGGCTTCCCAGCGCGCCCGTCTCAAAAACGGAGAGATCGACGAAAACCGAAAAGAGGAGGCCCGGGAGCGGATCCTGCGAAAAGGGCGGCTTTTGAGCGATCTTGCCGCGCACTATCGGGACATTCCCCGCTTCGTCAACGCGATGATCCTGGGGGGAAGCGAACTGAGCGAAGGGGAAGGGGTCAATCTCCTGACGGTCCACGCCTCCAAGGGGCTCGAGTTCGATACCGTTTTCGTCGTCGATCTGATGGACGGGCGTTTCCCCAACCGGAAACTGATGGAGCGCACCGGAAGCCTCGAAGAGGAACGACGCCTGTTCTATGTGGCGGTGACCCGGGCTCGTGACGAGCTCTACCTCTCGACGGCCCGCTACGACAGAGTCCGCAAAAGCACCTTCAAACCGTCGATATTCCTCGAGGAGGCGGGGTTGATCCGGATCGATTCGGAGCCCCCGGAATCCGGCAAAATGGTATAATCCCGAAAAAAAGGAGCCCGGATGAGCAACAAACGCCAAGAACACCTCGAACGGATCAAAGAAGCGATCAACAACGCCGATTTGACTGAAGAAGAAAAAAGCAACGCCTGGAAACATATCGAAGAGTGGTACGCCGAAGACAAAGCCTTCGGAACCCTTTATGAGAAGCTGGCAGAAATCTCCCCCAAGATCGAAGCGCTCCTCGAGGAGCTCGGACTGATCTAAGATCGCGGTTTTTCGGCGTAGAGCAAAAACGCCGGATATTCCCCCTGCGGCTTGCGGATCACCGCCGCATCGGCAAGCCGCACATTCACGAATCCCGCAGCTTCCGCTTTCTTGCGCAACTCTTCCCGATCGAACCCGAAATGTTCCACCCCCGTATCGACGGTATGAAAGCTTCCGTCTTCGGTGTCGACGTCACACAAAGCCAGGAATCCTCCGGGGATGATCGCATCGTAGAGACGCTTCAGGATCGCTTCGGTATCCCGGATATGGTGCAGCGTCATCGTCGAGACGATCCCGTCGACCGAATCGCCCGGATAGGGTTCGCGGCTCAAATCGATCGGAAGGATCTCCAGTTCGCAGGGGAGGTCAGCTTCTTTTGCCCGGAGTTTGTCGATCATCGAAGGGGAGATGTCGATGGCGACGATCTTCCCCACATAGGGTGCGATCCGTTCGGTCAGGAGTCCCGTCCCGGCTCCAAAGTCGATCAGCGTCATTTCGGGGGAGGGGGATATATTTTTTAATATCTCATCCGCCATCGCATCCACATATCGGAGACGATAGAGGGTTTCGTCGTAATCGTCTGCACGAACCGCGAAGCGATCCGTTTTCTCATATTTATCCATATATTCTCCTATTTGTTAATATCAAAACAGCGTTCCGGAACGATCGTCTCCGGGAATCCGAATCGCCTCCCAGAACCAGTCTACATGCTTCTCGAAAAGCGTCGCTGCCGAAGAGGTCGATTTGCCGTCGATTTTGAGGAGCAACACCTGCATTTGATAGAAAAAGAGCGGAGCGAAAAACTCGTTGGCTAGCATCAGCGGGTCGGAGGAGCGGATCATGCCGTCTTGCATCATCTTGAAAAAGATCGCCGAGAGCTCCCGGACATTCTGCTGATAGAACTTCTCCTGATAGAGATCCCGGATTTCGCCGTTTTTGAAGAGTTCCTGCATCATCAGCCGGAATAGGGCTTCGTTTCGGCTATCGAAGCCGATGAGTTTGAATGTGCTTGCCAGACGCAACAACACCGACTTCCCTTTCGTATGATCCAGCGCTTCGGAACCGGAAGGAAATAGCTGCGTCAACGCCGAATCCATCATCTGTGTCACGAGTGTTTTGAGAATCTCTTCCTTGTTTTTGAAGTGGTTGTAGATCGCTCCGGCACGGATGCCCACATCCGCGGCGATATCCCGGACGGTTGTGGCTTTGTATCCCTTTTCAGAAAAGAGTCTCAATGCATTCTCCAGGATCTTCTGCCGGGTAGGGTGGCTCTCAGTCTCCATTATACGGGCCTTTCAGTAGGGTAGTTGCAATTATAGTGAACATTTGTTCAATAGTCAAATCGGTTTTATCTCTTTGGATGAACAACCGTTCATATCCTGTATATGCTGTATGAACATATGTTCATCAGTGACCTTGCATGACCGCTCCTACTGTGAACAATTGTTCATACCTCTTACAAACCCCCACATTTTGGCTATTTTTTGATCGTTGGGAGGGATCGGATCCGGAAGTCTGTAATATTTTTAAATATTATTTCGATATTCCTCGAAATGGATTCCGGAATAAAATTCCCAAGATCTTTTCCGGGGTAATGATCACAAGGAATCAAGTCGGTACCGGTTCGATTTGGATTGTTTTGGATCGCTCATGTACCGAAATCTTTTCGCACATCCGATACGGAATATGTCGATCGGGGTTTTCCATAGAATATATATTATGTTAACCTATGGATATAACGCTGAGCATGTGCAGATCAATACCGGTCCATGTGCCTATCTGACCACTAACGCGGTCGATTATAACTGTTCGGGCAGCTCTAGACGATCATCCCTTTCTTTCGATCGGAAACGATGACAAAGGAAAATTCCGGTAACGGGCTTGTTTGCGTGTGCCTCGTCCCCGTTTTGCGCTTTCTTCGAAAACTTCGTTGATGGGTGGTCCCGAAATAGCCTTCATCAAACTACTCCGAACTTCTCGAAATGTTCCATCTGGTATCGATTGATCCCCAAAAGCTCACTGGTCTGGATGGCTGTGATGTCTACGACTACGCACCAAAGTATTTTTCCGGGGATACGACATGGTGATGACCTGCCGATCATGTGGCTCTGTGTATGTAATGACGAAGGTTTTTTAGAGCTCTCGATAAGGAAGACCACCATCAAAAAAAAACATTGTCACCGCATACGATCCGATCTTTTCCGCCTATCCTCAGGAGTTGAACCTGAATACCAGACCATTCCCAGAAGAGCAAAAAACATCACCATATAGGCAAAAAATCGAACAATCGCCGCGATCAAAGCGTCGTATTTCACCCATCCCACGAGTGAGAGGAGATAGTTGAAATCATGATAGCCCTCTTTCCCCAAGAAAGCTTTGGACGCGGGGACGATCGCTTCCTCGTGAGCGGTGGAGATGTACCAGGCGGTGTATTGCATCGAAAAACCGAGGAAAAACCACGCTACAATCGCCCAGAACCGCTGCCCCCTCCTCCAGGCGTACCAGCCGATGAGTGCGGGGAACAGCCACTGGAAGACCGTCCCCATCGCCGCCGTGATCCACAGACGGCAAAGGAAGATGTAGCAGATCCCGTGCCCCCCTTCGTGGACGATCCCCAGCGTCTGCTGAGCGATGAAATGGATGATATTGTAGAAATAATCGAGGCTGAAAAAGGGGCCGATGGGTTGACCTTCCAGTTCTTTGTGAAGATATCTGCTGTAGTGGGGAAAAGTCAAGAAAAAGAGGATCAAAAGGGCCGTCAGCGTCTTTTTGGCGGCGGGGGTGGTGTACTCAGACGAAGCTCGGCGCATCGTTGGCAAAAAGGATTAGATCCCCGGGGCGGGTGTTTTGGGCCAGAAACTCCTCGAACCGTTCCTTGGATGGTAGATGCGTCAGCTTCTCGGACGGGACGATCTCGGCGAAGACGGGGTAGTTGAGCTCTCCGGTGACGACGATCCGGTCGAACACCTCCGCCGCTTTGCGGGCGATCCGCTCGTTGAGCTCCCGGTCGGCCTCGACCAGTCCGGGGGTGATGAGGATTTTGCGCCCCTCCCAGGTGGAGGCGAGCTCGAAGGAGGCGAGCATCCCGTCGACGTTGCCGTTGAAGCTGTCGTCGAGGATCACCTTGCCCCCGGCGTCGATCCGCTGCAGCCGGTGGGGGACGGGTTGGATCCGCTCCAGACCGCGCCGGATCTCCTCCGGAGTGAGCCCGAGTGTGCGGGCCACGTGGATCGCCGCGGCCAGGTTGACTGCGTTGAAGGCCCCCAGGATCTTCGCGCAGTAGCGCTCCCCTTCCATCGTGAAACAGGTCCCCTCCAGCGTCGCCTCGACCGATTCGATCTCGGGGCCGAAGATATGGACCGTCTCGCTGGGGCGTGCGTTGGCGCTGACGTGGACCCACGCTTCCCGGAGCCGGGGGCTTTGGAGGATCTCCATCTTGGTGTCCCGGATCCGCTCGAGGGTCTTGAAGTACTCGATATGGGCCGGCCCGACGGTCCCCACGACCGCGTAGTGGGGTCGGACGAAACGGGTGATCTCGGCGATATCCCCCTCCCCCCGGGCCCCCATCTCGACGATGTAGACCTCGGTGTCTTCACTCAGCTCGTCGTTGACGTCCTTCATGACGCCCCCCAGGGTGTTGACCGAGCGGGGGGTGGCGTAGACCCGGTATCGGACCCCGAGAATCGTCGCCAGGAAGTTTTTGATGCTCGTTTTTCCGTAGCTGGCGGTGACCCCGACGACGATGCAATCCTCCATCCGGGCCAGCTTCCGCTCCGCCCGGCGGCGATAGGCCCCGAAGAGGATCTTCTCGATCGCCACCGAAACCGCCCAGGCAAGCGCCAGCGGCAAGAATGTATTGTAGAGCCCGAGTCCCAGCGCGAAAAGGAGGCCGAAAAGCCCCAGCGCGGCAAAAAATCGCTTGACCCTTTCGGTGAATACGAGCTTTTTGTCCACCTTGCGGTACCAGAGGAAAAAGAGGGGCAGATACCCCAGCGCCACCACGAACCCCCAGCGCCCCCGGCTGATCCCGGAGACGAAATCGTAGGTCAGAAACGGCAGGAGGAAATAGGCGACGTTCCACCAGGGGCGGGTGTGGTGGAACGCCACCCGCTTCAGTCGGTAACTGTACCACTGCAGGGTCGTGACGATGTAATACCCCAGCAAAAAAAGGATCGCGAAATAGGCGACGAGATTGACGACGGTTACCATAGGCATATCCTTTTATCCCCTCATCCCGCCATCGGCGCATCCGTCCGCGATCGCTTCGGCAACGGTGACGGCGTTTTCGGGACGGAGGAAAAAGTAGTGATCCCCCTCCATCGGCTCCAATCGGGCATCACCGATCAGTCCGGCGATCCGCTCTCCCGTCCACAACGGAGTGGCGGTATCCTCCTTGCCCCAAAACAGAAGCGCCCTCCCCCCATACGCGGCGAAACGGTCGGTGAAATCTTCGTCGACCACCTGTTTGAAAGTCTCGTACATCCCCGGATTCATCCCTTTGGCGTCGTCGCTGACAAAGAGCGAACGGAGCCTCCCTCCCCCCAGAGGCTTGAAGAGTTTGAAGAGGGCGATCTTGGCCCGGACGTTGAACGGTTTGGGGACTACGATCCCCGCCGAGGAGAGGAGGACCAGGCACGGAGGATCGAGCAGCGTGGCCACTTTGCCCCCGAACGAGTGGCCCGCGATCACGTCCGGGACGATCTGGAGGCTCCGCAGAAACTCCGTGAGGATTCCCGCGTAGTCGTCGGTCGTCAGAGGTCGATCGTTGGGACTTTTACCGAATCCGGGCATGTCGACGTAGATCTGGCGCCACCCGGGGAGGAGACCCCCGAACGCCTGGCGCATCAGCTCCTTGTGGCTCCCCCAGCCGTGCAGCCAGAGGATCGTCGGGTTTTGGGAGGGGTTGAGCATTTCGTAGGCAACGGGGTATTCCACCCCCCGGTATCCGACGATGCGGCTCGCCATCGCTCAGCGCCCTTTCTTGAGCGGCATGATCCGATCGAATCCGTACACGTCGGGGAAGAAACGGATCGATCCGTCCTCGTCTACGTAGGCGGTCAGATAGGCCACATGGACCGGAATCGGTTTGCGCAGCCCCACCGTATGGAGTTTCATGCTGGCAAGTTTTTTCTGGACCGTGGGCCAGTCGTCGTTGAGATAGCCGTGCCGCGCCAGGTACTCGAGCATCGTCATCGGCCTGGAGAGGCGGACACATCCGTGGCTGTAGGCCCGCGAAGAGCGCTTGAAAAGGGAGCGGGCGTTGGTGTCGTGCATATAGACCGAATAGGGGTTGGGGAACATGAACTTCACCCGCCCCAGCGCGTTGGATTTGGAAGGCAGCTGGATCAGCTTGTAGGGGAGCTCTTTGTTTTTGTATTCCTCCGAGAGGTATTTCCTCCAGGGGACGGTCCGGGGATCGATCGGTTTGCCGTCCACGTCGTAGTTGCGCAGCACCACCATGTGTTTGCGCTTGAGGAAACGGGGATCCCGGAGCAGATGGGGGATCTCCTCTGCCCGGGCGATATTGTCGGGGACGTTCCAGGTGGGATTGAGGACCACGTATTTCATGTATGCCATGAAGACGGGGGTGTTCCAGTTGCGCTTGCCCACCACGACCGGGAAACCGAAGCGAAGCGAACCGTTTTCGAAAAAACGTACTTTATATTCGGGAATATTAACCAAGAAATAGGTATCCCATCCTTCGTCGCTCATCACCTTCGCCCGCTGGAGACTCATGAAGACTTTGTGTTTCCGGTCGGCGGAGAGAGAGGAGTGATAGTAGCGCAGCAGACGGGAAAACTGGGGATTGGCCGGCAGGTGCTTGCGCAGGATCGTGTCGATATCCTCCCCGTTTCGCAGCGCCCCCAGTACCGATGAGGCCGAAACGCTTTTGGTGTAGAACTGATAGTGGGAGCGGATTTTCCGGTCGTTGCGGGCCTTTTCGATCCGTTTGTAGGCGGGGATGTCGATGCAGCTGTTTTCGAGGTTTTCGGCATACCCGACGAGGATCCGGGAGAGGATCCGGGTGTCGTGGGTCTTTTTGTACCGTTCGTACAGCGGTTTGAGCTGACACAGCGACGCGTAGCGGTCTTCGCTGAGGATCGTTTCGAATTCCCGTTTCTGCGAATCACTCCACCCCTGGGCGTCACCGAAGTGGGGTCCCCCTACACAACCGCCGAGCACCCAGGCCCCCGCGATCGCCAACACCCCTCTCCTTCCCCATCGTTTCACACGGCACCCCCGTTGATATTTTATAATATATAGATTGATCCGGTTCCGGATCATCTGCACAGTAGCATGATTTGGATTGCCGTATTTTAGCAGTTTTTGTTCCCCGCTTTCTGGATCGTTGCACAGTGCCTATCCAGGGGCAAAACGAGGGTTGCGAGGCGTGCCGATTCAGCTTTCGATCGCTTCGGCGCACACGGCGGCCGAAGAGAAGGCCCACTGGAAGTTGTACCCCCCGACCTCTCCGGTGACGTCGAGCACTTCGCCGACGAAATAGAGCTCCGGACATTTGCGGCTCTGCATCGTATCGGGATCGATCCCGTCGGTGGCGACGCCGCCGCGCATCGCTTCGGCACGGGAGTAGCCCATCGTCCCCGCCGGAGCGAAACGATAGTCCTTCAGCCGCTCCAGTCGCTTCAATGTCTCGGCGTCGCAGCGTCGTCCGGCCATATCCCGCACCCCGAGGGCATCGAGGAACGCTTTGGCGGCCCGACGGGGGAGCGGAAGGGGACTCGTAAGCTGCCGGGGCGATCGGGTGAGCGACTCCAGCGCGAATCCGGGGAGGAAATCGACGGCGATCTCCCCCCGTTCCCACCACAGCGACGCGTCCAGGACCGCCGGTCCGCTGATCCCCCGGTGGGCGAAGAGCAGATCCGATTCGATCGCCCGCTCCGCGAGTGTGATGCGCACCGGTACGGCGATACCGCTGAGGCTTTTGAAAAAGAACTCCCCTTTCTGGAGGGTAAGCCCCACGAGGGCGGGGGCGGTGGGGACGACGGGGTGTCCCAGCGCTTCGGCGATTTTCAGCCCGATCCCGCTGGCGCCCAGCCGGGGATAGCTCATCCCTCCGGTGGCCACGACGACCCGGCGGGCGGTTCCCGTCCCCCGGTCGGTACGGATCCGAAAGCCTCCATCCGCCGGCTCGACCCCTTCGATCCGGGTGGAGACGAGCAGTTTGGACGGAGAAATCCGGCGACGGAAGATCCCGATCACCTCCTGCGCGCTGTGGGGGCAAAAATACTGCCACCGTTTCCGAAGCACCGGCTCCAGCCCCTGCCGCCCGAACCAATCCAGAAGCCAGCGGTTGTCGTAGCGTGCGAAAATCCGGGAAATGAACCGCTCATCGCCCCGGTAACGGCGCGGATCGAGTCGGCGGTTGGTCAGATTGCAGCGCCCTCCCCCACTCACGGCGATTTTGGCACCGATTGTGGCGTTGCCTTCGAGGATCCGGTAGTCGTGACGGGGCCCCAGCAGCGACGCGAGCATCAGGCCCGACGCACCGCCTCCCAAGATCGCGGTTTCGCAGCGGAACAAGGCCCGGCTCAGCCGTTGTAGATCCGCAGGATCTGATCGTTGACGACCCGTTTGGCCCGGCGGAGCGCCTCCACACTCTCGGGGGTGAGGACCCCGTGACGGGCCATCGGGGTCTCGAGTACCGTATCGAGGGCATTGAGGAGGGTGACCATTTCGGCGACGAGTTTCTGGGTCTTCTCGTGGAGTTCGGGGAGCTTCTTGTTCCCTTCGATATGGAGCGCCCGGCGCAGCGCGGCGTTTTGCTCCTCAAGCAGCACTTCGTATTTCCGGGCGGTCGCATCGAGGGTCTCCAGGTGCTTACGCACCGCCTCCATCTTCTCTTTGCACTTCGATTTTTTGGTGCAGTAGAAGCTGGCTTCCTCTTCGAGCCGTTCGGCGGTTTTGAGATTTTTCGACGCACGGAGCGCCACGATCACGGCATAGACGATCCCCATCACCGCCAGGGCGCTGGCGACGACGATCGCCCATCCCACCGCCGGATTTTCCCCCTGGCCGAACGCGGCGGCGATCGCAGCGGCGAGTTTGGAGAAAAAGGCCCAATCGGAGGTCTGGGCCGGGACGATCCCGAGCCCCAGTTTCTGCACCGCATAGACGTACCATCCCCCCACCGTGGCGGCACCGGCGAGCAGGGACCAGAAAAACGCCCCCACTTTCCCCGAAGAGATCTCCCCAATCTCGATCCGCTCTTCCTCCGGATCGATCAGTTCCACTTCGGAAAGGGGATTTTCAGGGATTTTGACCGCATCGGTTCCCACTTCCGAAAGGAGTCTTCGGCTCCGCCGCATCACCGGGACGAGCACTTCGTTTTCATAGCTCTCGAACCGATCCAGATCCTCTTCGATCCGCCGGAGACACTCTTCGATCTCCGCTTCGGCCTCCTCCACCTGTCGGCGGGCGTGTTCCACTTTCGTGCGTGCCAGGGCGTTTTTGTCTTTTGAGGGCGGGGGGGTGTCCCCGGGAGCTTCGGAAGCGGCCTCCGGGGCGTTTTCCGGCCGAGCCGTCTCGATATTCGGTTGCGCTTCGGTCGTGACTTCTTTGGCGACCGTCTCTTCAGCCGTCTTCACCTCTTCGGCCATCGTACTCCTCCTTCGTCGGTTTATTCGATTGTAACACAAAAAGCTGAACCGTTTTTCGCCGCTGCCTTGGGTATAATGGCCGCAAAAAATCGAGGCTGTATGGAAGCGTATCTCTATTTTCTCGCCGGGCTGGCCGGTCTCTCGGCAATCGTGTTTTTCCACGAACTGGGCCATTTCCTCGCCGCCCGGAGGATGGGGGTCCGGGTGGAACGTTTCAGTATCGGTTTCGGACCGATTCTGGCTCGCAAACGATGTTGCGGAACCGAATGGGCCTTCAGTGCCATCCCCCTGGGGGGCTACGTCAAAATGAAAGGGCAGGACGACGCCGATCCTACGGTGCACAGCACCGATCCCGACAGCTACGGAGGCAAAACCCCCTGGCAGCGGATCGTGATCCTCCTCGCCGGCCCGATGGCCAATCTGCTCCTGGCGATGCTCCTCTATCTGGTGATCGCCCTGCACGGCGCTCCCCTCGTGGCTGCAAGCGACTATGTCCCTCCAGTGGTGGGAGCGGTCGCCCCCGACACGCCGGCACAGAAAGCGGGGCTCCTCCCCGGCGACCGGATCCTCCGCGTCGGGGATCGCCCCATCCGCTACTGGTATCAGATCTCCGAGGCGATCGCCGCCCAGCCCGATCCGATCCCACTAACCCTGAAGCGGGGGGAGAAGATCCTTATCCTCTCCCTGCACACCAAAACGGTCGAGGGGAAAAACCTGTTCGGGGAGACGATCCAGCGCCGCATCATCGGGATCTCCCCCCGCCTCGACGCCAATACGACGATCCGGTTCGCCCCCGACGAAGCCCTCTTCTACTCCCTCCGGGAGACTTGGAAAGCGGCGACGATCGTCTTCCGGGGAGTCGAGAAGGTCGCCACCGCCCAGGTGGGGACCGAAAACATCGGCGGGGCGATCACCATCTTCGACCTGCTGATCCGCTTCGCCAAGGCGGGCTTTTGGTACCTGCTCTTCATCATGGCCCTCATCTCGGTCAACCTGGGGGTGCTCAACCTCCTCCCAATCCCCGCGCTGGACGGGGGACACATCCTGTTCAACCTCTACGAGATCGTCGCCCGCAAACCGCTGAGCTCCGCCATGTATCTGCGGCTGACCGTTCTGGGGTGGATCTTCCTCATCGGTCTGATGGGGCTAGGATTGTATAATGACGTACACCGAATCTGGGGAGGAAAGCATGGTTGAGACGGTTCTGCCCAAAGAGACCCTCGCGCGCAACCTCGACGCGATCATCCGGCGGATCGAGGCGACCCGGATCAAAGTGGACGAACACCACATCGTCAAACTGGTGGTGGTGAGCAAATACACCGCCGAGGAGAACATCCGCACCCTCTACGAACTGGGGCAGCGGGCCTTTGGCGAAAACCAGGTCCAGCAGCTCGAGAAACGGGCAGCCGATCTGGAGGATCTGCCTTTGGAGTGGCACATGATCGGACGGCTCCAGAAAAACAAGATCAACAAACTGATTGACCTCGATCCCTTCCTCTTCCAGTCCCTCGACGGGCTCGATCTGGCCGAAGCGCTCCACAAACGGCTCGAGGCCAAGGGGAAGACGATGGACTGCCTGCTGCAGATCAACAGCGCCCGGGAAGAAAGCAAAGCCGGGGTCGATCCCGACGCGGCGGAAGATACCTGGCACGCGATCCGGGAGCGCTTCCCCCGGATCCGGCTGCGGGGGGTGATGACGATCGGGGCCCATACCGACGATGTCGCCCGGATCCGAAAAAGTTTCGAAACCACCCGGGCGATCTTCGACCGGCTGCAAAGCGACGGCGCCGAGATCTGCTCGATGGGGATGAGCGGCGACTTCGAACTCGCCATCGAATGCGGCTCCAACATGGTCCGGATCGGCTCGGCCCTGTTTACCCCCTGACGATGCGCTCCCCCCTTCCCCAGGCGTTCCTCGATCGGCTCGAGCGGATTTTTCCTCCCAACTACCATATGCAGACACTGCGAAGTTTCTCCGCGCCCAAGCGGGTCGCGTTTCGCCTCAATCCCCTCAAGGCTCCCCCCGCCGCGACCCTCGAGTCACACCACTGAAATCCAGCGCCTGGCCGCCCCACCCGAAGCGTGCGCAGCGCTCTCGTCCGGTCCTCTCACCCGCTCTCCA
>JALWKO010000090.1 GCA_027081405.1 Campylobacteraceae bacterium | reverse complement strand
TTCTAAGCGCCTCCTTGCGGCTTTAGACCCTCCTGCTGTTCCGAGCCGTCGGGGGGCCGGCGTCGCCGCCCTGCCCGCTACCCACGCTTCTCAGAGGGAGGACACCGGCATCGCCTCCCCCTCGGTCCCGCCCCTCCACCCCCACCGCGTCGGCGAAACGGACCGGGGAGCGCTCGATCCGCAAAGCCGCGGTCGAACGAGGGATCGAAAACCGCTATCTGGCCAAGGTGGAGCGGCTCCTGCGGGGATGGCCCGCCCAGGCCAACTTCGCCGGGGAGGAGATCGACGTGATCCTGACGATCCGCAACGACGGGAGCTTCGACTACCGAATCGTCCGCCGCTCGAACAACGAAGAGTTCAACCACGCCCTGGAGAGCTATCTGCGCCAGCTGCAGCGGATCGGTTTCGGGCCCCACAACCGTTCGCGCCCCTACGAGATCGAAGTGAAATTTGTCGCTCATGAGTGAGGAGTGAGGAGTGAAGGGAGCCGCGGGGCGGCGCGGTTTGAATCTAAATGAGAAATGAGAAAGTAGAAATGAGAAATTGCGGGGCGCCTTGGGGCGCAGATGGAAGATTGATGATGGAAGATGGATTGCAGGGCGTTGCTGCGCAATACTTTTGATGATGGATTTTGGGTTCTGGGTGTTGGATTGAGGGGCGTTGCGATGCAACGCGTTCTTTTGGAGGCGGGACTTGAGTCCCGCTCTGCAGGGCTTTAGCCCTGCCTCCAATACACCAATATACCAACGACGTCGCCGAAGGCGACACTCCTTGCGACTTGAGGCCCGTAGGACCGTGCTTGCGTCTTGCCTAATGACTCGCAAAGTTTTAGCGAATACGACTCAATAAACCTGCATAAAATCTTGAACTGTTTTGGGCTTTTTGGTACAATCTTCTCAAATTTCATCGCTGTGAGGAGTGTTGCATGGCCAAGCATCAGTTTCAGACCGAGATCGGTCAACTGCTTCATCTGATGACCCATTCGCTCTATTCCAACCGGGAAATTTTTCTCCGGGAGCTCATCTCCAACGCCAACGACGCACTGGACAAGTTCAATTACCTCCGTCTGACCGACGAGCGCTTCAAAGAGGAGGAGTGGAATCCCAAAATCACCGTCAAACTCGACGCCAAGGACAACTCCCTCTCGGTCATCGACAACGGGATCGGGATGAACGAAGAGGATTTGATCAACAATCTGGGGACCATCGCCAAATCGGGGACCAAGGCGTTCCTCGAGCAGCTCACCGGCGACGCGAAGAAAGACAACAACCTCATCGGACAGTTCGGAGTGGGGTTTTATTCGGTCTTCATGGTCGCCGAGCGGGTCGATGTGATCACCAAAAAAGCGGGGGAGGAGACCGCCTACAAATTCAGCAGCGACGGAACCGGGGAGTTCGAGATCAATCCGGTGATCAAGGAGTCCCACGGAACGGTCGTCTACGTCAAGCTCAAGGAAGACGCCAAAGAGTTCCTCGATCACTGGCGAGTGCGGGAGATTGTCCGGAAATACTCCAACCATATCCCCTATCCCATCTTCCTCAACTACGAAACCGAGGAGAATGTGGGGGAGGGGGACAAGGTGGAGATGAAAACGGTCCAAAAGAGCGAGCAGGTCAACGAGGCCAAAGCGCTGTGGACCCTGCCCAAAAGCGAGCTCAAGGACGAGGACTACGTCGAGTTCTACTCCACCATGTGGCACGACAGCGAAGAGCCGCTGCTGTGGCTGCACAACAAGGCCGAAGGGACCTTGGAATACACCACGCTGTTTTATATTCCTCGGACCGCGCCGGCCGATATTTTCCGGGCCGATTTCCAGCCCGGCGTCAAGCTCTATGTCAAACGGGTCTTCATCACCGACGACGAAAAAGAGCTGCTGCCGCTGTATCTACGCTTCGTGCGGGGGATCATCGACAGCGAGGATCTGCCGCTGAACGTCAGTCGGGAGATGCTCCAGGAGAACCGGATCCTGGCCAACATCCGCCAGGCCTCGGTCAAAAAGATCCTTTCCGCGATCCAGAAACTCGACGAAGAGAAATTCGCCCGCTTCATCGAGCAGTACAACCGGCTGATCAAAGAGGGGATCTACACCGACCATCTCAACAAAGAGACCCTCTTGCAGATCGTCCGCTACAAAAGCTCCAAAGTCGAAGGGCTCACTTCGCTGGACGAGTACATGCAGCGGGCCGGCGAGCGGGAAGGGGAGACCGAGAAGACCTTCTATTACATCGTCGGCGACGACGAGCACGTCCTGCGCAATTCGCCGCTGCTGGAGGCCTACCGCAAGGCCGACATCGAAGTGCTCATCATGGACGATCGGGAGGTGGACGAGATCGTCGCCCCGGCCATCGGCGAATACAAAGGGTGGAAATTCGTCGACGTGAGCACCGTCGAAGCGCCTAAGGCGGAAGAGGACAAGGAGAAGCTCGAAAAGCTCAACGAGGAGTTCACCCCGCTGGCGGAGAAGCTCAAGACGATCCTGGGGGACGCGGTCAAGGAGGTGCGGATCACCACGCGGCTGAGCGAAAGTCCCAGCTGCGTCGTCCCCGACAGCTTCGATCCGATGGCGGCGATGCGCCCCATCCTCCGCTCGATGGGGCAGGAGCTCCCCGATCTGCCCCTGATCCTCGAGATCAACCCGGAGCACGAAATGATCCGTAAACTGGCCGAAACCGAAGACGAGAAGATCCTCGAAGAGAGCGCCTGGGTGCTGTTTGACAGTGCCAAACTAGCCGAAGGGCTCGATCCCTCGGACAAAGTGGCCTTCGCCAAGCGGGTGGCCGATCTGCTCAGCCGGACCCTCTGAGTCCCGTTTATATATCGTTAACATATTTTTCAATATATTTTCTATTCATTAATATTTCTTTCAAGAAAGTTCCGGTATAATGGGTTTCCGAATCCATTCCGTAAAGGATCAACGATGAAACGTTCCATTTCCGCCGCGATGATCGCGGGAATCCTGACGCTGTTGACGGGAAGCGCCTCCGCTTCGGCGATCTCGTGCAACCGCCACTTCATGAAAGACCGTTGTGCCCATGACGGCTATTCGATCGTCGAAACCGAGCGCTTCGTCCGCGGACCCCATAACTGCATGGCGATCGCCCACTATTTCCCCGGAGAGGAGCCCGCATGCTATTGCGGCCATTGCGGCAAAAACGCTGCCCGTGCCACCGCTCCGGTCGCACGGGTTGACTGAGTCTCCCATCTTGCATGGCTTTGATTGCCCCCTCTGACAATCCGATGTCGCCACAACGACGCGCGACGGTCGTTTCCACGGCCGTCGCGGTGCTGCTGACCTTCGTCAAACTCATTGTTGGGATCCTAAGCGGATCGGTGGCGGTCCTCGCGTCCGCCATCGATTCGATCCTCGACATGGGGGTATCTCTATTCAACTTCTTCGCCATCAAAAAAGCCGAAGAACACCCCAACGATCAGTTCCCCTACGGAAAAGGAAAGATCCAGGCCATCGCCGGAGTGATCGAAGGGACCGTCATCACCCTCTCGGGGTTGTTCATCATCTACGAGGCTTTTCTGAAAATTCTCCACCATAAAGGGACGGAATTTCTGGGACCCTCGCTGGGGGTGATGCTCTTTTCGATCCTGGTCACCTGGCTGCTGGTGCGCTATCTCCTCCGCGTAGCCGAAAAAACCGACAATATCGTCATCAAAGCCGATGCGCTCCACTACCAGACCGACCTGCTTAGCAACGGTGCGGTCGTGGCCGCACTCGGGGCGGTATGGCTCACCGGCTGGGACTGGATCGATGCTCTCTTCGGTCTGGGGATCGGAGTGTATATCATTTATTCGGCATACGAGATCATCCACGAAGGGATCATGATCCTCCTCGATCGCTCCCTCTCCAGCGAGATTGTGGCCAAGATCGGGGAGATCATCGCCAATCACCCCAAAGTCAACGGTTATCATTGGCTCAAGACCCGGACCGACGGGAGCCGCAACTATGTGGAGTTCCATCTGGTCCTCACCCCCGACATGACCCTCGAAGAGGCCCACTCCATCGCCGAAGAGCTCGAATGTCGCATCGCATCGCTCGATCCGGAGAAAGGATGGGTAATCACCCCCCACTTCGATCCCTACGACGACGAGCACATCAACGAAATTTTCTTCGACGGGCAGTTTCGTCAAGCCTGTGGAATAGGGGAGAAGTCTGAGTGAACTCCCGCCCCATCTACCTCACGTCCCCCAAACCGGTGGAGGGGACGATCGCTTTGCCGATGATCCGTTTTGAGATCGTGGCCGATACGATCGACTATCAGGGGTGCGACACGCTGATGTTCACCTCCAAACAGGCGGTCCGCAGCGCCGAGGCGATCGACCCGGGGTGGAAGCGCCTCCCGGCACTGGCGATCGGTCCGGCGACGGAGAATGAGATCCGAAGGTTGGGGGGAGAGGTGCTATACCGCCCCGAGCGCTTCTACGGCCATGCGCTGGCCGAAGATATGGTCCGGTTTTTCCATACACGACGAATTCTCTATCTTCGTCCCGCTACGGTATCGTTCGACTCCCGGGGGTTTTTGCGGCGACACGGAATCGAGCTTCACGAGCAGATTATTTACCGCACCGCCTGCCGCGAGTATCCTCCTTTGGTCGCTCCCGAACCGGGGGCGATCGTCGTGTTTACCTCCCCCTCCACAATCCGCTGTTTCCTGGAGAACTTCCCTTGGCGGCAAGACTACACCGCCGTAGTGATCGGGGAGGCGACCCGGGAACATCTCCCTCCCGGGGCCCGTTATGCGGTCGCTTCCGAACCGACGATCACGGCGTGTGTGGAGGCCGCACGTCGGCTCGTGTGAATTTTTCCGCGTATATTTTTTCATATCATCACGACCCGTTTTGATTTTTATTCCCCGCTAACGCCGAATAGGATATAATCGAATATCCCTGGGCGGTGCGCTTACTTGCTATGGGGGTCCAACACAAAAGTATTGGAGGATTCCGTAAGCGGCCGGTGCGCGGGTGACGTCGCTTGAGCCCGGAGACGGGCGAGACGCCGCCCCCTGAAGGCTGCTTCGCTCCTCCACCGTTGGCTTGATGAGGGCCGACACATGCAAATACGGCCGCCCGGGGAACCCCTCAAAAAACGGGCGAAGGGAAGGATCCTTCCTTTCGCCCGTTTTTCGGAAAATCCATTGCACAAGGAAATCATGGAATGAAGGTTTTGGTCGTAGGGAGCGGAGGGCGCGAGTATGCCATCGGACGTGCATTGGCACAGGATCCACGGGTGGAGAAGATCTGGTTCGCACCGGGCAACGGGGCGACCGATGCACTGGGGGAGAACCTTCCGATCAAGGAGTTTGAGGAGCTGGCCGATTTCGCCGAGAGCAACGGGATCGATCTGACGGTGGTGGGGCCCGAAGCGCCCTTGGTGGAGGGGATCGTCGACGTCTTCCGGAAACGGGGGCTCGTGATCTTCGGTCCGACCGCCGCCGCGGCTCGCCTGGAGGGATCGAAAATCTACATGAAAAACTTCTTGGCCCGGCACCGCATCCCTACGGCCCGATACATCGAAACCGATTCCTACGAGACGGCCGCTTCGTTCATCGACACGCTGGAGGCCCCCATCGTCGTTAAAGCCGACGGCCTGTGCGCCGGCAAGGGGGTGATCATCGCTCCCGATCGGGACGCGGCCAAACAAGCCGCCTCGGAAATGCTCAGCGGGGAAGCATTCGGAGAAGCCGGTACCAGGATCGTCGTCGAAGAGTTCCTGGACGGATACGAACTTTCGGTCTTCGCCGTCTGCGACGGCAAAGACTATGTCGTACTCCCCGCGGCGCAGGATCACAAACGGCTGCTTGACGGCGACAAAGGGCCCAATACCGGAGGGATGGGCGCCTACGCCCCCACGCCGCTCATCGACGACGCCCTCTATGGGAAAATCGACGAGCGGATCGTCCGTCCCACACTCAAGGGGATGGAAGAGGAGGGCAACCCCTTCGAGGGGGTTCTCTTCATGGGGCTGATGATCGTGGATGGGGAACCTTATGTCCTCGAATACAACGTCCGTTTCGGCGATCCCGAGTGCGAGGTGCTCATGCCGCTGCTCAAATCGCCCGCTTCGGAGCTGTTCTACAAAGCGGCCACGGGGCGTCTGGGCGAGGCGACGATCGAATTTCACGACCGCTATGCGGTGGGGGTGGTGATGGCGAGCAAAAACTACCCCTACAAATCGAGTGAGCCCGCCGAGATCATCGTCGACGAAATCCACCACGAGGATCTCAGGGAAAACAGCTACATCGCCTATGCGGGAGTGAGCCGCGGCGAGGACGGGAAGCTCTACGCCACCGGCGGTCGGGTGCTGGTTTGCGTGGGGCTGGGGGATTCGATCCGCGAAGCGCGGGATCGGGCCTACATGCTCGTGGGGCAGGTCCATTTCGCCGGTAAACAGTGCCGCACCGACATCGCCTACCAGGCGCTGCGGGATTGACGCGGCATCGTACAACGATTCGGATTCGATCGATGAACAGAGGAAGGGGGAGAGGGTGAAACCGGCCCGGCAGATCGTGACGGCCCTACTGTTTGCCGTCGCCACTCTCACCTCCTCCGCCCCTTCCGGGGATCCGAGCGATCCCCCCCAATTGGCCCATCTCTATGCGGACCGTTTCGAGAGCCGGGGCGATATCGTTTATGCCCGCGGTCACGTGGCGCTTAGCTACGACGGTTCGCTCTTTTTGGCCAAAACGGCCCGTTTCGATCGCAAACGCAATGTCATTGTTTTGACGGGGAACGTAGAGATTTTTGGGAGCAAGGGGCATCGGATCGTCGCCGATCGGATGGTCTTCGAAGTGGATCACAATCGGGTCCGTTTCCGCGATTTTTTCCAAGCCGATCGGCAGGATATCTGGGTCTATGCCGACGAAGCCCAAAAACAAGACGGCAACTATACGCTGCACAACAGTGTCCTCTCCAGTTGTCATGTGGACGATCCGGATTGGAGCGTACGGTTCAAGGACGCTACCTACGATTCGGAAACGAAATACATGAAACTCCACGGTGTCCGGTTCTATGCCGGATCGCTGCCGGTGTTTTATACGCCGTATTTGGGATTTTCCCTGGCGAGAGAGCGCAGCACGGGGCTTTTGATGCCGCATCTGGGCTACGGCAAAGACGAGGGGTTCATTTACGATCAGCCCTGGTTTTGGGCCATCGCTCCGGATAAGGATCTCCAACTCGATCCGCAAATCCGCAAGGATCGCGGAGCGGGACTGTATGCGACCTATCGCTTCGTCGATAGCGACCATTCGTTCGGTTGGGCCCGCATCGGATATTTCGCCGACCAATCTTCCTTCGCCCGGAAATTTTCGCTGAAAAACCGCCACCATTACGGACTGGAAGCCCACTATGAAAACGGCGACCCCCTACGGAAATGGGAACCGTTGGGGTATCGGAGCGGATTGTATCTGGATCTGGATCTTTTCAACGACATCGACTATCTCAATCTTCAGTTCGAAAAAGAGCCCCATTTGGAGGAAACCAGCCGGTTCAAAGAATCCCGTCTGAATCTGTTTCTCTACGACGACACCCAGTACTTCGGTTTGCGCGGGCGCTACTTCATCGATACGACCCGTGTCAAAAACGATCAGACGATTCAGGAACTTCCCTCTTTGCGGTATCACCTTTTTTCGACCCCCTTGTGGGACGACCACTTGAGTGTCACGGCTGATTTGCGCTATGCCAACTACTATCGCAAAACGGGGTTACGGGCCTATCGGGGGGCTTTTGATTTGCCGATTCGGTTTCAGACCTCTTTTTTTGACGACGTTCTCAACCTCGCCCTCGAAGAGCGCTTCGACGCGGCCGATACCCATTTCTATCACGGAGCGGGAGGACGTTTTTTCGGGAGTGAAAACCACTATGCGGCCGCAACTCTCCGCCACAGCCTCGAACTTTCCACCGATCTGGTCCGTCGATACGATTCGGGGGTCCATACGATGCTCCTCAAAGCGACCTATACCAAGACCAATCTCCTGGCCGAAGGCAACCTCAAATTCAGCGCCATCGATCCGCACATCGCTTCTGATTATGTTCTGGATATGGTCTACGATACCCGGCTGACCTTTTCGATGCACCATTTCTGGAAAAGCGACTCGGGCAAATGGGATGTCGACTATTTGGCGCGTGCCGATTACTATCCCGAGCACGATTCCCGTTGGAACAGCTTGCGTCAGGAACTCGATCTACGCTACGATTCGATCCATTGGAAAAGCCGGGTTGATTATTCCATCCAAGATCACCATTTCCTCCAGGTGAGCAATTCGCTCTCCTACGATACCAATCGGATCCATCTGGCACTGGAACAAAACCGTCGCTATCGCAGCGACGATTATAGTCTCGTGGTCAATGATCTGGGGTTCGTGGGACATTACAAATTCAACGATACCTATACCGCATACGGGGCCTATACCTACGATTTTCGCCACAACGGAACCAAAGATTGGGAGCTGGGGCTCGGGGTGGATCGGAAGTGTTGGAATTTTACCCTGCTGTTCAAACAGGATATCACCCCCATTCTTACCGATTCGGGGAAAGGGTCGATCCGGAACAATACGGTCTATTTTCGATTCAATCTCGTTCCATTCGGCGGAGTGGGATCGTTGGGGGGAGCAAAACTGTGATGCGACGCAACGCAGCGGATGATATCCAAAAGGCGGTGGAGTTACTGGGGCTCCCCTCGATGGTGACCAAAGAGGAGGTCAAACGGCGCTACCGTTCGCTTGCCCGACGCTATCATCCCGATCGGCCGGAAGGGGATGCACGGAAGATGGCACAGCTGGCCGAAGCCTACGGGATTCTCATGGACTATATCGAGAATTTCCGATACAGTTTCGACGATGCGGAGCTAGCCCGTCAGTTTCCCGATCGGGGTCATACAGAAAAATTTTCGATTTGAAATTTTACAAAGGACAATGGACACGATGCAACACAAAACGATCGAACACACTCTGAATAATCTGCACGAATCCTATCACTTCGGCGACATCGCCCGCCAGGCCAACGGTTCGGTCCTCTACCGGCAGAAAAAGGCGGTATTGCTAGCGACGGTGACGATGGAAGAAAAGACCGTCAACGAACCCTTCGTCCCTCTGACGGTCCAGTACATCGAAAAGGCCTACGCAGCGGCCAAAATCCCCGGAGGATTCGTCAAGCGGGAGAGCAAGCCGAGCGACTTCGAGACGCTCACCTCCCGGCTGATCGACCGGAGTCTGCGGCCTTTGTTTCCGGAGGGGTTCTCCCATCCGGTGGTGATCGATGTACTGGTGCTCAGTTCCGACGCGGAGGTGGATCTCCCGGTGGCGGCGCTCCATGCGGCCAACGCGGCGTTGCTTTTGTCGGACATTCCGGTGGAGCGTTCGGTGGCGGCGGTTCGGATCGGAAAAGGGGATGAGGGGGTGATCTACAACCCCGCCCCCGCGCTCCTGGAGGAGGGGAGTCTCGATCTGCTCCTGGTGGGCAGCGGGGAGGATCTGATGATGGTGGAGATGGCGGCCCGTCCTACAGAACGGATCGATGAAGAGGAACTCGAAGAGGCGACGATGGATGCGGTTTTCGCCCCGGCGCCCCTGATTCTTCCCCATCAGGAGAGCAACGAACTTCCCGAAGCGGAGTTGCTCGAATATGTCGAAGAAGGCTTGCGGCGGATCGCCGATGCGTGCCGGGCCTACGAAGAGAGTTTTCTTCCTCTCAAAAAAACGCCCCGTTTCGTGGAAGTTCCCGAAATCGATCCCGACGTCCGGGCCTTCCTGGCTGACAATCTCCGGGGCAAAATCGATATGGCACTGGAGGGGTTGAGCAAGAGCGAACGGGGAACGGAACTGCACGAAATTCGTCTCGAAGCGGAAGAGTTGATCGCACACTACGGACGGGAGATCGACGAGGTGGAGCTGCTGCGGACCCTCGACGATATCGTCAAAGAGGCGGTCAGAGAGCAGATCCTGGGTACGGGCCGGCGGGCCGACGGGCGGGATCTGCAGACGGTCCGCCCCATCGCGATCGAAACCAACCTGCTCCCTTCGGTACACGGATCGTGCCTCTTTACCCGCGGGGAGACCCAGGTGCTGGCCACCGTCACCCTGGGGGAGGCCAAAGACGCCCAGATCTTCGAATTGCTCAGCGACAAAGGCCCTCGGAGCGAACGGTTCATGGTCCACTACAACTTTCCCCCCTTCTGCGTCGGGGAAGCCCGACCGATCGGTGCGCCGAGCCGCCGAGAACTGGGCCATGGAAACCTCGCCAAACGGGCCCTCGAACCGGTGGTCGACCGCCTTTGCCCCCATACGGTGCGGCTCGTTTCGGAAGTGCTTGAGAGCAACGGTTCTTCGTCGATGGCTACCGTGTGCGCCGGGTCGCTGGCCCTGGCATCCGCCGAGGTGGGGATCGCCTCGCTGGTAGCCGGAGTGGCGATGGGACTGGTGCGCGACGGGGAGCGTTATGCGATCCTCACCGACATCATGGGGATCGAAGACCGCTACGGAGATATGGATTTCAAAATCGCCGGGACCCGCAACGGGATCACGGCGCTGCAGATGGACGTCAAAGGGGGAGGTCTCGATCCGGCGATCCTCCGGGAAGCGCTCGATCAGGCGGCGCAGGCCCGCAATGCGATCCTCGATCGGATGGAAGAGGCCCAAAAAGGGATCGTCCCCAGCCAGGCTCTACCGGTTTCGGAACATTTCCATATCGACCCCTCCCGGATCGTCCATATCATCGGCAAAGCCGGCAGCACCATCAAAGAGATTATCCAGCGCTTCGACGTCCGGATCGATCTGGACCGCCAGAAAGGGGGCGTGCGGGTCACCGGGTCGGATCGGGAGAACGTCCGGGCCGCCCGGGAACATATCCACGGCATCGTCGAAGCCTCCAAAGAGGCGGAACGGGAGGAGGTTTCCCATTACGAAGTGGGCAAACGGTACAAGGGGGTCGTGCGGAAAATCGTCGATTACGGAGTTTTCGTCGAGCTGCCGGGTTCCCATCAGGCCCTGCTGCACATCTCCAAAATCGCCAGAGAGCGGATCAGCGATTTGGCGGAGCGCTTCCGTTCCGGAGAGGAGATCGAAGTGGTCGTCCTCTCCCAGGAGGGGCGCAAGGTGGAGTTGGCCACTCCGGAGTGGTACGAAGCGAATCGAATCAGTGGAGATTGAACATCAGCAGATCGTGTCGCGCGAACGGCATATAGGAAGCTCGGGTGATGATGATCCGAGTACTCCCGGGTTTGGCCCATCGAAAAAGGGTGGGGATGGTCTTGGGATCGATATGGATGCATCCGTGGCTCATCCAGTTGACGCTTCCTTTGTGGAGGGCGTGCCCCTGATGGGTGAAAAAGATGCTGAAATCCATATTGTCGATTCCCGACGGATCGGGATAGCGTTTGGACATGTAATATCGCCGTTTGTACAGTGCGCAATAGATCCCCGATGGGGTCTTGAAATCGTCCGCACCCGAGGTGATCGGACCGGTGAGCCAGACCATCCCGTCCCTGTCGACGGCGTAGAAGCGGCCGTCGCTCCCCGGTTCCCGGACCGAAACGACGATGAATTCATCCCCTTTGAGATCGTAGACCTTGGAGTGACCGTCGTCATAAAGCACACGGAAGCGTGTTTTGCTCAGGGGGATGACTTTTCGTGCCGATACGCTCATGGAGAGAATGGCCAGGATCAACACACCCCGGATCAGATATCGCAACATTTCGCTCATACCCTTTATGAAAATTTACAAAAGTGGAAAAATCGTCCATATGGTAGCGAAAAACCGTCGCGTTTTTCGGAACGTTTCAAGGCTCCTTAACACTCCTTTTCGTATAATACGGCGTCTTGAACGCGGATGATCAGTAGGGAAATCGGCGGCATTTATGTCCCGGTTGGCGTGCCCGAAGGCGCGTTTACGCAAGCCGAACGGATCCGCGAAAGACGGTCGACGGGACCGAAAACCGTATCAAAATAGACAAAAAGGATGAGAGTATGAAAAAGTTCTTCGCACTTTTCCTCGCTCTGGGTGCTTTCGCTCTCGCCGGTGACGAAGCCGGCAAATCGATGATCCAAGCCTATTCGGTCGTCGCCGCCGGCGTCGGTCTGGGTCTGGCCGCTCTGGGTGGTGCCATCGGTATGGGCCACACCGCCGCCGCCACGATCGCCGGTACCGCACGCAACCCCGGTCTGGGTGGAAAACTCATGACCACGATGTTCATCGCGCTGGCGATGATCGAAGCCCAGGTTATCTATACCCTGGTTATCGCACTGATCGCCCTCTACGCCAACCCCTTCCTGGGATAAAGCGTAGTTTAAGACTCGGACGGCTATAATGCCGTCCACGCTTACGGGGAGCTTCTCTCCCCGGTTCCACGCGGCAGTGGTGGAACGGTAGACACGCCAGCTTGAGGGGCTGGTGGGCGCAAGCCCGTGGAGGTTCAAATCCTCTCTGCCGCACCATTCGACCAATCCTTCTCCTTTTCACTCCAACTTTCGAAAACCGTTCGAGATTTTTTTGAATGTACACCCCTTACTGGAGCCAGGTTCTTGCGGCTTTAAAAATCGTATTTAATTTGCTGGAAACAAGGCCCATTTAGAAAATAACAATTTTTTGATCGGTTCTATAAAAAAAACGAATATCAAAGGGTATTTTAAGTTTTTTTTCTTTAGGATTGTCAGCGGCCAAACCCACCGTGAGGTGGGGACGGAAAGCCACGGGTCTTCGCCTGGAGGCGAAGATAGCCGGGTTGCGTAAACTGCTTATGGGCGGTTCGACGGTTCCGGCAGGCTATGGAGGTGGCGTAAGCCCGTAAAGGACGGAGGGAGTCTTCCGTTCCGTTTGGAAGCATCGATCGAAAGGTTTGGCAATGACGAAAGCAGAATTCGTAGAA
The DNA here is from genome assembly GCA_027081405.1 of Campylobacteraceae bacterium. Lineage (GTDB taxonomy): Bacteria > Campylobacterota > Campylobacteria > Campylobacterales > Sulfurovaceae > Nitratifractor. The sequence continues at coordinate 16,753 of JALWKO010000090.1, read as the reverse complement.
CTCGTAAAAGAAAAAGGCGGTTATGAGAGCAAAGCGGCCGCCGAGCGCGCAATCAAAGCGTTCACCGACGCGGTGACCGAAGCGCTGAGCAAAAAAGAGAGCGTTACGCTGGTGGGATTCGGTACCTTCAGTACCGTTGACGTTCCCGAAAAGAGCGGGAAAGTTCCCGGAACCAACAAAACCTACACCAAGCCGGCACACACCGCACCCAAATTCAAGTTTGGGAAAACGGTCAAAGACGCTGTCGCCAAATAAGGCGCCGCGCCGGTCGTTCGTTTTGGTTTCGGAGCCGTCTTCACCGCACCAAGTGAATCCCTCGAACTTTTGATGCGGCGATTTTTTATAGGCTAGGTGGATTTTTGCAGGACTAGCCGGCAGCAAATGTAAGAAAATCTGATCTCTCCGCCCGGTTTCGTAACCGGTTTATTTCCCTTTCTTTTTCATCCATCCTTTGATTTTTTCGAAGGCACTCTCAAAGCGGCTTTTGTGGGGTTTGCTCTCCAGACCGAAGCTTTCGTGGAGTCTTTCTAGAAGCTCTTTTTGTTCTTTGCTCATCTTTTTGGGGAGGATCATCTTGATCTGGGCGATGAGATCCCCCCGACCGCGTCCGTGGACGTCGGGGATCCCATTGCCCCGGAAAACGAAGCGTTCCCGATCCCGCGTCCCCGGTTTGAGACGGAGCTCCAGCTCCCCCTCCAGCGAGGGGATGGCGATGCTCTCTCCGAGAATGCATTGGGTGAAAAAGACCGGCACTTCGATGTAGACGTCGTTTCCGTCCCGGACGAAGTGCTCGTCCTCCTCCACATAGAAGTGCACATAGAGATCGCCTCGGCGGCCGGTGGCGTCTTCGTTGCCCCGGGCCGGGATCCGGAGACGGTTGCCCGTGTCAACCCCCGCGGGGATTTCGATCGTGAGGCTCTCTTCGACCTCCCTGTATCCACCGCCTCGACATGTAGGGCACGCCTCTTTGACGATCCGGCCCCGGCCCTGGCACTGGGGACACTCCTGGGCGAAGGTCATGAAGCCCTGCCGCATCACGATCTGCCCTTGTCCTCCGCAGTAGTCGCAGGTCTCCAGGATCCCGTTTTTCGCTCCGGTTCCCCGGCAGTCGGGGCAGGGGGTTTTGTAGCGCAGCGTCACTTCCCTGGTGGTGCCGAAGACCGCTTCGTGGAAATCGAGGTTCAGCTCCACTTCCAGATCGAGGCCGTAGCGGCGTCCGTCGTCCCGGCGCCGACTCCCCCCGAATCCGCCGAATCCGCCGAACATCGAATTGAAAATATCCATGATGTCGTCCATGCTCTCAGCATGGAATCCGGCTCCCGAGCGCTCCAGTCCCGCTTTGCCGTAGCGGTCGTAGAGGGCCCGTTTCTTTTCGTCGCTGAGGACACCGTAGGCTTCGTTGATCAGCTTGAAGCGCTCTTCGGCCTCTTTGTCGCCGGGGTTTTTGTCGGGATGGTATTTGAGCGCGAGGCGCCGATAGGATTTTTTGATCTCGGCGAGGGTGGCGTCACGCTGTACTTCCAGTATGGCGTAATAGTCGAGTTCTTCCATCGATACGGTTCTCCTGGATCGATTTGGGGATAGGCAATTTGACGAAGTCGCGAAGGCGCAAATCCGGCGCAATTTTACCATATCCGAATCGATGCTCGAGAAGCTTTGGATATAATCCTACCCAACCCAGACCGAGATTGCACCGAAGGGGAAAAGATGGTGACACACGTGGTGATGATCCAATTCTCCGATCACCCCGACAAGAAAGAACGGATCGAAAAAGCCCGGGAGATGATCGAAGGGATGCGGGGGCGGGTCGCGCCGCTGCGTTCCCTCGAGACCGGGATCAATTTCTCCCCCGAAGAGCGGGCGATGGATCTGGTCCTCATCGCCCGCTTCGACGACCGGGAGGGGCTGCGCACCTACGCCATCGATCCGGTCCACAAAGAGGTGATCGACTACATCGCGTCGGTCGCCGAATATACCCGCGTGGTCGATTACGAGGACCGATGAAACGATACCGGATCGAAGCATTCGAAAATCTCGTCGAAGCCCTCAACGCCCTCCCTACTATCGGGCGAAAAAGCGCCGTCCGACTGGCCTATCACATGATCCAGGACGACCGATTCGGGGCGATGAAACTGGCCCACGCCATCGAGGAGGCGGTGGGAGAGCTCCATCCGTGCCGCCGCTGCCACGCGGTGAGTGCGGACGAACTGTGCCCCATCTGCAGCGACGAAAACCGGGATAGGAGCAAACTCTGTATCGTCCAGAATACTCGAGACGTCTATACGATCGAGGAGTCGGGGCGCTACGACGGGCTCTACTACGTGGTCTCTTCGGTGGAGGATCTGGACGAGGAGCACCTGGCACAGGTCACCGAAGGGGTCGAGGAGGTGATTTTCGCCTTCCCCCCGAGCATCGCCAACGACACGATGATCCTCTACATCGAAAGCCGTCTGGAAGGGAAGGGGATCGTCTTTACCCGGATCGCCCAGGGGGTCCCCACCGGTGTGGAACTCGACAGCGTCGATCTGCTCTCCCTCTCCCGGGCGATCGAGGACCGCACGAGGATCTGACGGGATGGGACGCGAGGATCGTACCGGGCCCACGTTGTTCGATTTTGTCGCTGCGCCGGAAGTGCCCAAACGGATCGTCCCGATCCGGCGATCCGATCCGTTTCGTGAACGCTATTTCCCCATGCGCTCGGAGGGGCAGGTTCTGGCGATCGGCCGGATGGAACCTGCCCGGATCGCAGAGTGCGTCCGCCGGCGCGAGGATCTGCTCCTGATGGGGATCGACGAGGCCGCGGCCGCCGCAGCGCGCAAAGAGGGCTTCCGGGCGATCCTGGGTAACCCCGAAAACCTCCCCGACCGGGGCCGCTTCGCCGCCGTGATTCTGGAAGATCCCACCTTTCCCCTCTACGATCCGGATCGGGTACTCGGCCGGATCGCCGCGTCGCTCGCACCCGGGGGTAAGGCCTACCTGGAGCTTGGATGCGCGGGAAACATGGCCGGGATTCGGGAGGCGATCGTCCGGGTGGGTAGGAGCGAAGGGGTTGTGGTCTATCTCCACCAGGATCCGGAACCTGGGCGCTGGATCGACGCGCTCCAGAGACTGCGGGGGGTTCGCCACGAAGCACAGGTGCGCCACCGGAGCGTCCTGCTGGAGGGGGAGAAGCTGGAGTCCGAACTGCGCCGGGAGTTCGCCCTGGCGCTGGGGCATTTGGATCGGGACGTGCGCGTACGGATCGAAGATCGGATCCGTCGCATCGTCACGGACGAGGTGGGCTTTGACGGGGTCTGCGAACGCTCTTTTGTCCGGGTGGGGCTGATCCGGGAGTGATCACTCCCCCGTCGATTCTTCCGGAGAGGAGGGGGCGGAAGTCTTCTCGTCGATGTAGGTTTGGATGAAACGGCGGAGATCCTCGTAGACGAAGGAGTCTTTGTAGTTTTCGATCTTTCCGCCGCTGGCGTTGGGATGGCCGCCGCCGTTGCCGATCTCTTCGGCCATCTTGGAGACGTCGAGTTTGTCGTTGCTGCGGAGGCTGAAATTCCCCCGGGAGTTGACGTCCATATAGAAATCATAGTCGGGGTGGGCGCTCAAAAAGGCGTTGCCGATGAGCGAGGTGTTGCCCACATTGTAGCCCAGCAGCCCCTTGTAGCCCCGGTAGTGGATCGTCAGCCGCTCCTTTTCCCGTCCCAGAAGCTGCGTGACGTAGTCGGCGACGAGATTATCCTTGGTGTTGTCGGCGTCGGTGCGGAAAAAACGCTTTTTGTTCCCGTGGAGCGCTTCGTCCAGGACGATGGGGGCCTGGGCGAGGGGGTATTCGTCGAGGATCTCCCGTGCGGTGTCGATGAGATCGAGTTTGTAGCGGCGGTCTTCGTCGGGAAAAAGGATCCGATTGATCTCCCGCGCCCCGCTGATCATCCCCAGGAGCACCTTGCCGTATTCGAAATAGGGGCTGTCGCTTTTCCAGATGTCGATGGCGTCGATGGCGTCCACGATCCGCTCGTAGCGCCCCTCCGGGTCGAATCTGTAGCGCTCCCGGAGCCAGTCGTAGGTGATCTTCGTCGCGCATCGGCCGGTGTCGAGGAAATACCACGCGAAACGCTCCGCAGCCGTCGCTCCGGTGGCGTGGTGATCCAGAAGCTGGATCTTGGCGTTGATACAGAGCGCCTCCTTTTCCAGGGCGTTGCACTCCTTGACGCTGAGGTTGAGATCGGTCACGAGAAGGAGAATCTCGATCTCAGGATCGACGGCGCGCAGGGTGCGAGCCTGGGAGAGCATCTCCTCGATCCTTGCCCCCACCTCGGGACCGTAGTTGGCGTTGAAACAGCGGATCGCGTCAAACGCCCGCATGGTGAGGTACTGGCATCCGTACCCGTCCAGATCGATGTGGGAGAGGTGGTAGACCATCCGTTTCTCCATCGTTTGCCTTTATTGTTCGTCGAAGAGCTGGTCAAGAGTCAGCTCGTGGAGGAATCGGTCGATTTTCCCCTGGAAACGGGCCAGAAAAGGGGAGATGGCACAATTCCCGATCGCACCGTTGGGGCAGGTGTCGCTGTACTGGGTACAGTCGAAAACCGACGGCGTGCGCCCCTCGGCGGCGAGGATCACCCGATAGACCGAGATCTTTGCGAGATCCTCTTTGATGGTGAACCCGCCGTGGGCTCCCCGGTGGGAGACGAGGATCTCCTGCTTGGCCAGATTGTGGAGGATCTTGGCGAGGAAGCTTTTGGGGATGCAGAGCTCTTTGGCGAGCTGTTCGGATCCGACGGGATTTTCGGAGCGTCGGATCTTGTCGAGGGAGAGGAGGGCGTATTCGCTTGCGCGGGTCAGTAGCATAAAAGACGTTCCTTCATAGAGATCGCTGATAAATCAGATAATTTTACTCGAATTAGACTTCGATGTAAATGGGGCGGATTTCATCTCTTTCTTAGTTTCGTACGGTATCATTGCTCCTTCAAATCCCAAAATATACCAATCAGGAGGTCGTAATGGCTTTGGATTCGGCGAAAAAGCAGGAAATTATCGCAAAATACGGACGCGGAGAAAACGATACCGGTTCGCCCGAGGTGCAGATCGCGCTTCTGACCGAACGGATCAAATACCTCACCGAGCACCTCAAAACCAACAAAAAAGACCACTCGTCCCGCCTGGGACTGCTCAAGCTGGTCGGTCAGCGCCGCCGCCTGCTGCGCTACCTGCATAAAAAAGACTTCGAGCGATACGTCGCCATCAAAGAGGCGCTGGGAATCCGCAACTAAGATTTCCTCCGCTTCCCCCGGTCGGCTTCCGGCCGAACCGTTTCTCCGTTTTTTCTCATAGCACTTCTGTTTATTTTCATCTGTTTCGCAGTGTCAACCCTTATCGTGTGACTGGAGTTTTTCGATCGACAGGACCCCGCTGTGGTCGATCGAGGGGGATCGCCGCCGTTTCGACGACAAGGTGAATGGATATAGTTCATCAAAGTTGATACATGAAGACTAAAGAAAGATTCATAACGATACTAATCTACCCTTGACAAGCGGTTGCTCAATCTACTATAATGACAGAAATCCAAGACTGAAGGGGGATAGCATGGCTGAAAAAGAGCGCAAGCAAAGCGCCGAAGAGGAACGCCTCGAAGAGAATGCGCCCGCTTCCGAAGAGGAGACCCGAAAAGAGGGGGAACGATCGGAAGAGAGCGAACTCGAAGCGTGTCGCAAAGAGCTGGAAGAGTACAAGGACAAGTACCTTCGGGCCCATGCCGATTTCGAAAACATGAAAAAGCGGCTCGAAAAGGACAAGGCGACCGCCGTGGCGTTTGCCAACGAAGCCTTCGCCATCGATCTGCTCAGCGTCATCGACAGTTTCGAAAGCGCGTTGATGAGCATGGAACAGATCGAAGGGGACGAAGCGGTCGACAAGATCAAAGAAGGGGTGGCGCTGACCTACGAGCAGCTCCTCAAAGTACTCAAAAAGCACGGAGTCGAGGAGATCGAGAACGAAGGGGTTTTCGATCCCCACGTCCACCAGGTGGTCCAGCAGGTCGAAAGCGAAGCCCATGAGAAAAACGAGATCGTCCAGGTACTTCAGAAAGGGTACAAACTCCGTGACCGGGTATTGCGCCCCTCGATGGTGAGCACCAAAAAATAGAAAATCTTGACAGAAGGCAACTTAGGTTGCCTCTGCGCAACCCCGCCAAAGACTATAATGCAGGTAAAGAATCACAAAAAGGAGAGTAGAAGATGAGCAAGCCTATCGGAATCGATCTGGGAACGACCAACTCGGCAATGGCCGTATACGAGAAGGGGGAAGCCAAAATCATCCCCAACAAAGAGGGGAAGAACACCACCCCGTCGGTGGTCGCCTTCACCGACAAGGGGGAGATCCTGGTCGGAGATCCCGCCAAGCGCCAGATGGTCACCAACCCCGAGAAGACCATCTATTCGGTCAAGCGGATCATGGGGTTGATGTGTAACGAAGAGAAGGCCAAGGAGGCCAAAGCCCGTCTGCCGTACCACGTCGTGGACAAAAACGGCGCCTGCGCCGTGGAGATCGATGGGAAGATCTATACGCCCCAGGAGATTTCGGCGAAGATCCTCATGAAACTCAAAGAGGACGCCGAGGCCTATCTGGGCGAGCCGGTCACCGACGCGGTCATCACCGTACCGGCGTATTTCAACGACGCCCAGCGCAAAGCGACCAAAGAGGCCGGAACCATCGCGGGGCTGAACGTCCTGCGGATCATCAATGAGCCCACCTCGGCGGCGCTGGCCTACGGTCTGGACAAAAAAGAGAGCGAAAACATCGCCGTCTACGACCTGGGTGGGGGTACCTTCGACGTGACGATCCTGGAGACCGGAGACGGGGTGGTCGAGGTTCTGGCTACTGGCGGAGACGCCTTCCTCGGCGGTGACGACTTCGACAACCGGATCATCGACTATATCGTCGAAGAGTTCAAAAAGGAAAACGGCATTGATCTCAAAGCCGACATCATGGCGCTGCAGCGTCTCAAAGAGGCAGCCGAAAACGCCAAAAAAGAGCTCTCAACCGCCCAGGAGACCGAGATCAACCTCCCTTTCATCACCGCGGATCAGACCGGTCCCAAGCACCTGGTGATGAAGCTGACCCGGGCGAAGTTCGAGTCGCTCATCGAGGATCTGGTCGACAAGACCATCACCAAAATCGACGAAGTCCTCAAAGACTCCGGCCTGAGCAAAAACGATATCAAAGAGGTGGTCATGGTCGGTGGATCGACCCGGATCCCGATGGTCCAGGAGAAGGTCAAAGCCTACTTCGGCAAGGAACTCAACAAGTCGGTCAATCCCGACGAGGTGGTCGCCATCGGTGCGGCGATCCAGGGCGGGGTCCTCACCGGTGAGGTCAAAGACGTCCTCCTGCTGGACGTCACCCCGCTGAGCCTCGGGATTGAGACCCTCGGCGGCGTGACCACGAAGATCATCGAGAAAGGGACTACCATCCCCGTCAAGAAATCGCAGATCTTCTCCACCGCCGAGGACAACCAGCCTGCGGTGACGATCCACGTCGTCCAGGGTGAGCGGGAGTTCGCCAAGGACAACAAGTCCCTGGGTATGTTCGAGCTCACCGGCATCCCGCCCGCACCCCGCGGTGTACCTCAGATCGAGGTGACCTTCGATATCGACGCCAACGGGATCCTTACCGTTACCGCCGTCGACAAGGCCACCGGCAAGTCGCAGGAGATCAAGATCACCGGAAGCTCGGGTCTGAGTGAAGAGGAGATCCAGCGGATGATCAAGGACGCCGAGGCCCACAAGGCCGAGGACGAGGCCCGCAAGGCCCTCGTCGAGCTCAAGAACAAAGCCGACGCCCTGATCCATCAGACCAAAAAGGTCCTTTCTGAGCTGGGTGAAAAAGTCGAAGCGGGCCTCAAAGCGGCCGTCGAAAAAACGGTCGGAGAGCTCGAAGAGCTGCTCAAAAACGAAGCGGCGACCAAAGAGCAGATCGAAGCCAAGGTCAACGAGCTCAACGCCCACAACGAAAAACTCGCCCAGCAGGCGGCCCAGGCCCAACAGGCCGGAGGCGCCCAGCAAGGGGGCACTCAGGAGAAACCCTCCGACGACGACGTCATCGACGCCGAGGTGGAGTGATCCCCCGGCGTTACACACTTTCCCAACACGCTTCCCTTTTTTTTCTTACCCCACCGATTTTCATCGGATCATTTCCCTTTTCTCGATAGAGTTGAAAAACTCTATTTTGTAAAGGATCGTCATGAACCCCATCGATATGTCTTCCCCCGAATTCTACGAAGAGATGGAAAAGACCAAACGCTTCACCGACAAGGTCTGCGAACGCTTCGGCTGGGTCTATCACCCCGATCCCGAGGTGGTCGAAACGGTCCAGATGGGGCTGGCTCGCCACAAGCTGCTTTACGGCAAACGGTGGTGCCCCTGTTTCATGGTGATCGAGGACGAAGAGGGCCGACACGTCAGTGCCGATAACCGGCTCTGTCCGTGCAAACCGGCCATCGAACACGAAGTCCCCGAAGAGGGGAAATGCCACTGCGGGATCTTCTGCACGCCGGAGTACGCAAAAGCCCATGCCGTCGATGGGGAATGAGCCTCTATCCCTATAATTTCGAATGCTGCTGGAACGGATTTGTCGACTGATCCGTCTCTTTGGCGGGGAGCGTTTCGTCGTAGCGATCGGATTTTGTGAGCATGCGGAGCGTTTACGCCTCGACGAAGAAGCGCTACGTTCTGCTCGGATGCGAATGGTCCGTTTGGCGATCTTCGGGGAACTCTTTTCCCTTCTTGTCCTTTCTCTCTATTGGGGAAATCAATCTGAGCTGTGGATTTACGGCAAACAGATTCTGGGGATCGGGTCGTTTTTTGCCCTGTCGTTACTGAACGGGATGGATTTTCGCCGTTACACGAATCAAACGGCGATATTTCTGGTCGTTACGGTATTCGTCCTGGTCGCTATGGGATTGCTGGGCGGGGTACCGCTTTTCCAATTTCCGACGGTCTTTGCAGTGGTACTGTTCGGGATTTTTGCGATCGGAATGCGGATCGCACCCTGGGCGATCGTGGGCTATGGAGTGGGGGGGCTTTTCGCTTATTGGGCCGATCGCAAAGGGATCTGGAGTCCAACCTGTACATTCTGGAGTGCGGTGACGATCGGGTGTGTCGGGATCGCTGCGCTTGCGGGGATGATACTGTGGGGATACGGAAGCGGGTGATTCATCACTCCCGACGAGCGTCGATCCACTGACGTGGATGTAGCGGATGATGTATCGTTTTGGATCGATCCGCTTGGGTGGATTTTGCCGATTTTTCTGAACGATTTCCCCTCTTTTATTCCATTATGTCCATCTCTTTATCCCCAATTCGTTCCAATAGCTATAATATAGTGCGATATGATGACAAAGGGGGGACTATGAAGACGACGAAAGAAAAAGGGATCAGACGTATCGCCCTGGATATCGGATATTCCAGCATCGGATGGGCTGTCCAGACCCTATCGGGCAAAATTGAATATGGAACTTATCTTTTCGAAAACGACGATTCGGATATCAGCCGGGATCTCGCCGAGATGCGAAGGGACGGCAAGAGGAGAGAATCCCGAGACAAGCGCAAGATGACCGTGTCCCGTCTCGTGGCCGACACGGGACTATTCCCATCCGTTTCCGAGTACCATAGATACGTGGACAGGCAGAAATCGAAACGCGACCTTTGGAAAATTGTAGAGAGATCTTTCAAGGAAGCGATCACTCCGGAAGAGTTTTCTCTCCTGCTTTACCGTTTTTCCAAACGGAGGGGCTATGTGGATATGACCGGTAAGTTTGATCGGGGATCGAAAAAGAAAAATTCCGCGCAGGACGATAAAGAGGAAAAGGAGTATCTCTCGGCACGGGCGGAGATGAAGAAGAGGCTTGACGGCAAGATCTGGCTGGAGGGGATCATCGATCTCCGCCGGGAATACATAAAGAAAACTCGCGAAGCTCTAAAGAATATCGGAGAGAAAGCGAATATCACCGTCGATGAGGTTTTGCAGAGTATAGATAGCGAGCGCTTCCCCTATACCAATGCCCTTTCGACCGTACTAGAAAATGTTGTCAAGGAGCTGAGCAGACTCATGGAGGATACGGGCGTTTCTTCCTCCGATCAAAAAGAGATTGTAGATGAGATGAAAGAGATGTTGCCGCCCCTCAAATTTCCCTATCCGTTGGATAACCGGGGTGTGGTCGATTCGATCCTGAAAATTGGGGAGATCCAGAGGGAGAGGTTTGGGCAGGATCATTCGATCTTTTCCGAATCTTTCCTGAAAAAATGGGAGGAGATCGTCACCGATAGGGGGAAGGCTCCTTCTACAGAAGAAAAAGTGGGATTCTGTTTATCGGGCAACGGGAAAAAACGCCATCCGAACAACTCCTACGATGCCGAAAGTACGAGGATCGCCGAGCTGCTGCATGCTGACATCGTCCGCTACAGACAAGATTCCGAAAGCGGAAATATCGTTTACGACGCGTTCAAGGTCAAAGACACCGGAATCTCTTTTGAGGAATTGCGCGATTTACTCATCACCCTCATCGAAGAGAAAAAGACCAAAAAAAGCAAGATTGCTGAAGCCGGACTGCTCCGTAGCGAGGAGATCATCAAGGGATTGCAGAATCGGGGATATCTTCCGAGAATTCCAAGGAATGAGAAAGGGGGATATTTCTTCAAAAAGACCCGAAGGATGAAGGACAAAAAGAAAGCGATCATCATCCGACTTGAGGGGCACCGCTGGTATCACTGCGAATTTCCGGAGCGCCTTTTGAAATTGTTGCTTGACAACCATGCCTTGCGCGATCAGATCGAATTTGCGTTGGGGACGACCTATGACCGGGAAGAACTGGAGACAAAACTTCAAACGATCGCCCGGGAATTCGATATCGATCTCAGCGAAAGCGACATGGATGCGTTGTGTGATCTGCCGACTTCGGGTTTTTCCGGCTTTTCCAACGAAGCCCACAGAAAAATTCTGCCGGTGCTGATCGAAGGGGTATCGTTCAACGAAGCGCTCAAGTCGGCGTATCCCGAAAACGATATCGACAAAAAAACCATGTGGAGAAATACCCTATCGTTTGATGCGTGGATCAAGAGCCAGAGGGAACTTGGAATGCCGCCCAATCCTGCACTCGAGCGGATCGTGAAGGAGACCGTATGGGTCTTCAACCGGGTTGTCTCCAAATTCGGCGCATGCCGTGAAATCGTTATCGAGACGACGCGGGAAGCGAACAATCCTTCCCGGGCGGAAGAGATCATGAAACGGCAAAGAGAAAACCGAAAGAGACGTTTCGAGATCGAACGCTTTTTGCAGAGCATCGGTAAACCGGTTAGCGAGGAGAATGTCCGGAGGTTGATCTGTTTTATCGAGCAGGGGGGAAAGCTCACGTGGGGAAACGGCGAGAAAAAAAGTGCAGTCTCTCCTTTGAGCGGCAATCCCATCTGTATCGAGATGGCGCTGGATGGGACCCGGACGGAACTGGATCATATCATTCCGAGAAAAGCGATCCGCGACAATTCGCTTTCCAACCTTGAGCTGATCTTCAAAAATGAAAATCAGGAAAAAAGGGAACGCACTCCGGTGGAATACCTGATGGAAAAATACGGCTATACCCAAAAAAAAGCGGTAGACACTTTGCGTGCAAATATCAAGAAAACCAAAATACCGGCATCGAAAAAAGAGAGGATCCTCATGAAAAAAACCGCAAGAGAGATCCGACACGGAGCCGTAGAAAAAGAGAGTATGGACGTGGGGATGCTATCGGCTACGGGGACTGCGAGCAAGGTGATACGCAATCTGTGCGCCGAGCAGCTCTCTTTCGGGGAGCCCGGGATCACGATGGAGAAAGCAAGGGCTCGTGTTTTGGCCGTATCGGGACGCATGACATCCGATTTCAGAAAAGCGTGGTTGAGGAAGAAAAAAGACAAGAAAGAGTCGGGGGAAGAGCGCTATGAAAGATCCCAGAAAAACCGTAGCGCCCTGTGGCATCACGCGATCGACGCGTTGGTGATGTTGAATTTCGACGCGTCTACAGTCCAGAGATGGGCGACCGCCAGGAAAAGGGCGGCTGAGGAGGCGAACTTTGTCGATGCGGTTATACGGGGGGAGTTGCGTATCGAACCGACAATCGAAAATTTCGTCGACTTGGTAGAAAAGGCGAACCGGGAATACGAAGGGGAAAAGAGGGTGGTCGTCAGGCGGGTCGAGCGATCCGGCAAGATCCGTGGACGGGTGTTCAAACAAACGCTGTATTCTCCGAACGATGATGGAGGGGCGAAAGTTACGGTCCGAAAAGACAAGGGCAGACGTCAACTCATGGAAGGGGGAAAAACCCTTGTCGTATGTCGTGATAGGGATGGGAGGATCCATCTGCACGTCAAACATCCTGCGCTGAAAAAGCCCAGAATTCCCCAGGACCAGGAGGTGGTGACGGAACTTTGTGCCGGTACGCTGGTCTATCTGCACCGGGAGCATAGCCAAAAGCCTGGAATTCGTTGCTTTTATATCGTGGGTGTAAGGTCAGATTGTGCCTTTTTGGAACCAGCGAACTTCGCTAGAGCGCTGGTTGAAAAAAGCGGAAAAAAACGAGGATATCGACTCGAAGAGATACGGGCGGGGAAAAAGGAACTGAAGGTTATAGAGACGATTCGAAAACTTGACATCACGGGGAAGATGCCACGGTTGGGAAAGGAGGAGCGCGATGGGGTGGAGGAGTTTGATGATCACGGCGGTGAATGGGTCGGTCCGGTTGAGTGCAAGATACAGCCAACTTTATTTGAAGACGAATAACGGGAGCGAAGCGTCGATCCGTCCGGAGGATCTTGATATTGTCATCGTCGATACACCAAGTTGTTCTATAACGTCTGCGGCGATCAATCTACTGACGCGACACGACGTACCGATACTTTTTACTTCAAACGACAATCATTTCCCTTCCGCGATCTGTCTGGATCTCCATGCCCCCCATCACATGATAGGAAAAGGGATCGAAGCTCAGGCTAAGATGCGGGAATCTCGTCGTATCGAGATATGGAAAGCCGTCATCACCGCCAAAATTGTCAACTACTGGCGACTGTCAGCTCCGGGAACTTTTCCGTATTCCCATATTCGAGCTATTAAAAAAGCCGGCACTTTCAGCGAAATCGTCGCGGCGGAAGGTGCGGCGGCCAAGGAACATATGAGGATCCTGCATGGAGACGGGTTCAGGAGAAAAAAACGATTCGATTCCGCTCCGGGGCCGCGCAATACGTTTCTCAACTATGCCTATGCGATCCTCCGGGCCCGGACGGCTACCGCTTTGGCATCGGTAGGGTTGCACCCTTCGATCGGGATCTACCATTCCAATGCGATCAATCCTCTTGCTTTGGCAGACGATCTGATGGAACCGTTTCGGTGGGTAGCCGATGACATACTCAACGAAAATATCGATACGGTGCTGTCAGATACAGGGGAGCATGAGTTTGTGCTGACGCCGGAGTTAAAAAGAATCGCACTCGGAATCCTGAGAAAAACGGTCTATCTCGAAGGAAAGGGAAGAGCGTTCGAGATCTCCGAAGCGACAAGGATTGTCGCTTCTACTTTGCGAGAAGTCGTCTATGGTAGATCCTCCGTAGAGGATTTGTTGGGGGTAATGAAGTGTATGAAAGCGAAATAGGACGGTACATGTATGTATTTTGCATGTTCGATCTGCCCGTCTCGACAAAAGAGGAGAGGAAAAAAGCCACCAAATTTAAAAAAGATCTTTTGAATCTCGGATTCGTACGGTATCAGTTTTCCGTTTATGTGGCTCCGGTACGGGGAAGGCATCAGGCAAAAGACAGGATTTCGTCGATCGAGAATTTGGCGCCGGAAGGGGGCTCGATCCGGATCGTTACCATTACGGACAGACAATTTGATCGTATCGTCACCATCGAATCATCGAAATACGTAAAGGAGAAAAATCCGGATGTGTCGATAAGCAGATTCGGAGTACAAGGAATATTGGAATTTTAGACCCGTCCGATAGAATATATCGCTTTCTCAGGATATACGACCGGACGGGGACCTGCTCCGAGATAGAACAGGCTTGCTTCTGTGAATCCCCACCTGCCAAATGGGAACACTCTGATTATAACGAATCGAAACCGGTAATGTCAAATTTCGAAATTTTTCAAGGTTTTTTGCTCTTCTGCCCCACCTGCCAAATCGGAATACGCTATAATCTCCCACGCATTTTTGTTGCGGTAGCGGATCTTCTGCCCCACCTGCCAAATCGGAATACGCTATAATCACAGACCGGGAAAACGATCGAAGAGATCCGCTTCTGCCCCACCTGCCAAATCGGAATACGCTATAATCAACGGCCATAGGGCCAACCAGGAGATGATCTTCTGCCCCACCTGCCAAATCGGAATACGCTATAATTCCCCCGCTTTTGCATACGCCATCGTCTTGCTTCTGCCCCACCTGCCAAATCGGAATACGCTATAATGCGCTGAGACGATCGAACGTCTCAAATACCCTTCTGCCCCACCTGCCAAATCGGAATACGCTATAATTGCGAAGATTAAACGAGAGCGGTGCGATCTCTTCTGCCCCACCTGCCAAATCGGAATACGCTATAATCAGAGCGCTATGGCGTGAGCAAGTCATTCTCTTCTGCCCCACCTGCCAAATCGGAATACGCTATAATACAATTCTTCCCACAGATGCAAAAGGTTTTCTTCTGCCCCACCTGCCAAATCGGAATACGCTATAATGCCGGGTGTTCGGGATGACGCCGCAAACACCTTCTGCCCCACCTGCCAAATCGGAATGCGCTATTACAGAATTTCAGTAAGGATGATCTTAGGTAAGGGAACATAGCTGTGAAAACTGCCCTAGACAGAGTTTCTATCGACCCGTACTTAGTTCTTCACGGCACGGGGAGATTTTTCAGGCTCCGGTGGCTTCGGTCTCGACCTCTTTGAGGATCACGAGGGGTTGGTCGGGGCGGAAAGATTCCATCTGCCGGAGGGTGGCCATGAGGGCCATCAGTTTGTTGCGCACCTCCAGCTCCTCCAGCTCTGGGCGGCTGTCGGCCACGACACCGGCGCCGGCCTGCAGAACGATCCGCTCAGGCTGAATCAGTGCGGTGCGGATGGCGATGGCCGAATCCATGTCGCCGGTGAAAGAGAAATACCCCACGCTTCCGCTGTAAAATCCCCGTTTGAGCCCTTCGAAGCGGGCGATGAGCTCCATCGCCTTGATCTTGGGGGCGCCGGTCATCGTCCCGGCGGTGAAGGTGGCCCGGAAAAGGTCGAACATGTCTTTGCCTTCGTCGATCTGGGCCACCACGTCGCTGACCATGTGCATCACGTGGGAGTAGCGCTCCACCCGCATCATCTCCGGGACCTTGACCGTACCGGTCTTGGCCACGCGCCCCACGTCGTTGCGCCCCAGATCCACCAGCATCAGGTGTTCGGCCCGTTCTTTGGGATCTGCGAGCATCTCCTGTTCCAACTCGTAGTCCCGTTGGGGGGTGCTGCCCCGTTTGCGGGTGCCGGCGATGGGGCGCAGGAGGATCTCCCCGGCCGTGAGCCGCACCATCACCTCGGGGGAGGAGCCGCAGATGCTGAAATCCTCGTATTCGAGTAAAAAGAGGTAGGGGGAGGGGTTTTTGGAGCGCAGGACCCGGTAGAAACTGAGCGGATCGACGTGGCCTTGCTGGGTGTATCGGTTGGAGGGGAGCATCTGGAAGACATCCCCGGCGCGGATGTGCTCTTTGGCTTCTTCGACAATCTCCATGAAGCGCTCCGCGGAGAGGGAGAACTCCCCTTCTCCTTCGAGGCGGGCCGGTTGAAACGGCAGGGGCTGATGGGGTTCGGGGAGGATCGCGGCGACGGCTTCGAAAAGTTTGGGATGGGTCGAGTCGGGGTCGATCAGGGTCAGCTCGGAGCTTTTGTGGGAGAAGCCGATGATGAGCTTGGGGCGGATCAAATCCAGGTCGGGGGTCTGCAGCGGATCGCGCAGATCGTCCATCCAGCGGCGCAATACCGGCTCGAAAACCTTGACCATGTCATAGCCGATGAAGCCGATGAAGCCGTCGACGAACGAAAATCCCGCTTCTTTTGCCAGGGCCTGGTAGCGTTCCCGGTCGATTCGGCGGTAGTATTCCTGGAGAAACGAAAAGGGATCGTTTTCCAGGACCTTCCGTTCCCCGTCGGTACCGATATGGATCGTTTGGTTGTTTTGGTAGACGAGCCGCTCTTTGGCCCCTACAACGATGAAGCTGAAGTTTCCCTCCTCGGAGGTGACCACGCTCTCAAAGAGCATCGTGATCTCGTTCGGGAAACGTTTTTTGATCTCCCCGTATAGCGCCACCGGGGTGAGCTGGTCAAAGAGGTAGCTGCGGAGCATCTTAGCGGCTCCTGACGACGAATCCGGCGATGCCCAGGCGCTGTTTGATCTCCGGCAGATGGGCCTTGGCGTCGGTATAGGAGGGATAGGGTCCTACGCGGACTTTGATCATGTTTCCGGCATTGACGATGACGGGGGTGTATCCCTGGGCT
Organism: Campylobacteraceae bacterium; assembly: GCA_027081405.1. Taxonomy (GTDB): domain Bacteria; phylum Campylobacterota; class Campylobacteria; order Campylobacterales; family Sulfurovaceae; genus Nitratifractor. Next base: position 215 of record JALWKO010000090.1, on the reverse strand, counting down.
TTGATTTTGTCGAGGAATTTCTGGGTGGGGGGGCGCTTGAACGAGCCAACCTGGATGTAATAGCGTTTCATTTCCGCTTCGATCCGGCGCTGGCGGGGAGTCTTGTCCCGGCTATGAAAGAGTGCGCTGGGGTGTTTGGCCGGTTGTTTGGCGACAGTGGCGGCGGGGCGTGCGGGAGCCGGATGTTTCGGTGCCGCAGGAGCTTTGTGTACAGG
>JALWKO010000089.1 GCA_027081405.1 Campylobacteraceae bacterium | reverse complement strand
TTACAATGCCAAACGGCTACACAGTTACAATGGTTACCTCTCTCCACTGGAGGCGGAGATGGTATGGTGGCGCAACCAACTGAAGGTTGCTGCTTGAATTTGATGTCTTTGTACCAAAAAGGGTTGATATTTCACTTTGGTCTTGAACTCGGCACTATAGCTCTTTCGCTTTTTACTCATGGTCGATCCCCCTATTTTGACACTCTCATATTCTATCGGACTGAAAGATCAATGGAAAATTTTCTGTCTGAAATTTTGGGGGCAGTATACTTCCCGCGAAATCAGTTTCGGCAACGGAAAAATCCACCGAGAGAGCGTCGTCAACGGCTATCTGGCACCGGAGTTTCGCAACCGGATCGATACGATCGTACGATTCGAGCCGCTGGAGCGAGAAACGATGGAGAAAGTGGTCAGAAAATTCATCGAGGATCTGGCCTTGCAGCTTCGGGAGCGATCGGTGGAAATCGAGATGACCGACCGGGCGGTGGGCAATCTGGTGGAATGGGGGGTCGATCCCGCCATGGGGGCCCGATCGGTCAAGCGGGCTCTGGAGAGAGCCGTCAAACTGAAAATCGCCAACGAGATGCTCTACGGCACGCTCCGCTACGGAGGGACGGCCCGGATCGACTGGGAAGGGGAGGAGTTCGTCTACCGTTTCGAAGAGAAGGAACCGAAGGATGATGCGAGAGGTGTCGCGGAGGAACTCCACGGTGTATGGGACTTCGAAACGGTCCAGGAGGCGCAGGAGTACGCCCGCACCCACCCGGGAGCGGTGATCACCCGTTCCCCTTCCGGTTACGGGTACATCATCCTGAAGGCGGAACCGTGACGGGGAGCGGAATCAGCCCCTTCCGACCCGGCGGCGGGGGAGGCGGAGTGCCCGCAGGGGGCCGTAGAGGACGTACGCGCCGATGACGGTGGCGAGCCCCTCGGCGGGGAAAAGGTAGATCGTCGAGGCGACGAGGGTGAGGACCACCAGGGTCTTGAGCATCATCGGACGGCGCAGATCGATCTTTTTGAACGAGGGGTAGCGGATGTTGCTCACCATCAGCAGCGCGGCGACGAGCGCCAGCGCCAGAAGGACGCCGCCGATGGCGGTGAGGGCAGGGTGTTCCAGCACCAGGAGGCTCATCGTGGCGACGAAAACGGCGGCGGTGGGGATCGGAAGGCCGATGAAAACATTGGGGTCGTTCTCGGCGTTGGTGACGTTGAAGCGGGCCAGGCGGATCGCGCCGAAGACCACGAAGAGTGCCGCCACGAGGACGCCTAACCGGCCGTAGTCCCGGCCCAGCTGGAAAAAGAGCAGCATCGCCGGCGCGGTCCCGAAAGCGACCACGTCGGCCAGGGAGTCGAACTCCACCCCGAAGCGGCTGCTGGTGTGGGTCAGTCGGGCCACCCGCCCGTCGAGGCCGTCGAAAACCAGGGAGAGAAAAATCAGCCAGGCCGCCGCCTCGAAACGGCCCTGGCTGGCCTTGACGATGCTGACGATTCCGGTGAAGATCGATGCGGCGGTGAAGAGGTTGGGGAGGATGTAGACGAGGCGAGGACGGGCGTTCATCTACCTCTCCTTCGGTGCGTCGTCCCCGCTATTTTCGGAAGCGGACTGCCCGGTTTCTTCTCCGGAAGCCGACGGGGCGGCGTCGGTTTCGTCCGGAGGATTCCCCCTGGTGGATTCGGCGGCGGGAGTCTCGGCTTGGGCCGCTTTTTGGGCCCGTTCTTCCTTGGCGCACTGCTCCTGTGCGATCTTGTCCTTGTGGGCCAGACGGCTGGGGAGGTTGTGCCGTTTTTCGAACTCTTCGATGATTTCGCGCACCTTGCACCCTTCGATCACTTCGGTCTCCAGGAGCACTTTTGCCATTTCGTGGATCGCTTCGGCGTACTCTTTGAGGGTCTTTTTGACGTGGGCGTAACGCTCGTCCAGGAGCCGTTTGACCGCTTCGTCGATCGCCTCGGCGGTCTTTTCGCTGTAGTCCTTGATCACCTGGCCGCCGCCGAGGAAGGCGCCGCCGGCACTTTTCTCCAGCACCATCAGTCCGGCGACTTCGCTCATCCCGTATTTGGTGATCATGTCCTTGATGATGTCGGTGGCCCGCTGCAGGTCGTTGCCCGCTCCGGTGGAGATGTCGCCGATGAAGATCTCTTCGGCCGCCCGTCCCCCCAGCAGGACGTCGATTTCGGCCAGGAGTTCGTGCTTCTGCTTGAGGAAGCGGTTCTCCTCGTCGGGGAGGTGGAGGGTGTATCCCAGCGCCCCCAGCCCCCGGGGGATGATCGAGACCTTGGTGACCCGGGTCGCCCCTTCGGTGAGCTCCGCCATGAGGGCGTGGCCGCTTTCGTGATAGCTGACGATCTTCTTTTCGAGGTCGTTGATCTTGCGGTTTTTCTTCTCCAGCCCCACGAAGGCCCGTTCGATCGCCTCCATCAGGTCGGACTGCTCGATCTGCTTTTTGTTCTGGCGGCCCGCCAGGAGTGCGGCTTCGTTGATGATGTTGGCCAGGTCGGCACCGGCGAGGCCTGCGGTGGCTTTGGCCACCTCCTCCAGATCCACTTCGGGGGCCAGTTTGACGTCTTTGCTGTGGATTTTGAGGATCGCCAGCCGCCCTTCGAAATCGGGCTTGTCCACCAGCACCTGTCGGTCGAAGCGCCCCGCCCGCAGCAGGGCCGGATCGAGGACCTCGGGGCGGTTGGTGGCCGCCAGGACGATGACGGGGGTGTTGGAGCCGAAACCGTCCATCTCCGCCAGGAGCTGGTTGAGGGTCTGCTCCCGCTCGTCGTTGCCCCCCATGGGGCCGCCGGCGGTCCGGCTCTTGCCGATGGCGTCGATCTCGTCGATGAAGATGATCGAGGGGGCCTCTTTTTTGGCCTGTTCGAAAAGGTCCCGCACCCGGCTGGCGCCGACCCCGACGAACATCTCGATGAAGCTCGAACCGCTGACGGAGAAAAAGGGCACGCTCGCCTCTCCGGCGACCGCCTTGGCCAGGAGGGTCTTTCCGGTACCCGGAGGGCCCACCAGCAGGACCCCTTTGGGGATTTTGGCCCCCAGGGCGATGTAGCGCTCGGGGTATTTGAGGAAGTCGACGATCTCCTTGACTTCCTCTTTGGCCTCGTCCACGCCGGCCACGTCGTCGAAATGGACGTCGGGCTTTTCGCTGTTGATCAGCTTGCCCGCCTTGCCCACGCCGAGGATGCCGCTACCCATCCCTTTGGACATCCGTTTGGCCAGGAAGATCCAGATGGCGAAAAAGATGAAAATCGGCAGTAGCATACTGATGAGTTCGCTGAGGAAGCCGTTGCCCATCACGCCGCTGTAGTCGACGTGTTTTTCGTCCAGGAGCTTGACGAAACCGGGGTCGTTGGCGGGGATCTTTTCGGCTACGAAGCGGGTGGGGTGGTCCGCTTCGGTCCCCAGTGCCTCGATCGTGGTGGGGGTGATCTTGACCTTTTGGATCTTCCCTTCCCGGATGAGATTTTTGAGCTGGGAATAGGTCACCTTCTTGGTGGCGGCGATGGGCGCGGCCCCCTGGGGGAAGATGGGGCTGGTGCCGGTGCCTCCGGTCTGGGTGATCATCACCTTGAAGAGGATGATGATGACGATCGAGAAGATCGCGAAAGCAAGCAGCGGATTGTCGTTGAAAAAGTTTTTTTTGTTGTTCTTGTCGTTTTTGTCGGGTCGATTATCGGCCATCGGTATCCTTTTCGTTGCGATAGATCAGGGTGATCCACTCCTCCCGCGCGATCCGCTCCAGCAGCGTCAGATCGGCAAACGCAGGGGTGACGAGATCTTCTTTTTTATCCAAAATTCCCGAAAGAATCAAGATTCCTCCCGGGGCCAGCGCGGCTTTGAGCGGGCGGGAGATGGCCCGCAGCACGTCGGCGATGATGTTGGCTACGACCACGTCGTAGCGCCCCTCGGCCCGCTGGACGGAACCTTCCCAGATCGCCTCGAAGCGCTCCTCGTTGAGGGCGAAGTTTTCGGTCGCGCTTCGGGTGGCCAGCGGATCGGTGTCGCACAGCTCCACCCGGGCCCCCAGTTTGCGGGCCGCCAGCGCCAGGATCCCGCTGCCGCAGCCCACGTCGAGCAGGCGCTGGTTCGAGCGGACGTGGCGCCCGATCGCCTCGAGGCAGCTGTGGGTGGTGGCGTGGTGGCCCGATCCGAAGGCCAGCGCCGGGTTGATGCAGATGTCGATCGTCCCCTCCTTGGGGGGGTGCCAGTCGGGCCGGACGTAAAAGGGTCCCGCTTCGATGGGGCGGACCGATTCCTGGTAGGAGCGGATCCAGTCTCGGTTGGCTTTGGTCTCCACGGTGAAAGAAGCGTCGATCCCCGCCTCCCGCAACAGGGGTTCGAGCGCTCCGACGATCGTCTCGGGATCCCGCTCGGTGCGCAGAATGATCCGGTCGCTGCCGTATTCGATCGCCTCGTCGCTGACGGTGGCCGTCAGATCGGCGACCAGATCCACCAGCGCCGGATCGCAGCGGAGGGTGATTTCGCTGTAGGTATCCCTCACGCCCCCTCCTTGGCCAGCCGGAAGGCTTCGGCCAGATCGAGGGTCCCCTCGTAGAAGGCCTTTCCGACGATGACCCCGTCGATCCCGGCGTCCAGAAGCCGGCGGATGTCCTCCAGATCCCGCAATCCGCCGCTGGCGATCGTGGGGAGACCGCTCGCCTCGGCGATGCTCCGGGTGAACTCCACGTTGATCCCGCTGAGCATCCCGTCGCGCCCCACGTCGGTGCAGATGATCGCCTCGACCCCCGCGTCGGCGAAGGCCCGGGCCAGATCGATCGCTTTCATCTCGCTCACTTCGGCCCACCCTTCGACCGCTACCATCCCGTCGACGGCGTCGATCCCCACGACGATGGGGTATCGGGCGGCCATTTCCCGGACGAAATCGGGGTTTTTGAGGGCGACCGATCCCAGGATCAGCCGATCGACCCCCAGATCGAGATACATCCGGATCGTCCCCTCGTCCCGGATGCCGCCTCCGAGTTCGAGTTTGAGGTCGGTGTTTGCGCGGATCTTTTCGATCTGCTCGAGGTTTTTGGGCTCCCCGGCGAAGGCGCCGTTGAGGTCGACCAGATGGAGCCACTCGCTGCCTAGCTCCTCGAAGCGGCGTGCCAGATGCCAGGGTTCGTCGCTGTAGATTTTGGCCGAATCCATCACCCCCTTGGTGAGGCGGACCGCCTTGCCGTCTTTGAGGTCGATGGCGGGGAGGATCGTCATTTTCGACCTCCGTCGACAATGAGTGAGGAGTGAGGAGTGAGGAATGAGGAGCCGAGTTTTTGAATGGAGAATGGAGAATTGAGAATTGAGAATTTTGGTTTGCGTTGCAATGCAACGCTTTGGATGATGGATAGTGGATTTTGGATTTTGAATTTTGGGGCGTCACTTCGTGACGCGATCAACAGGAGGCGGGACTTCAGTCCCGCATGCAGGGTTTGAATCTTATTCCCAATACACCGATACACCAAAACGTTGCCGGAGGCAACACTACTTGCGACTACGCCGAAGGCGACATCATTTGTGACTAGCGACTGACGACTGGTGACTCTCTTGCCGACTGCCGACTGCCGACTGCCGACTCGATTCGAGAATAATTTCATATCTGTCCTTTCCGCTTGCGACATGGGGGGCGAAGCCTCGTGCTTGCGACTCTCCTAGAGTTTCGTGAAATTCTCCACGATCCGCAGGCCGTTGTCGTGGCTCTTTTCGGGGTGGGGCTGGAAGCCGTAGACGTTGTCGCGTCTCACCGCGCTGGGGAATTCGTATCCGTAGAGCGTGGTGCCGATCACGAACGCATCGTCGCACTCGGCGTGGTAGGAGTGGACGAAATAGAGGTAAAACGCCTCCGGCAACCCGTCAAAGATCGGATCGCGCCGTTTGACGAAGAGTTCGTTCCACCCCATGTGGGGGACCTTGAGGGGGGAAGAGAAGCGCTCCGTGTCGAAAGGGACCACCTTCCCCGGGATCAGCCCCAGCCCCTGGGTAACCCCGAACTCTTCGCTGCGCTCGAAAAGCAGCTGCATCCCCAGGCAGGTCCCCATCAGCGGACGGCCCGAGGCGGCAAATTCCCGGATCGCCGCGTCCATCCCGGTGGATCGCAGATGCTCCATCGCGTCGGGGAAGGCTCCGACTCCGGGGAGCTGGATCCGGTCGTAGTCGCGGAGCCGGTCGGGGTCGCGTACCAGCTCGGCCCGGGCCCCCACTTTGGCGAAGGCGTTGAGGACCGAACCGAGATTTCCCATGTTGTAGTCGACCACTCCGATCATCGCGGCTCCTCGTCACGGCGGGGAGATCGTCCCCTTTGGTTAGGGTGATTATATCCTATTGATCCATTAAGATTCCGGCTTACGCTTCGGGTGTCCCGGGATCGAGTCGCTCCAGTTCGGCGTCGATCGCCGCGGCGAAGGGGGCGTAGTATCCCCGCTCCCGAGGCATTTTTTGGCGCATGGCATCGAGGAAGCGGGCGTAGTCCTCCAGGGTGAGGGCCCCTTTGAGGAGTTCGTACTTGAGCCAGAGCCAGTAGGTGTTGAGCACGTCGGACTGGCAGTATTCCCGGATCTTCTCCAGCTCCCCGGCGTAGTACAGATCGGTCACCTGGTCCCCGCTGACGTCGTATTTGCCTGGGATTCCGGCCATGGTGCAGAGCAGATCGAGTTTGAGGTTGCGGGCGGCGCCGTAGTTGCCCAGGGTGTCGTAGAGATCGGTGTGGAAGGCTTCGGCGTAGCGCTGGCGGTAGTTCTCCCATTTGGTTTTGTTGAGCTGGGGGTTGTTCTGGTCGAACCAGGCGGGGAAGGAGAGGTTGTAGCGCATGGCGCGGATCAGCAGCATGGGCATATCGAATCCCCGCCCGTTGAAGGAGACCAGGCGGGGGTTTTTGCTCTCGATGAAATCGAAAAAGTGCCGGATGATCGCCTCTTCCTCTCCGCTTCCGTTGCCGAAATCCCCCACCTTGAGGAAATTGCCGAATTCGTCGGCGATCACCGCCGAGATGGCCACCACCCGGTGGTACGGAAGGGGCAAAAAGGTGCTCCCCCCGTGCTCCTCGGCGTAGATCGACTGGGCTTTCTGCGTCGCGGCCAGATCGCCCAGCCCCTCCAGATCGTACTGCCGCCGCAGCAGCTCGATGTCGGGGATCGTCTCACAGTCGAAAATGCAGATCATGCGTCGCCTTTGTCTCGTGGATATACCGAATCATACCATTGTCCCCATCTTGTATCTTGGATACAATGACAGGCAAAAACGGGGAAGGGTTTTTCGGGTGTCCGATTCGATTCGCCACACAGCGGAGTACTGGGGAGCCCGCTCCCTCCTGGCCGCCACGCGCCTCCTGCCCCGGAGGGCCACCCTCGCGCTCTCCCGCGGCTACGTACGGAGCGCGTTTTCGCCCGATTCGTCCCGTTTCGCCCGGGTGTTGGAGCATCTGGCGATTGCGTTTCCCGAGATGGAAGAAGCGCAGCGTCTCGCAGTGGCGCGGGAATATCTGGAGCACAAAGCGGCGTTCTACGCCGAGGTGGTCTGGATGCTCACCGACCGGATCGACTACGACGCGTCGGTGGTCAATCGGGACGAAGCGGTGGCCAGGATCGAAGCGCTCAAACGGCGCAACGAACGGGGGATGGTCTTCCTGGTTTCCCATTTCGGCAACTGGGAATTTCTGGCGCAGTTTTTCGCCGTGCACGGTCTGCCGGGGACCCTCGTGGCCAAAGCCCAGCACAAAAGCCCCCTCATCGACGAGCGGATCATCACCCCCTACCGCCGCCGTTTCGGCCACCGGGTGATCCCCCGGGAGGGGGCGCTGCGGCAGATCGCCCGAATCCTCCGCGCCCGGGAGGGGGGTGGGGATGCACATCGACCAGATGATCCCGCCCCCCAACGGAGTGAAGATCGAATTTTTTTCCCGGGAAGCGTACGCTTCCGCCGCGATGGCCCGGCTCAAACTCCGTTTCGATCCTCTGATGGTCCCCATTTTCGCCGTCCGGGAGGCTCCGGGGAGATTCCGGATCGAGATCGGGGAGCCGGTGGAGTACACCGCCGAAGAGATCGAAGACGAAAACGCCCGCATCGTTGCGATCACCCAGCGCTATACCGACATTCTCGAAGCGATGATCCGGCGCCACCCCGCCCAGTGGGAGTGGAGTTACAAGCGGTGGCGGATGCCGGGGGGGTAATTCAATAGCGCTTCGGCGGCTTGAAGAACTTCTGTGGCCGTGATCCCTTGCATGCAGTCGTGGTGTTTGAGCGGGCAGGTGCGCTTCATGCAGGGGGCGCACTCCAGCTCATGGCGGACGATGCGGCTTGTGGGGTTCATCCATTGGGAGGTCTCGAGCCACCGTGTCGGTCCGAAGATCGCGACGGTAGGGACCCGGTAGGCCGCCGCGACGTGCATCGGCCCGCTGTCGCCGGTGAGAAAGAGATCGAGCCCTCCGATGGCGGAGCAGAGTTCGGGGATCGTCGTTTTGCCCGCAAGATTGCTCATGTTCCCGACATTTTGTCCCTGTAAGAGCTTTTCGATATCTCCGGCGATGTCGGTTTCGTTCGGACCCCCAAAGATCACGATATCGAAGCGGTCGCTCAACGCGGCGGCGACATCGGCGAACTTTTCGGGGTACCACCGTTTGGCGCTGCCGTAGGT
>JALWKO010000088.1 GCA_027081405.1 Campylobacteraceae bacterium | reverse complement strand
TGGTCACCCCCTTCGGCTTCCAGTTCCTCATTACCTTCGGTTCCTTCCTCTATACGCCGCTGATCAACATCGAAGACTACGTGGGATTCTTCACCAAGATCATGCTCGGCTTCGGCCTGGCCTTCGAACTCCCGGTCTTCGCCTATTTCCTGGGGCTCCTGGGGCTGATCACCGACCAGACCCTGATCCGCTTTTTCAAATACGCCATCGTCATCATCTTCCTCCTCGCGGCGATCCTCACCCCGCCGGATGTGCTGACGCAGCTACTCATGGCCGCGCCGCTGATCCTCCTTTATGGCCTTTCGATCCTCATTGTCCGCTTCGTCAATCCCGAAAAATCCGACGAGGACGAGGAGACCGAACCCGAGGCGGAAGGTCCCGAGACCGCCACCGATCCAAAGTAACCATGAATCCCGATCTGCTCACCGAATCGTACGACTACCCCCTTCCCCCGGAGCGGATCGCCACCCACCCGGTCCACCCCGCCGACGCGGCCCGGCTTCTGATCTACAACCGGGTGACACAGCAGGTAATGCACCGCACCGTCCGGGATCTACCCGATCTGCTCCCCCCGGATACGGCGATTCTTTTCAACGACACCCGGGTGATCAAAGCCCGCCTCTTCGGTCGCAAAAGCACCGGCGGGAAGATCGAACTTCTGTTGAACAAGCCGCTCCCCGACAACCGCTATTCGGTCCTGATCCGTGGAAAAGTCGCCCCCGGGACCGAACTCCGTTTCGACGAAGGGCTCACGGCCGTCGTCGAAGCGCTCCATGCCGACGGTAGCCGCACCGTCCGCTTCGAACACTCCGGACGGGTGCTCCCCTTCGGCGAACTGGTGGAGCTGTGCGACCGGATCGGCCATATCCCCCTGCCTCCCTACATCGAGCGGCCCGACACCCCGGGCGACGCACGGGACTACCAGAACCCTTTCGCCGCCCACGCAGGTGCGGTGGCCGCCCCCACGGCGTCGCTCCATTTCACCCCGGAGCTGATCGAGCGGCTCCAACAGCGCTTCACCACCCAGACCCTCACGCTCCACGTGGGGGCCGGGACCTTCAAACCTGTGGAGGCCGAGCGGATCGATCGCCATCCGATGCATTCGGAGTATTTCCGCATCCCCGTGGAAGCGACCGAGCTGATCCGCTCTCCCCGCCCTTTGCTGGCCGTGGGGACCACCGTCACCCGGACCGTGGAGTATTTCGCCCGCACCGGCCGCACCGAAGGGGAATGCGATCTCTTCCTCCATCCGGGCAATCCCCCGGTCCGGGTCGATCACCTCATGACCAATTTCCACCTCCCCAAAAGCACCCTCATCATGCTCGTCAGCGCCTTCGTCGGGAGGGAACGGACCCTGGAGCTCTACCGGGAGGCGATCGAAGAGGGGTATCGGTTCTACAGCTACGGCGACGCTATGCTAATATTGTAGAAAGGAGTCCGTATGGAGAGTATGCTGCTCGATCCGAGATACCTGAGTCTCCACATCGCCATCGTCGTGATCGCCGTCGTCCTGATCGGGACGCTGATCCACGAGATGAAAAAACCAAAACGAGATCCCAACGAAGACCCCGACACCAAACGGATGAACGACATCCTCAAAGACAGTTGAACCCCTGTTCGCCCGCGTTTCGACTCTTCTAACATTCTATCGGAAAAAACTATGGTATGATTTTGATATGAAAAAATATAGTATCCTTCCCCTCCTTTGCATCGCCCTCTTCGTCGCCGGCTGCGGTCCGCGCTACGACTATACGATCCACAAGCCCAAGGTGCGCTACAAGCACGCCGACCGGACCAAGCTCCGCAAACTCCTCGAAGCGCAACTGGGCAAACCCTACGTCTGGGCCGAAGAGGGGCCCGACGCCTTCGACTGTTCGGGGCTCGTGTACTACTGCTATGAGAGCATGAACATGAAGGTCCCCCGGGTGGCCCGCAATCAGGCCAAAGTAGGACGTACGGTCCCCCGGGACAAACTCCAGTACGGCGATCTGCTCTTTTTCGACACCACTCCCCGGCGGACGGGACAGATCACCCACGTGGGGGTCTACATCGGAAACGGTCGCTTCGAACACGCCGCCAACGAAAAAGAGGGGGTCAAGATCAGCTCTCTGAGCGAGCCCTATTACAGCAAACGGCTCAAACTCTGCAAACGGTATCTCCCCGACGAAAACGCCACCGGCACCTTCGTCCCCTCGGTGCTGCTGGCGACGAAGGACACCGGATCGTGCTCGAAAACCTGCTTCCAGGTACCAAAGAAAGTCACCGCCGCGTCGGGACGCTATTTCATCCAAGTCGGATCGTTCCGCGGAAAGCCCGACAAAGCCTGGCTGGGACATATCACCGCCATGGGCTACGACTACCGCTCGGTTCCGGGGGTCGACGGGATGAAACGGCTGCTGGTGGGGCCCTTTGCCAGCCGCCGCGACGCCGAAGAGGTCCTCCCCAACGCCCGCCGGGAATTCAATCCCCAGGCCTTCATCAAAGAGCTCTGAGCGACTGACCGCACTCCGAGAGGATGACGCTGGGGAAGCGGCGGCGTTTTTTCACTATAATTGCACATATCTCACCGCCATCTCCCAAAAAGGAGCTCCATGCACGATCGAGTGGTCTGCTGCAGCGAATGTGACGAACTGAGCAAACTCCCCCGCCCGCTCAAACCGGGACGCTACCGCTGTCCCGAATGCGGACACACCCTCGTGCGCTTCGTCCCCGGGATGGTGGAAAAACTTTACGCCCTCAACCTCGCGGCCGCGACACTCTACCTGATGAGCCTCCTCTATCCGTTTCTGAGTTTCGAAGTGCTCGGCAACCGCTCCACCGCCTGGTTCCTCACCCCGATCGAGAATCTCTACGACCGGCACGAATACATCCTCGCCGTGACGGTCCTGATGACGATCCTCGTCGTTCCGGCGGCCCGGATCCTCCTCTATCTCGCCGTCGCGATCCCGGTCTACCACGGCAGGGTCCCCCGCTATCTCCCCTATGCGTTGAAACTGCTGGAGGAGTTTCTCCCCTGGGGGATGCTCGACGTCTTTCTGATCGGGGTCCTCGTCTCCATCGTCAAACTCCTGGGGATGGGAAGCATCCTGCCGCAGGCGGGGTTCTGGCTTTTCGCGGCGATGATCCCGATCCTCGCCTACATTCAGATGATTTTCGATCCCCATCCCCTCTGGGAACTGATCGAAACGGCCCAGCGCGGCGGGAAGATCCCCTACCCTCTGGAGCCGATCCTGTGAGGGGGATCGAACGGCGCCTGGGGGTCTGCAGGGTCTGCTCCCAGCTGATCCATTTTCCGCCGCCGGATGAAGGGACCGTCGCCGCCCACTGCCCCCGCTGCGGATCGGAGGTGGCCCCCCGCAAACCCCACAGCGTCCAGATCACCTGGGCGCTGCTGATCGCCAGTGCTATTTTCTACATCCCGGCCAATTTGCTGCCGATGATGGAGGTGCAGACCTTCGCCGGCACCGAGGCCGACACGATCCTCAGCGGCGTACTCTATTTCCTCCAAGACGGCTCCTATCTCATCGCCGCGGTGATTTTCGTCGCCAGTATCCTGGTCCCCACTTTCAAGATCCTCGTCCTGGGCTACCTGCTGCTTAGCGTCCAGAGCGGCAGTGCCGCCCGCACCCGGCAACGGAGGCGCCTCTACGTTCTCACCGAACTGATCGGACGCTGGTCGATGGTGGACGTCTACGTCGTCTCGATCATGGTGGCCCTGGTCCATTTCCCGCCATTGAGCGAAATCCACGCCCGGGAGGGGGCGATCTTTTTCCTCTTGGTGGTGATCCTCACGATGCTCGCGGCGATGAGTTTCGACCCCCGGCTGATCCGGGACGCCGCCCAAAAGGAGAAGCATGCCTGAACGAAACGACGAGATCGGCCGCGCCCATATCGCCGAAGCGGTCTACAGCCGGAAGAAACGGCGCTTCTCCGCCGTCTGGATCGTCCCGATCGTCGCGCTGCTGATCGGACTGGGGATGGTCTACCGGAGCTACTCCAATCAAGGCCCCCTCATCACGATCCGTTTCAAATCGGCCGCCGGGATCGAAGCGGGAAAATCGGTGGTCAAATACAAAGACATCGTCGTCGGAAAAGTGACCGACGTGGCGTTCGCCCCCGATCTGGGCTCGGTCCTGGTCAAAGTGCGGATGCGCAAAGAGCTCAAAGGGGTGCTTAGGGAGGGAACCAAATTCTGGATCGTCCACGCCCGCCTCTCGGTCAACGCCGTCGAGGGGCTCGATACCCTCCTCTCGGGAGCCTACATCGCGATGGAACCGAGCAAAACCGGCCAGGAGCGGCGCAGCTTCGTCGGACTGGAGGAGCCCCCGATCGTCAAAGCGAGCACCCCGGGCAAACACTTCGTCTTGGAGGCCTACGACAAAGGTTCGATCCAGGTGGGATCTCCCGTCTACTACAAAAAACTCCAAGCGGGGAGCGTCACCGGATACCACCTCTCTCCCTCGGGGAATCTCGTCCTCATCGACGTCTTCGTCCGGGCCCCCTACAGCCGATACGTCACCGACACCACCCGATTCTGGAACGCTAGCGGGATCGACGCCACCATCGGCACCAACGGCGTGGACATCCGCACCGAATCGCTCACCAGCATCCTCGTGGGAGGAATCGCCTTCGACAATTTCGACATCTTCGGCAAAGGGCACCCCGTCGAAGAGGGCCACCATTTCAACCTTTTCCGGGACATCAAGGAGGCCCACCGGGTCAACTACCAAAAAGCCCTCTATTTCTGGGTCTATTTCGACGAATCGATCCGCGGGCTCAAAGAGGGGGCTCCCGTCGAATTCCGGGGCGTCAAAATCGGAGAGGTGGTCAACTATTTCCTCATGGGTGACGCACGCACCGGCGATTTCAAGATCCCCATCCTCATCAAGATCGAACCGGAACGGTTCAACCTCAAGGGGCTCGAGGGGAACGCGACGACGGTCAACATGGACGAAAAGATCTTCCGCCTTCTGGTCCAAAAAGGGTTCCGCGCCCAACTGGAAAACGCCAGCCTCATCACGGGGGATCTGCTGATCAATCTCGATTTCTTCCCCGACGCCAAACCGGTGAAACTGGGCAAAAAAGACGGACTATACATCCTCCCCTCGGTCCCGGCGACGATCGAGAGCCTCAAATCCAATCTCCAGTCGATCCTCGACCGGATCGCCGGCATCCCCTTCGAATCGCTCGGCAAACGCTTCGACCACATCCTCGACACCCTCGACAACGATACGATCCCGGCTCTGAACCGAAGCATCCACACCCTGGACGACGAACTGGTCCCGGCCTTCCGGAAGCTCATCACCCACACCGACGCGACGATGAACGAACTGCGCAAAAACTATATCGACGCCAATGCCCAGATCCGCAAACGGATGATGCGCCTCATCGACGAGATCCAGCAGACCACCCGCTCGATCCGGAACCTGAGCGACTATCTCCAGCGCCATCCCGAATCCCTGATACGAGGTAAATGATGCGACCGATACTCTCCCTGACCCTCCTGGCCCTCCTCGCCACCGGATGCAGCGCCCCCTCGCACCTCTACCGGCTCGAACCCCTCGCCCACCCCAAAGGGGCGCTCCACCCGCTGGGGCGCACCGTCGTGGGGATCGCCGAAGTACAGCTGGCCGACTATCTGCACAAAAACGCCATCGTCCTACGCGAGAGCCCCCACCGTTTCGCCATCCGCGAAAACGACCTCTGGGCCGGCAATCTGGCCAAAAACATCCAGCGGACCCTGGCCCAGGAGCTCACCGCACTCGTACCGGGACGCACCTTCCTGGTCTTCCCGTGGGACGAACCCCTCACCGACCGGTATCGGATCTATCTGAGCATCGACCGTTTCGACGCCGACGAAAAAGGGGTAGTGGTACTCTCGGGACGGTGGAGTCTCGTCGATATGACAAACAACCGCCTCGTGACCGGGGAACGCTTCGATCTTGGCGAATCGGTCCCGCCGGTCGCCGCCGACAAAGCCGCCGACCTGGATCGGATCGTAGCGGCCCAGAACCGGCTCCTCCACCGGCTGGCCCGACATATCGCCCGATCACTCCGCCGATAGTGCTACAATCTCGAAAAACTTTTTTCGGGAACACACATGAAACAAGCGACGATCTTGGTCACCAACGACGACGGTTTCGAATCGGCGGGGCTGCACGCACTCCGGGAGGCCCTCCGCCCCTACGCCCGAGTCGTCACCGTCGCCCCCACGATCGAAAAGTCCGCTTCGGGCCACTCCCTCACCCTCACCCGGCCCCTGCGCTTCGTGGAGCTGGAGCCCGACTTTTACAAACTGGACGACGGCACCCCCTCCGATTGCGTCTTTTTGTCGCTGAAAAAACTCTTCGCCGAGCGCAAGCCCGATCTGGTGATCAGCGGGATCAACAAAGGGGCCAACATGGGCGAAGACATCACCTACTCCGGGACCGCCGCCGCGGCGATGGAGGCGGTGCTCCAGGGGATCCCGGCGATCGCGGTGAGCCAGGTTTGCCGGAGCCAGTGCAACGACGTGGACCGGCTGGGCTATCGCCTGGCCAAAGAGACCGTCGCCAAACTGGTGGAGCGGATCCTCCGGGGCGAGTATCCCCTCCCCGATCGGAAATTTCTCAACGTCAACGTCCCCCCGATCGATCCCGGGGAGTGCAAAGGGTGGCGCATCACCCATGCCGGACGGCGCGCCTACGGCAACGACGCCCAGGTCCACTACAACCCCCGGGGGCTGGAGTATTACTGGATCGGCCTCCCACGGCTCGATTGGCACCCCCATCCCCACCCTCTCAGCGACTGGAGCGACTTCGAAGCGGTCCGGGAGAACTACGTCTCGATCACCCCGATCCAGCTCGATATGACCGCGTACGAGGAGATAGAACGGTTGAAAGAATGGATAATATGAGGTCATTGGTCATTGGTCATTGGTCATTTGGGGATAGATCGACTTTTCGTATAATTTTTCCCAATGACAAATCGCTAATGACTAATGACACTGCACCAAAGGTGCAGTTATGAGATTCGATCGTTGCCGCATGCTTTTCGGCGAGGAGGATTTCGCCAAACTCCAAAAAGCCAAAATCCTGATCCTCGGCGTGGGCGGGGTGGGGAGCTACGCGCTGGACTGCCTCTACCGGACGGGGATGCAGGATATCACCATCGTCGATTACGATACCTATGAGGAGAGCAACCGCAACCGTCAGATCGGCTCCGATTGCGCGGTGGGCGAGTGCAAGGTCTCCACCCTTGCCACACTCTACCCCGGCATCCAAACCATCCGTCAAAAGATGGACATCGCCTGGGTGGAGAGCTTCGACTTCGAGCCCTACGACCTGGTGATCGACGCATGCGACACGACCAGGGTCAAGATCGAGCTGGCCAAACGGTGCTACCCCAAGCTCATCATGTCTCTGGGGTCTGCCAAACGGATCGACGCGTCACAGGTGCAGGTGGCCAGCATCTGGAAAACCCACGGCGACGCCCTGGCCCGCAAGATCCGCAACGAACTCAAACGAGCCCGATTCGACCGCAACTTCACCGTAGTCTTCTCCCCCGAAGAGCCGCGATGCAAAGAAAAAGGCTCCTTCGTCGGCGTCACCGGGACTTTCGGACTGACGATCTGCTCCGAAGCGGTGAAGAGGATTTTGGGGCAATAGTCATTAGTCACTAGCCATTAGTCATTATGTGGCACACCGAAGTCCATCATTTATCATGGGATGGCAATCCCCCGATGAATTATTTCGGTTCCTCATTCCTCGTTTCTCATTACTCGTTACTCGTTGCTAGTTCCAGCTCTTCGGTTGCTCAATCCAAATTTCCGATCCTAACCGGTTTACTGTATAATACACATAAAGTAATACACATTCAGGAGTCTCCATGTCTGTGAGAAAAAACTTCACCATGCCGGAGCACGTGGCCGAGGATCTGGAATATCTGGCCAAAAGACTCAACAAAAAGCAAAGCCAGGTCATTCAGGATCTCATCGAAGAGAAAATGGCCAAATTCGAGGCGGAAAAAAGGTTATCCGCAGCCCGGAAACTCACCGGCATGTTTACCGGACTCCTTCCTGAAGATGTCGATATCCAGAGAATAAAGGCAAACGGTGGCCGTTAAAAAGATCTTTTTCGATGCCAATATCTTCAACGATATTTTCGACAAGAACCGCACCTCCTTCGCCAAAAGCTCCCAGGCGTTCCTCGGCGCGTTGAAGCGGGGAATGAAAATACATACTTCATGTGATGTAGTGACGACGATCTACTATATCACCGCCAAATCGGTTTCGAGAGAAAAGGCCCTGGAGGGGATCGATCTCCTCAAAACTTCGGTAAGCATCCTCCCGTTCGGAGAAAAGGAACTCACCCAAACCGTGAAGCTCATGCGAAAGGATCCCGACTACACGGACCTGGAAGACACGATCCAATACATCCTTGCGCTCAACGCCCAATGTGAGGTCATCGTGACCAACGACAAACGTTTCGTCGCCAAAGAGATCGAGTGTTTGAGCGCCGAGGCGTTTGTGGTGAAGTATCTGAAAGGCTCCACCGGCTAATAGCCGGTGGCTTCGGGTTACGGCTGAAAGCCGGTCATTCGGCCTGAAGGCCGTCGGCCGCTCACACCACTCGGAACTCATCGTCCGGCTCTGGTGGCTGTTGGTTC
>JALWKO010000087.1 GCA_027081405.1 Campylobacteraceae bacterium | reverse complement strand
GGAGCTGCGGGGCTACAAAGTGGGGCGCTTCAGCTTCAACGTCAAAGGGGGCCGCTGCGAGAAGTGCCAGGGAGAGGGGCAGATCAAGATCGAGATGCATTTCCTCCCCGACGTGATGGTTACCTGCGACGCATGCCACGGCACCCGATACAACGAGCAGACCCTGGAGGTGCGCTACAAGGGCAAAAACATCGCCGAAGTGCTCGACATGAGTGTCGCCGAGGCGATGGAGTTTTTCAAAGCGATCCCCGCCATCGCCTCCAAGCTCAAGACCCTGATGGCCGTGGGGCTGGATTACATCAAACTGGGTCAGAACGCCACGACCCTCTCGGGGGGTGAAGCCCAGCGGATCAAGCTGGCCAAGGAGCTCAGCCGCAAGGATACCGGCCGGACCCTCTATATCCTGGACGAACCCACCACGGGGCTGCATTTCGCCGACGTAGATCGCCTGACGGGGGTGCTGCACCACCTGACGGAGCTGGGCAACAGTGTCATCGTCATCGAGCACAACCTCGATATGATCAAAAACGCCGACTACATCATCGACATGGGCCCCGAGGGTGGAAACAAAGGGGGACAAATCGTCGCCGTCGGCACCCCCGAAGAGCTGGCCGAGCGTTGGAAAGAGACCGGCAGCTACACCGGTCAGTACTTGGCCAAGGAACTGGGGATCGAAAAGGAGTGACTATGGCGCAAAAGCCCTACTATTTCGTTTCGTGGAATGTCAACGGCATCCGTGCCGTAGCCAAAAAAAAGGCGCTTCGTTGGATCGACGAGGAAGTACCGGACATCCTGGGTCTGCAGGAGGTCAAGGCCGAAGAGGAGCAGTTTCCCGACGATCTGTTCGAACACCGTTACGCCCACCGCTATGTGAGCAGTTCGCACAAAAAGGGCCAGTCGGGTGTGGCGCTATTTACCGATCTAGAAGTGAGCTACGCTTCTGCGTGTTATGAAGTGGATATTTTGCGGGAAGGGCGGATCAACGAAGTACATTTCGACAACATCGCGTTTTTCAATGTCTATTTCCCCAACGGCAAGCGCTCCGAGGAGCGCCTGGTGTACAAATTGGAGTTTTACGATCGCTTTTTGGATCGGATCGAATCGCTGCGCAAGGAGGGGAAATCGATCATCTTTTGCGGGGACGTCAATACCGCCCATCGCCCCATCGATCTGGCCCGCCCCAAAGAGAACGAGGAGATCTCCGGATTCCTCCCGGTAGAACGGGCGTGGATCGATCGCCTGCTGGATCTGGGGTATATCGATACCTTCCGCTACGTACACGGGGACGAGCCGGAGCGCTACAGTTGGTGGTCGATGCGGACCAAAGCACGCCAACGAAACGTGGGCTGGAGGATCGATTATTTCTTCGTCTCCGAAGATCTCAAAGATCGCATCGTCGATGCGGACATTCTCGACCGGATCGAAGGGAGTGATCACGCTCCGATAACGCTGCGTTTGAAACGATAAAAAAGTTTTGGGAAAGTGCCAAAAGAAGTGATGGCGGACAGGGCGGGATTCGAACCCTCGGTACCCGTTAAGGTACGCACCCTTAGCAGGGGTGTGGTTTCAGCCAGCTCACCCACCTGTCCTTTGGGAGTGGCATTATAGACGATGGAACTTGAATCGTAGCTGAATTTTCCGGTTGTACGGGAAAGGGCTTTTGGCTACAATCCCGGCAGATGGAATCTCAACGCAAAAGGATGGACGATGTTCCAAAAACTCGCTCCTCTGATCATTTTGGCACTCTTTATCGGCGCGACGATTTTCGTGATGTGGGGACTCGAGCACGCCTCGTCGCTGGCGCACCCCGCAACGGCGCAACATCATCAACAATAATACCAAGGAGTCGACAATGTTTGGGAAAAAACTCAAAGAGTACAATCTCCCCCCCGAAGAGTTCGAGAAGCTTCGATACGCGAAAATCCATACGAACAAAGGGACGATCGTCCTGCGCCTTTTCCCCGAAAAGGCCCCCAATACGGTGGCCAACTTTGCCCATCTGGCCCAAAGCGGCTTTTATGACGGACTGAAATTTCATCGGGTGATCCCCGGTTTCATGGCTCAGGGGGGATGTCCCCATTCCCGTGAGGGATCCGGCGGCATGGTCGGCACCGGCGGTCCGGGCTGGGTGATCCGCTGCGAAACCGACAACGGCCTCAAACACCGACGCGGGGTGATCTCGATGGCCCACGCGGGCAAAGACACCGGCGGGAGCCAATTCTTCATCACATTCGTCGACACTCCCCATCTGGACGGGGTGCATACCGTTTTCGGCGCGATCGACGAGGAGGATACGGAGAGTTTCGAAGTGCTTGATAGCATCCGTCAAAACGACACCATCGATTCGATCGAGGTGGTCGAGAGTACCGACTGATCCGATCCCTGCGGGATCGGGTGAAGCAGGTCAGATCTGTAGGACCGAATAAACCGGCGCTTCGATCTTCTCCCGCCCTTTCAAAAACTCCAGTTCGATCACGAAACAACACTCCACACACTCCGCCCCCACTTTCATAATCAGCCGCGACGCGGCCGAAGCGGTCCCGCCCGTGGCGAGCAGATCGTCGATGAGCAACACGCGGGGGGATCGTTCCGGGCGCTCCCCTTCGGGGGAAAACGCGTCGATGTGGATTTCGATTTCGTCGTATCCGTATTCGAGGGCGTATTTTTCCGATACGGTGGTGTAGGGGAGTTTCCCTTTTTTGCGGATCGGGACGAATCCGACCCCTAGCCGATCGGCCAGCGCGGCACCGAAGATGAATCCCCGCGATTCGATCCCCGCGACGAAATCGATCGCGGTATTGCGATAGCGTTCATGCAGATGGTCCATCAAAAGCCTATACGCTTGGGGACGGTTGAGCAGTGTCGTGATGTCTTTGAACGCGATCCCCGGCTTGGGAAAGTCGGGAACGGTTCGGATACTCTCCAAAAGCATTTTTTTGCCGTTTTCATCCAGAGTCGTCATGCCCTCATCCTTTCATATTTTTACATATCAAAATTCGAATCCTCCGCCGGTTCCTTTGTTCATACTCTCGTATACGGCGTTGACGTAGCGTTTGCGAATTTCACATTCTAGTATCTCGGGACATGCCATGCAGCTTGTGACGTTTCGATCCTGCTGACACTTTCGCAGCGTTTCGAGTTCCCGAGCCAAGGCCTCTTCCCATTCGTCGGCGGGGAAGGGGCGGCGATCCTCAGCCATCATTCACTCCGTAGGCCTCTTTGAAGCGGCCGATCTCGTAGGAAGAACCGAAAAAGCAAGGGGTCGTGGCATGCAGCGAAGAAGGGACCAACTCAAGCAGGCGACGCCCACGCTGGTCGACCGCTTCGCCGCCGGCCGCTTCGTAGATCAGCGCGAAGGGGAGGACCTCAAACAAAGCCCGCAATTTCCCTTCGGGTTTGTCGCTGGTGCCGGGATAGCTGAAAATCCCGCCCGCTTTGACGAGGATCTGGTGCAGATCGGGGACCATTCCGCCGCTGTAGCGGAGCCGATATCCTTCGGCAAAGAGCGAATCGACGAAGGCTTTGTGCTCGGGGAGCCAGTATTTCTGAGTGCCGCCGGGGGCGTTGAGCTTCCCTTTTTCGCCCAGACGCAAGGAACGCCGTACGGCAAAGAGCCCCTCGGAGCCGCTTCGATAGTGGCGCGGCGCGCGTCCCCGTACCGCGGCGACCAGTTCCAGGCGCGGCCCGTAGACGATGTAGGCCGATCCCCGGAGTCCCGATCCCGTGAGCTTCCCTTTTTCGTAAATCCCGAAAATCGTCCCTACCGAAAGGTCGGCTTCGACGATGCTCGATCCGTCCAATGGGTCGTAGCAGACGGTGTAGCGTCCGTCGGGATGGACGATGAGTTCTTCTTCTTTTTCTTCGCTGATGATCGAGTACACGAGCGGATGTTGGGAGAGGATCGATTCGACGATCCCGTCGGCACGGACGTCGAGTTTGAGCTGGTCGTCTCCGGTGGCGTTGCGCCCCGAAGCGTATCCCAGGTCTTCGGTTTTGATCGCTTCGTCTACGGCAAAAGCGATCGATTTGAGCGTTTCGAAAATGCTTAGCATGATTGCAATCCTTTCAAAGTGATAGCGTGGGTTTCGATCCAGGCGACGATGCC
The DNA here is from genome assembly GCA_027081405.1 of Campylobacteraceae bacterium. GTDB lineage: Bacteria > Campylobacterota > Campylobacteria > Campylobacterales > Sulfurovaceae > Nitratifractor. The sequence goes on along the minus strand of JALWKO010000087.1, from coordinate 4,541 downwards.
GTCGATGTCGTTGAGGTCGAGTTGGTCGATCGTATCGGGGATGCGATAGCGTTCCCACTCGATCGTATCGTCCACGGCCAGTGCGTCGACGTAGGGAAGGTAGTCTTCATCGATCCGGCCCCGGAAAACGCCGATGCGCGGCAGGGGAAGGGTGCGCAGCCCTTCGACGAGGAGCCAGTCAAAAGGGGCGAGGAGCCGGGCCGCCTCTTCGATCCCCCGGCTCCGATGGGAAAAGAGCGTCGTCCGCTCCGGAGAGAGGACCGCCACTTCGGCACCGGTTTTGAAGAATCGGTCGCTGTCTTTTCCCTCCTGATCGAAGATCGCCTTGTCTTTGGGATCGTGTTTGATGACGGCGATGCTACGCCGTCGATGCTGATGGATGGCGATCTTTTCGATCAGGGTGGTTTTGCCGCTGTTGGAGGGGCCGGTGAAGGCGACTGCTTTGCATTCCATTTGTCCGTCCTTATGGGGTGAATTGTATAGAAAACTAGCTTTGCGGCCCTTTTATCGCCGACGGCACCGGGATGGTGTACAATGGCGTCTATGATTGAATCACACGGATCGACTCGACGACTGGAAAAACTAGACTGTGCCGGATTCATCCTCAAACCCGATTCCCCCGAAATACGGCCCGTATTCGAGAACGTACGGGAGCGATTCGAACAGCGGGGGATCCGGGTGCTCCTGGCCGAGCGTTCGGCGGCGATGATCGGAGAGCGGGGGATTTCTTTCGAGGAGATGTGCCGCTCTTGCGATTTTCTCGTTTCCCTGGGGGGAGACGGGACGCTCCTGTCGCTGGTGCGCCGCAGCTACAAATGGCACAAACCGGTGGTGGGGATCAACGCCGGGAACCTGGGCTTCCTCGCCGACGTGAAAATCGAAGAGGTGGACGCTTTTCTGGACGAGTTGTTCCGGGGGGAGTACCGGATCGACAACCGTCTGATGATCGCAGGCCACATCCTCAAGAGCACCGGCGCGAAGATCGAATTTTTCGCTCTCAACGATGTGGTGATCACCGGTCCGATTCCCGCCAAGATGGTGATCGTCAACGCCTCCATCGACGGGGAGCGCTTCAATACCTACCGGGGCGACGGCCTGATCGTCTCCACCCCCACCGGATCGACGGCCTACAACCTGGCCGCGGGCGGTCCGGTGGTCTATCCGCTGACCAAAGCGATCATCCTCACGCCGATTCTTGCCCACTCGCTCACCAATCAGCGCCCCTTGGTTGTTCCGGCCGATTTCCGCATCGAACTGGAGCCGGAGCGCTACCATGCCCTGGCGAGCATCGACGGGCAAGAGCGCTACGCCCTCGAAGAGGGGGACGTACTGTTCCTCAGCGGTGCGACGGAGGGGGCGAAGCTGCTCCATCGCAAAACCCGCAACTATTTCGCCGTCTTGCGGGACAAACTCCACTGGGGGGATCGCAATTGGTGAGTCTTGGACGCTTCATCCGCAGGGAGGATGTGTGATGATCCGGCGCTTCTATCTGCGCGATCTGCTCGGATTCGACGAAGCGGAGCTGGAGTTCGCCCCGGGGCTCAACGTCTTCACCGGTCCCAGCGGCGCGGGAAAGTCGCTGCTGATGGACGCGATGCGGGCGACGCTGGGGCGGGGAAACACCGAAGCGGCGCTGTGCGAGCTGGAGTTCGACCGTCCCGCCGGACTGACGATCGAGGGGTACGAACTCGACGAGAGCGTCGCGGTCAAAATGGTCCGCAAAGGGCGTACGAGCTATTACGTCGACGGTCAGAAAATCCCCAAAAAACTCCTGGGTTCCCTGCTGGAGGGGCATTTTCGCCATTTGAGCGTCCGGGACACGGGGGGACTTGAGAGCGATCGGCTTTTGGGGATGCTCGATCGCTACGGCGCGGCGCGGGACGGGGATTATGCCCGGGAGCTGGACGAGTATGCCCGGCGCTACCGCCGCTACCGCAAAGAGCGGGAGCGCTACGAGGCGATCCTTGAGCGGCGTCGGGAACGGGACGAACGGATCGAGTTTCTCCGATTCGAGATCGAACGGATCGACGCCGTTTCCCCCCAAGAAGGGGAGTACGAGGAGCTGCTACAGGTCAAACAGCGCCTTTCGCGCCTCGATCGGATCGCCGAAGCGATCGAACGGGCCTCGGGGATCTTCGAACTCGAAAGCGCCGTCGACGAGGTCTTCGAACTGATGGGAAAGGACGGAGGGTGGTTCAGCGACGCGATGAATCAGTTGCGCGCCCAGTTCGAAGAGATTTCCGACGAGGCCGAAGAGCTGAGCGAAACCGACGTCGAAGGGATCCTCGACCGCCTGGAGGCCCTCTCCTCCCTGATCCGACGGCACGGTTCGGTAGCCGAAGCGCTGGCGTATCGGGAGGAAAAAGCACGGGAGCTCGAAGAGCTCGAACGGCTCGAAGAGGACCAGAGCGCGCTGGAACGCTTTCTCTCCGACGAGGAGGAGGCCCTACGGGGCGAGGCCGCCGCGATCGGTCGCAAGCGCCGCCGCTTCGTCCGCGAGCTGGAGAGCGAACTCGCCCCGATGCTCGAGCGGCTCCGCCTCCCCGGGGTCCGATTCGAATTCGAAACCGTCGAGTTGGGGCCTCTGGGGAACGACCGGATGGAGATCGACCTGCAAGGATCGAGCGCCCGGACCCTCAGCGGTGGGGAGTTCAACCGCCTGCGCCTGGCTCTCCTAGCTGCGACGCAGCCCGAGGGGGAGCAGGGGGGTGTGATCTTCCTGGACGAAATCGATGCCAACGTCAGCGGCGACGAGTCGATCGCCATCGCCGAGATGATCGCCCGGCTGGCGCAGGGGACGCAGGTGTTCGCCATCAGCCACCAGCCCCATCTCAGCGCCCGGGCCGACCGCCATTTCCTGGTCCGCAAAGAGGGGGAGGCAAGCCGCGTCGAGGCGCTGGACGAAGCGGGGCGGATCGCCGAACTGGCCCGGATCGTGGGCGGGGAGCGCCCCGCCGCCGAAGCCGAAGCCTTCGCACGTACACTCAGGAGTGAGCGATGATACGGATCGAAATTCCCGATTTCCGCACTTTCGAACTGGAACATCTGGTTCTGGACTACAACGGCACCATCGCCCGGGACGGCGCTCTCCTGGAGGGGGTTCCCGAAGCGCTCGGGAAGCTGCGGGACGCGCTCGCGATCCACGTACTCACCGCCGATACCTTCGGAAACGCCACAGAGCAGCTTAGCGGCATCGGGATCACCCCGACAATCCTGGAAGCGGGGGCCCATACGCTGGAAAAGGCCCGGATCGTGGGCAAACTGGGGGCCGATCGCTGCGTGGCGATCGGGAACGGGAGCAACGACACCGCCATGCTCGAAGCGGCGGCACTGGGGATCGCCGTATGCGGCTCCGAAGGGCTCTCGACACAGCTCCTCACCACGGCGGAAGTGCTCGCTCCGGGGATCGTCGAGGCGCTGGAACTGCTGATTTTCCCCAAACGGCTCGTGGCGACGCTGCGCCGCTGAAGCCGATCGGAATCTATCACCGCACCAAGTAACTCCCTCAGACTTTTGATGCGGCAATTTTGTTCATAGGCAAGGCGGATTTTTGCAGGACTATCCGGAGGCTAGTGCAAGAAAATCCAACGCCGCATATGGGCAAAAGTGCCGCACCCTACGGGGAGCGCGATACGCGGCGATCTGTGCACAAACGAAGTGCTCGAATTCCCTACGGGGAGTCCTTCGCACTTTTTTGCACACATCTCACCACGTCTCGCTCTCTCAAAAATTGAGGTAGTTACTTGGTGCGGTGATAGTTACTGTTTCTCATGGTGATGGTGGGGAAATTTCACGGAGAATATCCCGTAGAGCGCGACGACGACCGTTAGGCCGATCAATGAAAAGAGGATCGCGCGGTGTTCTCCGTAGTGCTTCCAGATCAGCCCGATCACCGTGGCCCCCGCCGCGCTGAAAAGGGCCATCCCCGCGTAGAAGATTCCGTAGACGGTCCCTTTGTTGACCGCTTCGTCGGAGATCCAGGCACGGACCGCATTGAGACTGGCGACGGTGAAGATCCCCAGCAGAATGAAGCCGGCTATCACCTGGTCGATATAAAGCGCTCCCATGGCGCCGATACCGAAAAGCATGGCGATTCCCAGTACGAGTCTTGGGCTGTAGCGGTCGATCTGCACCCCGAAAAAGTAGCTCAGAACCGTCTGCACGAAGTTATACAGCACCATCAGCAGGGGGATGAATGCGATGCCGATTCCTGCCTCTTTGGCCTTGACGATGAAGAAACTGTCGCTGAAGATAAAGAAGATGAAGGCAAAGTACAAAAAGAGCAGGGGCAGAAGCGCTTTGTCGGCCCTCCAGTCAACGGTCGCGATGTGGTGTTTGGATCGGTAGGGGGCATCTTTGACGAAAAAGATGACGATGACGACTGCCAGGAGTCCCGGCAGCAGCGTCCAGGCAAAGAGCTCCCGGAAAACTGTTTCGCTTTTGCCCAGCCAGTAGAGGAGAGCGAAGGCGATCAGAGCGCCGCTCATCTCTCCGGCCACATCCATCATTTTGTGAAAGCCGAAACTCCGGCCGCTTTTGCC
>JALWKO010000086.1 GCA_027081405.1 Campylobacteraceae bacterium | reverse complement strand
TCTCGGTGGTGTCGCTAGCGGGAGGGTCACACCCGGCCCCATTCCGAACCCGGAAGTTAAGCCTCCCAGCGCCGATGATACTGCACCCTCCGGGTGTGGGAACGTAGGTCGACGCCACCCTGAGAATCTATCCTCCATTCAATCCTACAAACTTTCACCTCCATACCGTTTCACATCGAAAGTAACCGCATTTCATTTCAAACCCATCTTTATCATCTTTTTCAGACCGATAGTGCCCGTTTCGATTCGAATACGGTGTCAGGGAGCCGCGTAACGCACCGCTTCCGGTTTTGATAGAATAGACCAGAACAAATCCGAAGTATGCAGCAGCCAGAAGACGCTCTGCGGGGCGTCACCGTTTCACAATCTAGGATAGATGGCTACTGCATACTTCGGGACAAAAAAAGGGACAAAATGGGCGATTCGATCCTCGAGATGGTTGCCACGTTGCCGGCAAAAACCCGGCAGCTGTTCGCCGAACGGTTGCGGGAGAAGGCGCTGTTGCGTACCCGTGCCCGGCTGGTCGAAAGCGGCGTCGACATCGACAGCCTCAGCGACGAGGAGCTGGAGATGATCATCGCCGACGAGGAGGACAAGCTGCTGGGCGAATACAAAACCAAAGGGATCGTCGCGTTGCTGGCGCTCCTGGGTCTGAGCTGGTTCTAGAGATGTATCACTATCTCAAATGGGCGGCGGTGGGGCTATTCCTCCGTCGCAACCTCCGCGTCCTGGGGATCATCCTCCTGGCGGCGGCGATGATCCTCCTCTCGGATTGGATCTATCGGGACCTGGTCGACTACAATCTCGCCGTAGGGTACAAAGACCGCCTCTGGATCCTGCTCCTGGGCAAATGGGTCTGGATCGTCTGCTGGGCCGGGGTGCTCGTGTGGGGGGTCTTCCGGATCGTTCCTTCGGGCAGAGGGAAACGCTTGTCAGAGACGAAGCGCCCCAAAGGTTCGGAACAGCTGCGACGGGTCGATACGATCGACCGCCGTTTGGAGAAGTTCCGACACGGAAAGGTGCGGCGGCGCTCGGAAATTCTCCTGGAGAAGAAAGGCAAAAAGGGGGATTATCACCGCACCAAGTGACCCCCTCAAACGTTTGATGCGGCATTTTTGTTCATAGGCAAGGCGGATTTTTGCAGGACTAGCCGGAGGCTAATTCAAGAAAATCCAACGCAGCATATGGGCAAAAGTGCCGCACCCTCTGGGGAGAGCGATACGCGGCGATCTGTGCACAAACAAAGTGCTCGAATTCCCTACGGGGAGTCCTTCGCACTTTTTTGCACACATCTCACAACGTCTCGCTCTCTCAAAAATTGAGGGAGTTACTTGGTGCGGTGTTAGAACAGTTTTCCGATCTTCCGGAAGCCGTAGAGATAGAGTGCGCCCCCCAGCAGGATCACGCCGAGAAAGTCGGGCCAGAGATCCGCGAACGCGGTACCCCGGTAGAAGATGCTTTCGCTCCCCTCGATATAGTAGCGCAGCGGAGAGAAGAGGGAGAGGGTCTGCAAGATCGGATGCATGGCATGGATGGGGGTCCAGGCACCGCTGAGGAAAATGAGCGGCATCATGATCAGGATCGAAAGCTGGGCCACCTGCATCACGTCCCTACTCACCGCCGCGACGAAAAGGCCGATCCCCGCGCTGGCGAACGAGTAGCAGAACGTGAGCAGCACAAAAGCCCAGAACGATCCGTTGAGGGGGGTGTCGAAGGCCCCCAGTACGACGAATCCCAGAGCGAGGATGACGCCCCCCATGACGACCGCCACCTGGGAGAGGGATTTGGCGAGGATCGTCACCTTGGGATCGACGGGCATGAGGAGCATGATGTCCCAGGTGCCGTCTTCTTTTTCTTTGACGAAGACGGCGGCGGTGAGGATCACGATCAGGAGGGTGATGACCGAGAGCATCTCCGTCAGGGCCATGAAAGAGTGGTCGTCGGCGTTTTGGTTGAAGAGTTTGTGGGATTTGATCTCGATCGGCAGCGGCAGGCGGGAAAAGCGCAAAACGATGTTGTGGAGATAGCTCAGCGTCGTGAAGGCCTGGGAGGCGGCGGTGGCGTCGAGGAGGAGATCCAGCTGTGCCGGTCCGCCGCGGCGGTAGTGACCTACCCCCAATGACCAGCGACCCATGTCCAATGACTTCTATCATCATTTCATCCATCTTCTCTGTAGAATCGTAAAAAGATCTCTTCGAAACTTTCGGCTTCGGGGAAGCGGCGATGGAGGTTTTCGACGGTGTCGTCGGCGATTTTTTTGCCCTCTTTGAGGAGGACGACCCGGTCGCAGAACTCCGCTTCGCTCATATAGTGGGTGGTGATGAGGATGGAGATCCCCCATCGTTCCTTGAGAAGTTCGAGCAACTGCCAGAACTGGTTGCGGGCGATCGCGTCGACTCCCGAAGTGGGTTCGTCGAGGAAGAGTACGACCGGTTCGTGCAGCAGCGCCGCCGCGAGGGAGAAGCGCTGGTTGATCCCCAGGGGCAGATCGGTGGGCAGCGCGTCTATGTAGGGGGCAAAGCCCAGTTCGTCGGCATAGCGGGCGATCCGCTCCTGTGCCGTGGAGAGGGGGAGGCGGTGCATATTGGTGAAATAGAGGAGATTTTCCCGAACGGTGAGGTCTTTGTAGAGGGCGAAATGCCGGCTGACGTAGCCGATCCGCGATTTGAGCTCCCGGCGGTCGCGTGCGCTCCGGATGGGACGCCCAAGAAGGGTCAGCTCCCCCTCGTCGATGGGATAGAGCCCCAGCAGCATCTTCATGAAGGTGGTCTTCCCCGCGCCGTTGGCCCCCAGGAGTCCCAGGATTTCTCCGCCGCGCAGTTCCATGTCGATGTGGTCGTCGGCGACGAAATCCCCGAAGCGCTTGGTCAGCCCCCGGGCCTCCATGACGATCTCGGGGATCGGTTCGGCGTTTTCCCGGGGGGTCACTTCGATCTGGGGGATCGCTTTGTTTTTCCGGAGCGCGTTGATGAAAAAGAGCGCTTCGAGGGTCGGAGCTTTCCGGGGGGCGTCGAGGGGGTCCAGCGAGTAGGTGTAATGGCCCGTTCGGATGCATCGGTGGCTCGGGCACGGGACCGGCTCATAGGTGTGCGCGGCGGCATCCAGGAGAAGCTCCCGGCTCGTCCCCGTGGCGATGATCTCCCCCTCGTCGAAAAGGAGGATCCGGTCCATCCGGGCGGCTTCCTGCATGTAGGCGGTACTCACCAGTGCGACGGTCCCCTCCCCCCGGCGGATGCCGTCGAGGATCTCCCAGAGCTCCAGGCGGCTCAGCGGATCGACTCCGGTGGTGGGCTCGTCGAGGATCAGCAGTTTGGGGTGGTGCAGGAGGGTGCAGATGAGGGAGAGCTTCTGCATCATTCCGCCGCTGAGTTTGCCGGCGGGCCGGTCGGTGAACCGCTCTAGCCCCGCCATACGGAGCAGTTTGCGACGGTAGTCCCGGAACGCGCCGTCTTTCCGGAGCCTGCGAATGTCGGCGAAAAAATCGAGATGTTCCCCCACGGTGAGGGTATCTTAGAGGACTAGACCGATCCCCTGGGGCATGAGACCGATCCGGTCTTTGAGGGGTTCGGCCTCCCGGGGGGAGCGGTATGTCCGTCCCCGGAAGGTCACCGATCCCGAAAAGGGGATCACTCCGGCCACGGTGTGCATCAGAGAACTTTTGCCCGCACCGTCGGCGCCGATGAAGCCGAAGATCTCCCCCGCGTCGGCGATCAGCGAAGCGTCCCGGATCCCGACGGTCTCCCGGTAGGTGACGGTAACGTGCGAGACTTCGAAGGTATGCATCGTCAACTCCCGCCGTTTCGCCGGATCACAGAGGAGGGATCTCGTCGAGCGATTTGGGCAATCCCTTGCCGTCGACGGTGATGACCCCGATGGCGGGGATCCCCAGTTTGAGGAGCGGATCGGGGCGGAGGGATTTGAGATGGACGGCAAAGACCCGCTGGATCCGGTCGCTGCGCACACTCACCTCTTTGGGGGTGAATTCGGCCTTTTGGGCGATCCGTACGACCCGGGCGGGAATGGGACGGTCGGGCCGGGCGTCGAGAAAAATCTCCGCCTTATCGCCGATTTTGATCCGGTCGTTTTGGAGGGTGTCGACGAAAATTTTCAGATACAAAGAGCGGGGATCGATCAGAGTGGCCACCGGCATCCCCGCACCGAGAACCTCCCCGGGATGGGCGATTTTTTCGACGGTGAAGCCCTCCAGCGGAGAGCGCAGCGTCATTTCGTCGATCACTGCCGCAACCTGTGCTTCTTTGGCTTCGAGAGCGGCGATGCCGTCCCGCAGCGCCTCGATTTTTTTCTGGGCCGCCCGCGCATCCTCCAGATCGCTTCGGGCGATTGCGATCGCCTCCTGTAGCTGTTTCCGTTTCTGTTTCAGGGCGTCGAGGGTATTTTGGTCGGCGGTGGTTTTGAGATCGATTTTTTCCAGCTGTTCCCGGGCGATCAGTTTCCGGGAATAGAGATCGGCGATCCGCTTGCGATCCCGAAGGTCCTGGGCGAGCAAAGCCTCCCAGGAAGCGATGTGGCGCTCCAACTCTTCGAGCTGGGATTCCCGGCTCCGCAACGCCGCTTCGGCTTTGTGGAGCAGCTGGGGGGTGGTGGCCCGCTCGATCTCGAGTTGTACCCGTTTGGCGGCGATCTCCTGGGTGAGCGCTTCCAGCTACGCCCGCTGCTCCCGGCTTCCGATCCGAGCGATCACCATTCCGCGATGGACGGGCGTTCCGTCGTCGTCGGCGATCTCCTCGACCCTCCCGGGGTATTTGGTTCCGAGGTTGACCAGGTCACCGTCGATTCGCCCGGTGCCGGCGATCAGGTTGGGAGGGAACCGGTAGGGGTGGAGTTTGTGGTAGATGAGTATGGCGGCCAGTGCGACCAGGGCGATCAGGAAGATCGCGAGGCCGTATTGTCTGAGTTTCCCGAAACCGCCCTTCGGGTCCCCGGAGGCGTCGTGTCCCATCGCTTCACTCCGATCCGCTTAGATGGAAGAGGAACCACTCCCGCGCCGATCGGGCCACCTCTTCGAGCGCTCCGGGCTCCTCGAAAAGATGCGTAGTGCCCGGGACGATCCGGAGGGCTTTTTCGCAACGCAGCCGCCGGTAGGCAGCTTCGTTGAGCTCCAGTACCGGATGGTCGTACCCCCCGACGATGAGTAGCGTCGACGCGCTCACCCGCTCCAGAACCTCCGCGGCCATGTCGATCCGCCCTCCCCGGGAGACGATCGTTCCGACGGGACGGGGGCTGTGCACCGAGGCTTTGAGGGCGGCTGCCGATCCGGTGCTGGCTCCGAAGTATCCGATGGGAAGTGGGGCCGTGCGGGGGGTCGGAACCGGCCCATTGGGTAGCCAGGAGCATGTGGGAGGCCAGGAGATCGATATCGAAGACGTTGCGCCGATCAAGGGATTCCTCTTCGGTGAGCAGATCGAGCAGCAGCGTCGCGAATCCTGCTTCGTGCAGAACCGCCGCCACGAAGGCGTTGCGGCTGCTGAACCGGCTGCTGCCGCTACCATGGGCGACGATAACCATCCCCCGCGCATCCTACGGAAGGGCCAGGAAGGCGCCCAGTCGAAGTCCGTCGTATTCGAGCCGGAGTTCCTGCCGTTGACGAAGATAGCCGTTATCCATGATGCCCTCCTTTTCGGACGGAGTGGATCAATTCCCGCAGCGGCGATTCGGCCAGTGCCCCCTCCGCGGCGATCCGCCCCGCTTCGATCACCTCTTCGGCTTTGTGGAAATCGAAGGTGTTGCATACGTTCATCGGGATGTCGATCGTCACATCGGGGGGGTAGCCCGCCAGCCGGTAGCGGGTGAAAACATCCTGCATCGTGTCGAAGGTTTTGTCCAGCACGTCGAACATCGAGAGGCGCCCTTTGGTTTCGTTTCGCCGGAAAAGGTCCCGCACCGCCGCTTCGATCCGCTCCCGACGCCGGAGCGATTCGCGCCGGGGTTGGACCGGTTCGCCTTCGTGTTCTCCGTAGAGATTGACCGCGACGATCAGATCGGTCATGTCGGCCTGGGCAGGGGCGACGGGGAGGGGGTTGAGGACCCCGCCGTCGACGAGGACCATCTCTCCCTTGCGCACGGGGGTGAAAACCGAAGGAATGGCGATCGAAGCGCGGATCGCCTCCAGCAGATCTCCCCGCTGGAACCAGACCTCCTTTTGGCGGATGATGTCGGTGGCCACCGCCGTGAAGGGGATCGGGAGATCTTCGATTTTCCGATCCCCGATCATCTCCGCCAGGCGGCCGAAGACCTTCTCCCCTTCGATGATCCCGCCGGCGGCGAAGGAGAAATCGAGCAAGGATGCCACATCCAGCGCGTCGAGGGTGAGGACCCAGCGGGTATACTCCTCCAGAGCCCCCGCCGCATGGAGCCCTCCCACCAGCGCCCCCATCGAGGCACCGCTGATCGAGGCGATCGTGATCCCGTGGCGCTCCAGCACCTCGATCACACCGATATGGGCGTACCCCCGTGCGCCGCCGCTGCCGAGGACGAGGGAAATTGCGGGTTTGCTTTTCATCGTCGTATCACCCCTTCGAGAAATCGGTCCACCACCTCCCGGGGATCGGTGTCGAGCCCTTCGCCGAAGTGGATCCAGTATTCCACGTAGCCGGTGGTGTGGGAGTTGAAGATATAGGCGAGCTTCCGGTCGTCGGCTTCCCGCAAGGGATGGAGGCGTCGGATCCGGGCGAAGAGATCAGCCAGATAGTCGAATATCGGACGGGCCGGATCCTCCTGGGCGGTGTTCATCTTCATGAAAAAGAGGGGGTCTCCCAGCACCGGATCCTCGATCGCTTTCCGTTTGGCGGAGAGGGTTTCGAATTTGAGGGCGACGTAGCGCTCCAGGCAGCGGCGGGGGCCCCAGGCTTCCCCTTCGGGGCATTCGTGCAGCAGACGCTCGCGGAAGCGGTCGATCTCGTAGGCCACATAGGCGTAGTAGAGGGCGTCCTTGGAGGGGAAGAGTTTGTAGAGCGCCCCCACCGAAATCCCCAGAGCGGCGGCGATCTCCTGCATCTTGACCCCTCCAAACCCCCGCGCTTCGAAAATTCCGGCGACCCGCTCGAGGATGAGGTTCCGTTTGGTTTCGAGCACTTTGGCTTTGAGATCGGCTTTCACCTGGCTCCTTTCGGTCTGTCGTCTGGATACGGGATCATTGTAACTCAGTCGTTCTTAATTTTGAATGAGATACTATTTTTGTGAATCCGATTCACAGGAGCCGATGTGGGACGCAGGATCGCCACGATCACCATTTTGCTCATGCTTGTAATCCTCGCGGTGGCGGGGATTCGCTATCTCTATTACCGTTCCACCCATGCGGTGAGCGACGCGGCGTTCATTCGCAGCGACCGCCTCGCGACGCTGGCGTTCAAAGTGGGCGGCAACGTGATCCTCATGGCCAAAGAGGCCGACACCCCCGTGCGCAAAGGGGAACTTCTCGCCCGGATCGATCCCGTCGATCTCAATCTCACCCGGGAACGGATCCTCCATCAAATCGGAGCGCTGCAGGAGAAACGGCAGGCGGCCAAGCTCAAACGGGAGCGTCTGGCGAAAACCCTGGACCTCGAAGCGTCGATCGCCAACGCGCAGATCGCACAGGCCCGCTCCCGGGTGGAGGCGCAAGGGTGGAAAATCCGCTCGGCCGAGGCCAGGCTCCAGAAGCTCCGGAGAGATCTGAAACGGTACGAAACGATGCGGCGGCGCCGTCTCGTGGCTCCCGATGCGGTGGAAGCCTATCGGACGAAAGTGCGGGCGCTTTCGGATGAAATCGCCGCGATGAAAGCGGGAGTCCGGGCCCTGGAAGCGACGGTGGAGCAGGCGCGGGACCGACTTCGAATGATCGGGGTCCGCAGACGTCAGCTCGACGAACTCGACCGGCAGATCGCCGCGATGGGGGAGACGATCCAAGGGGCCCGCAAGGAGCTGGCGGCGGTGGAGAAAAAGCTCTCCTACACCCGGCTGACGGCCCCATTTGACGGGATCGTGGCCAAGAAGTTTTTTGACGCGCCCCGGGTCGTCAAGCGGGGAGCGCCCGTCTATGCGCTGGTCGATCCCACGAAACTCTACTGTCAGGTTCTCCTCTCCGAGCGCAAGCTGCGGGGGGTGCGCGTGGGGAACGACGCCACGGTCGAGGTAGACGCGCTGGGGGGCAGGAAATTCCACGGCAAGGTGGAAGCGATCGCCCCCGCCTCCGCCTCGACCTTCAGCCTCGTCCCCCGTGATATCGCCAGCGGGGAGTTCACCAAACTCGATCAGCGCTTCGAAGTGCGGATCCGCCTCGATTCGATCGAAGGACTCCGGGCAGGAATGGGGGCGACGGTCGCAATCTCCCGCTCTGCGGGAGAGTCATTGGTCACTGGTCATTAGTCATTGGGGAGATGTGATGCGCGAAAAGAGCTTTGGAAACCTGAAGGTGTATCAAAATGCTTTGGAATTGAGTGAATTGGGATGGGAAATTTACCTTCGTCTTTCTCAAGAGGTTAAATTTGGAATGGGAAACCAATTTATACGTTCTGTCGATTCGATCGGAGCCAATATTGCAGAAGGGTACGGAAGGTTTCATTATCGTGACAAGGTGAGGTTCTATTATAACGCACGAGGATCTTTATGGGAGTCAAAACATTGGGTATTACTTCTGTTCAAAAGAGATTTTATCGACAAAGAGACATTTGAATATTTCTTATCGCGCCTCAATCGAGCCGGTAAGCAATTGAATCGTTTTATTGCAAGTACCGGGAGTCCCAATGACCAATGACCAATTGGCCAATGACTCGAAGAAATCTTGGGAGATTTCTTCCAAAGAACGCGCCATTTTCTCCATTATTGTCATGACCGGGGCCTTCATGGCGATTCTCGATACGACGGTGGTGGATGTGATCGTCCCCAAGCTCACGGGGCCGTTGGCGACGGATATGTACGGGGTGCAGTGGATCATCACCAGCTACATGGTCGCCGCGGCGATCGCGCTGCTGATCACCGAATACCTGATCAAACGCTTCGGGGCCAAGGGGATTTTCCTGACGGGGGTGGCTCTGTTCACCGTCGCGTCGCTGGCGTGCGGACTCTCCGATTCGCTGGCGCAGATCGTCCTTTTTCGGGTGATTCAGGGGACGGGGGAAGCCTTTATCATGGTCACCAGCCACATCATGATCTTCAGCTATTTTCCCCCCGAAAAACAGGGGCTCGCGATGGGGCTTTACGGGCTGGGGGTGAGCTTCGCCCCGGCGCTGGGGCCTACGATCGGGGGGTACCTGACCGAATATTACAACTGGAGGATGGTTTTTTTCATCAACGTTCCGGTGGGGGTGTTGCTGGTGACCGCGGGGCTGGCTTTTTTGCCGAAGGAGCGGGCTTTCGAGAAGCTGCATTTCAATTTCGTCAGTTTCACCTTCCTTTCGGTGGCGACGGTGGCGTTGCTGGTGATGCTCTCCCGGGGGCAGCAGTACGGTTGGTTCAACAGCGCTACGATTGGTCTGCTTCTGCTCGTCACCGTCGCCGGCTTTCTCCTCTACGCCCTCAGCGAGATTTGGTCCAGATACCGGCTGATCGACTTTTCCCTCTTTCGCAATCCCCTTTTTGCCAACGGGATGATGATCTACTTTTTCATCCTGGGTTTTTCGATGTATCAGTATTTCTATCTGCTGCCGGTGTATTACGAGCACATCAAACGGCTGCCGACACTCGATGCGGGGGTCGCCGTTTTCGCTTTTGCGGTTTTTATCGGGATTTTTTCTCCGCTTGCGGGGATGCTTTCGGACAAAATCGGAGCGAAGCGGGCCGTGGCGCTGGCGACGCTGGTCTATCTGGGGGCGTCGTTCTGGCTGCTGCCCCGGCTCGATTACTACACCCCGCTCCATCAGGCGATGCTGCTGACGATCCCTTTCGGGATCGGGATGGGGCTCTTTTTCGCCCCGGTGACGGTGATGGTGCTCCAGAACGCCCCCGGAAACAAAGGGGAGCTGGCGATTGTGCTGATGGACTATTTCCGCTTCGTGGGAGGAAGCTTCGGTACGGCATTGGCCACCAACAACATGGAGTATTTCAAAAATCTCCATTTCCTGCGGATGGAGGAGCTGCAAAATACGGAGTATCTGCGATGGGTTCTGGAGCGTATGCAGGAGCTCTCGGGGATGACAGCGGAGCAGATCCGGGTGCTTTTCGGAAACTACGAGACCTTCATGGGGTACAATTACGGATTCTACAACACCTTCATGCACGCGGCGTACTGGGCGGTGCTCGGCGCCGTGTTCGTCGCGCTGCTGTTCGTCTTCAAAGAGCCGCAAAGGGGGGTCGGAACATGAAACGGTGGATCATAGCGATGGCGGTATCGGCGGGATTGCCGTTGGCCGCCGCGATGCTGAACTACAAGGAGACGATCCGGTCGATCCTCTCCTCCCCGACACTGCAAAGTGCCCGGAGTATGGAAGCGGCGGCCCGGGAGATGGAAGCAGCGGCCAGAGGGGTGCTCTGGCCGACTCTGGACGCCCGACTCTCGGCCGTTCGGTTGCGGGAGCGTCCGACGATGACGCTGCGGCTTCCTTTCCTCCCCGTCCCGAGTACCGAACCGGTGGGCAAACGCAACCGATTCGAGGGGGAGCTGGCCCTGCGCTACCCTCTCTTCAGCGGTTTCGCGATCTCCGCGGCGATCGACGAGGCCCGATTCAAGGCGCTGCAGGCGCGGTTGAAGGTCCTCGACATCGAACGGAATCTGATTTTGCAAGCGAGTACGCTCTACAGTACCGTCCGAGGATTGGACGCGGTGATCGACGCGTTGCAAAAGGCCCGCAGGGCCGCCGCGGCGGCGGTGAAAAAGGCCGAAGGGATGTATCGCAACGGACTGCTCGCCCCGGCCGATCTCTATGCGGTGCGCGCCCGCCTCTACGCAGTCGATGCCGATCTGGCCAAAACGCGCAGCCGACGCAGGCAGCTGCTCAACTCCCTCTCCTATCTGGCCGGGCGGCGGATCGACGGATGCCGCGGGGGGATCCCCGTCCGGGGGAAACTGGCGCTGCGGACGCTGATCGGGCGGGCCTACCGGAACCGGGCCGACACCCGGATGCTCCGTGCGGCTCTGGGGATCGACGAAGCCCGTATCCGGCAGGCCAAAAGCCGGTTCTACCCCCATGTGGGGCTGGAGGCGGTCCTCAAGCGGCAGGGGGACACACTGGCGCTCGACGGCGACGGATACAGCAACGCCGATCGGAGCTACGTGGGGGTCGGAGTGGAATGGAACCTCTTTTCCGGCGGCGCCGATCGCCATCGGCTCGAGGCGGCACGGCTGCGGAAGATGGCCCGTTTCTCCCAGCTCGAAGACTATCGGCGGCGGGTGGCCACCGAGATCGCCAACGCCCGCCTCGATCTGGACGCCCTCTATGCCCGCCTGCACAGCGCCAGGATGCAGGAGCGTTCCGCCGAATCGTATTACCGTCTGGTGCGGGGGCGTTTCGCCAACAAGCTCGCCAGCGGGGACGAGCTGAGCCGGGCCATCGCCGATCTGGCGGCCGCCCGTGCCGAGGTGGCTTCGGTCCGTGCCGGAATCGAAGTGCAACGGGCGAAAGTGCTGCTCCTTGGCGGGGTGGAGGATTTCAAAGTGAAACTGGGGATCTCCCGCGGGAGACGGTGAGAGGGGTCAGCGGCCGAAGGTGTCGCAGCTGCGTAGATCGCCGCTTCGGTAGCCCACCTGGAACCATCGGACCCGCTGGGCCGAGGTGCCGTGGGTGAAGGAGTCGGGGACTACGTATCCGCGGGCCTGTTTCTGCAGCGTGTCGTCGCCGATGTGGGAAGCGGCCCGGATCGCCTCTTCGATGTCTCCCGGTTCGAGATATTGCCGAGCGTGGTGGGCCCAGACCCCCGCGAAACAGTCGGCCTGGAGTTCGACGGGGATCTGGAGGTGATTGGCCCGCACTTTGTCCCCCATTCGCAGAGCCCGTTGCTGGAGTGCGTGGACCTTTCGGAGGATTCCCATGAGGTTCTGGACGTGATGCCCCACTTCGTGGGCCAGGACGTAGGCCTGGGCGAAATCTCCCGGTGCATCGTGGCGGCGGGCCAGTTCGTCGAAAAAGCCCAGATCGAGATAGACCTTCTGATCGTTGGGGCAGTAAAAGGGGCCCATCTGGGCCTGGGCGAAGCCGCATCCGCTCCGGGTTGATCCCCGGTAGAGCACCAGCGTGGGGGGACGGTAGCGGATCCCGTAACGGGGGAGGAGGGAACTCCAGACGTCTTCGGTGCTGGCGAGTACTTTTTTGATAAAGACGGCTTCCCGATCGTCCCGAGCATGATGGACGGTTCGGGAAGAACGGCTATGGGTCAAAGAAAGCGGGTTGAAGCCCGAAAAATAGACGAATGCTCCGATGGCCAGGAGGATCCATCCGATCCGGCTACGCAACAGAGGACGGATCAGGGGCCAGAGCATCATCGCCGTCCCCAGGGAGATCCCCCCGCCGCCCGGCCCGACGGGCCCTTCGCCGCGTCGGTCTTCTACATAGGAGCTTTCCCGTTCGTCATCCAGTCGCATCGTCTTTCCTTGTTGGGATCGTTTCGCCTTGATTGTACATTATCGGGAATAAATCTCCCCCGCCTTAGTCGAGGTAGCCGTCGTCCTTGAGCCGCTTTTGGCGTCCGAGCTCCCGGATGATCAGGGCGACGATCCCGATCACCGCCACGGTGACGGCGGCGCTGACGGTGAGCTTGAAGAAGGTGGTCCATTCCAGCCACTCCCCCCAAATCTGCCCCAGAAAGAGGACTCCCCAGACCAGGAGGATCGCGGCGACGAGGATTCCGGCGATATTCAGTGCATTCATCGGCGTTCCCTTTTGAGTATCACCACATACCCCTCTCGTTTCCAGAACAGGAGCATGCGGCGGATGTCCTTTTCCATCGTGACCACTTCCCACCCTTCCCGGGCCTGGTGGTTGAGAAAATCGCTGAAACGGACCGGATCGATTTTGGACTGTCCCAGTAGCAGCGATCCGAGCATCCCCTCGCGGTAGAGGACCGCCTTGTATTCGTAGTGCCCCCTCACAGCCCCGCCTCCTTGATCGCTTCGGCCTGGGCGTGGGCAATGAGGGGGTCGATGATCTGCTCCAGCGTGCCATTTTGCATCACGTCTTCGAGGGCGTAGACGGTCAGGCCGATCCGGTGGTCGGTGATCCGGTTCTGGGGGTAGTTGTAGGTGCGGATCTTTTCGCTCCGGTCGCCGGTACCCACCTGGAGCTTCCGCTGGGCGGAGGTGCTCTCGAGCTGTTCGCGCATCATCGCTTCATGGACCCGGGCTTTGAGGATTTTCATCGCCTTTTCCCGGTTTTTGTGCTGGGATTTTTCGTCCTGGATCGCGACGGTGATTCCGGTGGGGATATGGGTGAGTCGGACCGCCGAATCGGTGGTGTTGACGCTCTGGCCCCCGCAGCCGCTGGAGCGGAAAACGTCCATGCGGATTTCGTTGGGTTTGATCTCCACCTCCACATCCTCCACCTCGGGGATCACCGCGACGGTGATGGCGGAGGTGTGGATCCGCCCCTGGGTTTCGGTGGCCGGGACCCGCTGGACCCGGTGGGTCCCCGCTTCATATTTGAGTTTGCTGTAGACCTTCTCCCCCCGCACCAGGGCGATGAGCTCCTTGTATCCCCCCGCGCCCCCTTCCGAGGAGCTGACGATTTCGACCTTCCACCCCTGCTGTTCGGCGAAGCGCAGATACATCCGGAACATGTCTTCCACGAAAAGGGCGCTTTCGTCCCCGCCGGTGCCGGCACGGAGTTCCAGGTAGATGTTTTTTTCGTCGTTGGGGTCTTTGGGGAGGAGGAGGATTTTGATCTCCTCTTCGAGCCGCTCGAGGCGGGGTTCGAGATCACTGAGTTCTTCCCGGGCCAGATCGCCGAGCTCTTCGTCGGCGAGGAGTTCCTTGTTTTCGGCGATGGCGTCGAGGGTCTTCAGGTATTCCCGCGCTTTCTCCACCAGGGGGGCGAGGGAGGACTGTTCCTTGCTCAGTTCGGTCATCCGCCGGACGTCGGCGGCGATCTCGGGGGAACTCAGAAGGGCGTTGATCTCTTCGTATCGTTCGATGAAGGGGCGGAGTTTCTCCTGGAACATGGGCGATCCTGGGCGAGGGGGGGTTCGCCCCGCCGGAGGGGAGGGGCGTGGGATCAGGCGGCGTCGAGGCTGTTGACCAGTTTGTGGAGCCGGCTCACTTTGCGGGCGGCGGTCTGCTTCTTGATCACCCCTTTGCTCACATAGTGGTGGAGCTGTTTGTTGGCGATCTTGAAGGCCTCGAGGGCTTTCTCTTTGTCGCCGGCGGCCACCGCTTCGCGGACGGCGCGGACGATGTGTTTCATCCGGGTGCGGTAGTAGCGGTTGCGCTCGGTCCGCTTGATGGTCTGTTTGATCCGTTTTTTTGCCGATTTGTGGTTTGCCATGGTTACGTTCCTTTAATGAATTTTCGAAATCAATTTCGGAAATCGACGTCGCGTCTGCGGTGCGCGCGAGAGTCTATTTAGTGGGCGAATTCTATCGAAAAAACTTTAAAGAACGGTTGTTCCGGCCCGTTAATACGCGGGACAAAGGCAAAAAGGGGACAAACGTGGATAAGATTTTATCACCAGAAAATCCGATGATTTCGATTGGAATTTTGAATCATCGTGGCTCAAATATTAAAAAGTGAGGCATCGAACGTATGGATAAGCTTTTTGGAACGGATGGAGTACGAGGAAAAGCCGGTGTCAAAGTGACGGCCCCGGTGGCGATGCGGCTGGCGATGGCGACGGGGATCCGATTCCGTCCCCAGGCACGGACCAACAAAATCCTCGTGGGCAAAGACACCCGACGTAGTGGGTACATGATCGAAAATGCGATCGTATCGGGACTGACGGCGGTGGGGTACGACGTGATCCAGATCGGTCCCATGCCCACTCCGGCAGTGGCTTTTTTGACCGAGAATATGCGTTGCGATGCCGGGATCATGATCAGCGCCAGCCACAACCCCTATTACGATAACGGTGTGAAATTTTTCGATGCCAAAGGGATGAAGTTGGCAAAAGAGATCGAAGAGGAGATCGAAGCGATCTATCGGGACGAAGAAGCGATCGCCGCCGCCCAGGTGACCGGCAAGAAGATCGGAAAATCCAAACGGATCGATGACGTGGAAGGGCGCTACATCGTCCATATCAAAAACTCCTTTCCGCGGGAGTTGACCCTCTCCGGGCTTCGGATCGTAGTCGACTGCGCCAACGGTGCGGGGTATAGGGTGGCTCCGACGGTGCTCAGCGAACTGGGGGCCGACGTGGTGGTACTCGGGGATGAGCCCAACGGGTTCAACATCAACGAAGGCTGCGGGGCGATGCATCCCGGATACCTGGCCAGAGAGGTGCTCCGTTATCGGGCAGACGTGGGGGTGGCCCTGGATGGGGATGCCGATCGGCTCGTGATGGTGGATGAGCGTGGAGAGGTGATCGACGGCGATAAATTGTTGGGGGTCTTGGCCGTCTATCTCCAGTCCCAAGGAAAGTTACGAAATGACGGGATGGTCGCCACGGTGATGAGTAACCAAGCGTTGAATGATTATCTGCAGCGCCACGGCATCACCCTCTACCGGAGCGCCGTGGGGGACAAAAACGTCGTGGAGATGATGCAAGAACACGACCTCAACTTCGGAGGGGAGCAAAGCGGGCATATCATCTTCAGCGATTTCGCCAAAACCGGCGACGGCATCTCCAGCGCCCTGCAGGCGCTCGCCTATCTGGTAAGCACCGGCAAGCGGGCCAGCGAGGCGTTCAACCCTTTCGATCTCTATCCCCAGAAATTGCTCAATCTTACCGTTTCCCGCAAGACGCCGCTGGAAGAGCTGGAGGGGTTGGCTGCGCTCCGGCGGGAGATTGACGAAGCGGGGATGCGGCACCTCTTCCGCTATTCGGGGACCGAAAACAAGATCCGCCTTTTGCTGGAGGGGAACGATGAGCGGACTTTGGATGCGATGATGCAACGGGTGGAAGCCTTTTTCCGCAAGGAACTCGGGCAGTGAGGATCGCAGCGGTTTTCCTCCTGGCGGCATTGGGAACCTGGTGGATCGACCATGGGATCAAAGAGCTGTTTCTGGACGGATATCAATGGCACAGCCGCTGTATATCGCTGGAACTGCATCTCAATCGGGGAGTGGCATTTAGCCTTCTGAGTTTTCTCGGCCCCTGGCTCAAATGGATGCAAACGGTGCTTATTGGGGGAATGTTCGCCTATTTCGTCCGGGAACGCTGGTTGCGGCTAGAGCCGTTCGCGTTGGGCGTTTTGTTCGGTGCGGCGCTGGGGAATCTCTGGGACCGCTTTACCCAAGGAGCGGTGGTCGATTACGTATACTGGCATTGTGGATTCGATTTTGCGGTTTTCAACTATGCCGATGTGATGATCGATTGTTCCATCGCCTGGCTGCTGTTGCGTGCATGGTGGCGCCATCGACATCCTCAAAAAGGGTAGGTCGTGTGGCGTGTGTTGGCGATCACATGGTTTATCGTGGCACTCCATGCTGAGATTCGGTCCGTCGATATCCGTCCTCCCGGTTGGAGTACCGATCGTGTCGGTTCCTTGCGCATCTTGGATCAAAAAGAACTCGTTTTCGATCGGATCGGTAAATATCGATTCGCCGAGATCTCGGATCTGGCCTTCCTGAAAAAGCGCCACAGGCTTTTTATGGTCAGTGATGAGGGGAAACTCTTTCGTTTCCGGGCCCGTTTTGGACGGAGGAAAATCCGGGAACTAGTCCCGGAGTCGGGGGCGCGAATACGCAAAAAAAACGGCAAAAAGCTCAAAAAGTGGCGTAGAGACAGCGAGGGATTGACCCTTGACGGCAAAGGGCGGCTCTATGTGAGTTTCGAGGAGAAGCCGCGTATCGCACAAGTGGGCTATGACGGACGGATCGTCCGTTATCTGCGTCTGCCTAAATCCATCGATGAAATGGGGAAATTCCGCAGCAAAAACAAAGGGCTCGAAGCCCTGGCTTGGCATCCCAAATACGGGCTGGTGACCGCCGCCGAATTTCCGGTAAAAGCGCGCTCCAAGAAGGTTCAGACCCTCTACGCTCTCGACGGTCGAAAGTGGAGCTTTCTGCGCGGCCAAGAGCCCAAAAGCGCCGTCACGGCCCTGGAGGTGCTGGATAACGGAAACTTCCTGGTCTTGGAGCGCTCCATCACCGGGGTCCTGGACCCTATCGTAATCACCTTGCGTGAGGTGCAGATCGACCGCTGCCGTCAGGGATTGTGCCCCACCAAAGTCCTGGCAAGGATGGACAGTTCCAAAGGGTGGGCCGTGGACAACTTCGAAGGGTTGGCCCGTGTGGGGGCCGACCGTTTCGTCATGGTCAGTGACGACAACGACAACTTCTATCAAAAGACACTGCTGATCTATTTCGAAGTTTCGGAACGCTGACGCGTTCGTGTATTGGTTATTGGTTATTGGTGTATTGGGGAAGTTGCTCCAGCAATCGTTGGTGAATTTCGGGGTTCCCTGCGACAATCCCTTTGTCCCCGAAGCGGTAGGGGCGCCCCTCCAGGTTGCTCACCGTTCCGCCCGCTTCTTGAACCAGCAAGATTCCCGCGGCCACGTCCCAGGGTTTGAGATCGATCTCATAAAATCCCGCGAAAATCCCCCGGGTCAGGTAGGCCAGATCGCAAGCGGCGGCCCCCAGACGGCGGAAATCCTGGATCCGAGGCAAGAGGGTCGAAAAGGCCTCCACTACCCAGCGGTATTCGGGACCTCTATCGACTTTGGCGTAGGGGAAACCGGTGGCGATCAGGGCGTTTTGCAGCACCGCATCCTCCGATACGCGCAGCCGCTCCTCGCCCAGCCAGGCCCCCGCCCCCCGTTCGGCCCAGAAGAGCTCATCGAGGATCGGGTTGTAGACCACCGCAAGGCGGGGAACTTCCGCCTCCCAAAGCCCCAGTGAGATCGCCAGGTGGGGGATGCCGTGGACGAAATTGGCGGTGCCGTCGATCGGGTCGATATAGATCGCCCGCTCCAGATCGTAGGTTCCGTCGTAGCTCTCTTCCCCCACCAGGGCGTAGCCGGGAAAGGCATCGGCCAGTGCATTCAGAAGATATTTTTCCGTCTCCACATCGTATTGGGTGACCAGATCCACCGTCCCTTTGTGACGGATTTCCTTGCGGGAGCGATACCCCTCTCGGACGATCTCTCCGGCCTGCAGAACGATCCGTTTCAGCGTTTCAATTTCGGACAATTCTTTTTTCATCGGTTCCTCATTCCTCATTCCTCGTTCATCATTCGCTGATTATATCCTTTCGTTATAATCAACCCATGAAAAAACGGGAACTGTTGGGACTTTTGTGGAGTGTGGCGCTCTTGGTGCTGATGGCCTGGCTGGGCAAAGAGGGGTATCGAGCGGCGGTGGAGTACGAAGACGCCGCCGCCCAGACGGCCCGGATGATGCAGGCGGAGACCGTCGCCCGCTCCCGCCTCAAGGATCTGGCCAGTATGCTCACTTTCGGTGCGGTGAAAAACGATCTGCGCGAAAAGTTGCAGCGGCTCCGGGAGAAAGAACGTGCGGCCAAAGGACGGGCCGAGCGGATCGCACTCTACTTCGCGGGGGCGGTCCTGGCGGCGCTGCTGAGTGCGTGGTTACTGCCGATCCGGATGGCGACGGGGCTGCTCTCTGTCGCGGCGCTGATCGCCCTGATCAACGGACTGGTGACGCCGATTCTGATGGTGACGGTCCACAAAAACGTGGAGTATCTCGGGGATGTGGTCCTCTCCTTCGAATCCAAAGGGATCCTGGGGTCGGTGGAAAAACTCTACCACGAGGGGAACCTCCCCATCGCCGGGGTGATTCTGCTCTTTTCGGTCCTGCTGCCCGCCGTCAAGACCCTCTCGCTGCTGTTTCTCTCCCTCTACGAGACCC
This sequence comes from Campylobacteraceae bacterium, assembly GCA_027081405.1. Lineage (GTDB taxonomy): Bacteria > Campylobacterota > Campylobacteria > Campylobacterales > Sulfurovaceae > Nitratifractor. The sequence goes on along the minus strand of JALWKO010000086.1, from coordinate 12,361 downwards.
GTCCGTTCGCGGCGAAGATGGTCCGATTTTTCAAGCATCTGGGGAAATGGTCGATGCTGGATGTCTTCGTGGTTGCGCTGCTGCTGGTTTTTCTCACCTCCCGGGGAACCGACGTGAGCCGGGCCGAAGCGGAGATCGGGATCTACTTCTTCCTCGCCTACGTGATCCTCTCGATGGTGGCGAGCCTGACGGCGGAGCGGATGCTTGGTTCAGTGAGGAGTTAGGAGTGAAAGGGCGCCGCGTAGCGGCACGGTCCGAATGAGAAATGAGCAGATAGAAATAAGAAATTTTGGGGCGTTGCCGCGCAACGCGTACCTATGACGGACAACTAACGACTAGAGTCTATCGACTATATACTGCGCCAAAGGCGCTAAATCACCATATCCACGTCGTCGTGGTCCTGGAAGGCTTTGAAGAGCTTGTCCCGCTCCTCTTTGGATTCCACTTCGCAGCTGGCATTGTGGCTGTGAAACTTGCCGGTGCGGGAGGCGTTGCCCGGGGAGGAGAGGTGCTCCTTGTGCCCCAGGACATCTTCGACCGCTTTGGCCAGCTTCTCCTTGTCTCTGCCGATGATTTTGAATCCCCAGCGGCGGGGATAGGTCAGTTCGGCTTGTTTATTCTCGTCGAAAGTCCCCACTTTTTCCTCCACTTTTGGATTCGAGCCGGATTTCGCGGATTACCATTCCTTTGTCGATCGCTTTGAGCATGTCGTAGATCGTCAGCAACCCCACGCTCACCCCGGTGAGGGCCTCCATCTCGACCCCCGTTCTCCCTTTGAGCCTGGCGGTGACCCAGAGGCGGAATCCGGGCAGATCGGGGAGCTCCTCGATCTCGGTTTCGACCGCCGTGAGCATCAGCGGATGGCACATCGGGATCAGATCGGGGGTCCGTTTGGCCCCCTGGATCGCCGCGATGACGGCGGTTTGCAGAACCGGTCCCTTTTTGGCGGTGTTTTCGATTACCGCCCGGTACGCGTCGGGGCTCATGGCGATGACGCCGCTGGCGGTGGCGTTCCGCTCGGTGGGATCCTTGGCCCCCACGTCGACCATGCGGGGTTTGTCGTTGGCATCCAGATGGGTCAGGGGCATGGGGTCCTCCGGCTCGTTATTTTCAATGGATTATACCATATAGGTGAAAGGTTTTGACGAAAAAAAGCGGATATTTAAGGATTCTTTCATCAATCGCGCGCTACGATTCGGCTGTGACCGGAAAGGAGTTTTGTTGTGACCTATGCGTTGATCAGACAACTCTCCGGCGAAGCGTCGCTCCTCTCCCAGCGTGCGGCCATTCTGGCCTATGCGGGGGAGCAGGACATGGTCATCGAGAGCGAATTCATCGATTTCGAACCGGGAGATCGTCCGTTGCGGGAACGGGAGCCGTTTCAGGATTTCCTCCACTCCCTCGAAGCAGGAGACGAGGTGGTCGCGGAACGGATCGAGATCCTGGGACGGGCGATGGAGGAGGTGATCGTGGTGATCAACTGCATGCTCAGTCGCGGGATTACGCTCCACATCGCCTCCCACCGCCTCCGGGTCGACCGGGAGATTGGTCTGGCGCGGATCCTTCCTCTGATCGTCCAGATGGGGGAGGAGTCGGGAAAACAGCAACCCCGCGCCTCCCGCCCCGGCCGCCCCAAAGGGCGCCGATCCGCCTCCAAGTTCGATGCATATCTCCCTGCTATAATGGCGGGGTTGAAAGCGGGCAGGAGCGTCAGCGCCCTTGCCCGGGAGCTTGGGGTGAGCCGCAGTTCGCTCAAAGACTACATCGAATCGAGGAATCTCAAAAAGATCCTCGATGACGCCTGGCTGGAAGAGGCCAAAAAACGGTATCGGAAAGAGGCGGCGTACGAGCCCGAGCTGGCTTGTACCCTCGCGGCGTCACCGGACGCGAACGGTTCATCCGACAATTGAAAAATCCAGGAAAGGGAAACGATGCAAGAGACCACGATCGGCTCCGAAGCGGCCAAAAAGCCCAAAAAAAATCTGGCCAAAGAGTATCTCAAAGGGTGGATCCCCTATCGGATTCGCCGGTACTGGGGCTACGTTACAGCTACGATCATTGCTCTGGTACTTCCGTGGATCCGAATTCACGGCAACCATTTCTTCCTCCTCAACTTCGACCACAAGCAGCTCCATTTCCTTTTTGTCCGATTCGACATGCAAGAGCTCTATTTGATGCCCTTTTTGCTGATGCTGCTCTTTCTGGGGATCTTTGCCATGACCGCCCTGGGGGGGCGGGTCTGGTGCGGCTGGGCCTGTCCCCAGACCATTTTCCGCGTGATCTACCGGGATCTGTTCGAGACCAAACTGCTCCATCTACGCAAACGGATCAACAACAAACAGATCGAGCCGGATATGTCCAAGCCCGAGAACAAAGCCAAAAAAGCGATCGCCATCGCCCTGTGGTCGATCCTTGCGTTCGTGGCCGCGGCCGATTTTCTGTGGTATTTCGTTCCACCCGAAGATTTCTTCCAGTATATCCAGCATCCGGGGGATCACCCCATCCTGATGGGATTCTGGATCGGAGTGGCACTGTTTCTTATTGCCGACATCGTGTTTATCAAAGAGAATTTCTGTATTTACATCTGCCCCTACAGCCGGGTTCAGTCGGTTCTGTACGACGACGATACGATCATGGCGGTCTACGATCCCATCCGCGGGGGGCACATCTACGAAGGAGAAGGGAACGAGCGTCACAAAGCGGTCCACTCCCTCAAGGAGCTCAAGGCCAAAGAGCCCGAAGCGGAATGTACCGCATGCGAAAGCTGCGTGAAGGTCTGCCCCACCCATATCGACATCCGCAAGGGGCTGCAGCTGGAGTGTATCAACTGTCTCGAATGTGTCGATGCGTGTACCAAGGTGCAAGCGGCGTTCGGCCGCCCCAGTCTGGTGCAGTGGTCGAGTGAGCGTGAAACTCTGCGGCACGAAGGGAAAACCCGGTATTTCCGTCCCAAGATCATCGGTTATTTCGTCGTTCTCGGGATCGTACTGACTGCTTTGTTCGTCATGGGAAGCAAAAAGGAACATATGCTTCTCAACGTCAACAAAACGACCCGTCTGTACAAGATTCTCCCCGGCGGCGCGGTGGAAAACGACTATATCTTCCTCTTCCAGAATACCGAGGAGAAGCCCCACAAGTACACCTTCGAAGTACTGGGGAACAAAGATATCGAAATCGTTCGCCCCAAAGAGCCCTTCCACCTGGGGGCTCTCAAGAAGAAGAAAAAAGTCATCATTTTGCGCACTACCAAGGAATTGGCCCACAACACCCATAAGGACACGCCCATTCCCATTACAATTCACGCATATGCGATCGATGATCCCAAACGGGTTTCGGTCATCCGCAAAACGGTCTTCGTCTACCCCCGATACGACGAAGTCGAAAAAGCCAAAAAACAGCACCCCTGATCCGGGGCGCCTTCCCTCCTCCCATTTCCAAAAATTATCCTATAATTCATTTTAGATTATGCATGGAGGTGTGTTATGGCCGACAAAAAACGGGTTCTCGTTCTCGGCGGCGGATTCGCCGGGGTCGAAGCGGCGATTTTCCTCCGGAAAGAGGGATATCCGGTCACCCTCGTCAGCGATCGGGACTATTTCTACATCTATCCCACCTCGATCTGGATCCCCACCCACGAGGTCGAATTCGAAGAGATCTGTGTCCCCCTCGCGGATTTGCAAAAGGCGCACGGCTTCGATCTGGTGATCGACGAAATCACCGAAATCCGGGCCAAAGAGCGCACGGCCGTCGGGAAAGGAGGGGAATATTCGGGGGACTATCTGGTGATCGCCATCGGGAGTGGCAAAGTCCGCCATGAGGGGAGCGAACATTTCCTCTCCATCTGCGGCAAACCCGAAGAGGCACTGGCGATCCGGGACCGGATCGATGCGCTGGTCGCGCGGGGGGGAGGCAGGATCGCCATGGGGTTCGGCGGCAACCCCAAAGACCCCAGCAACGTCCGGGGCGGCCCGGCGTTCGAGGTCCTCTTCAACGTCCACAACGATCTGAAAAAGCGGGGGATCCGCGACAACTTCGAACTCACCTTCTTCGCTCCGATGGAGTCCCCTGGAGCCCGGATGGGGCCCCAGGCGCTGAAGATGATGGATCTTTTTTTCAATAAACTGAGGATCCACAAACATTTCGGCAAAAAGATCAAACGGTTCGAAGCCGACGGGATCGTCTTCGAGGACGATAGCAAGCTACTCAGCGATTTCACGATGTTCATCCCCGCCGGTGACGGCCATCCGGTCTTCCGACGCTCCGATCTTCCCCTCAACGAAGCGGGGCTGATCAAAATCAACGACTACTGCCAGGTGGACCTGGGGGAGGGGGCCGAAGCCTCCCGCGTCTACGCCGTCGGCGATTCGGCGGCGCTGGAGGGGCCCGACTGGCGGGCCAAGCAGGGGCACATCGCCGAAGTGATGGCCCGCAACACCGCCTTCAATATCGACGCGTTCGAAAAGGGAAAAAGCGAGCGCAAAGGGTACCGGGACCATATCAACATTCTGTGCGTGATGGACAGCGGGGACGGCGCGGCCTTCGTCTACCGCACCCACAAGGGGGGCAAGATGATCCCCATGCCCGTCATCGGCCACTGGCTCAAAAAAGGGTGGGGCTGGTACTGCCGCAACTCCAAACTGGGCAAAATCCCCCGCATCCCCGGGATGTAACTCTCCCCGCAAGAGTGTGCAACGGGGTAACATCGACTGCCGGCAGCACTCCCATTCCGGCCAAATAGGACAAAATTACTCCAAATTAGGCTATACTCTCATCAGTGCATTACCCCGAACGGGGTAGGCGTCACAATTCCAATCACATCACCTAAAGGAAATACCATGGCAACCGTAACCCTCAAAGGAAACGAAGTCAAACTGGCCGGAAACGAGAAAAATGTCGGAGACAAAGCTCCCGAAGTGACCGTCGTCAAATCGGACGACCTGAGCGAAATCACCGTCGGCGGTGCCAAAGAGAACGCCCAACTGATCATCGCGGTCCCCTCGCTGGACACCCCCGTCTGCGCGATGGAGACGAGCAAATTCAATCAGGAAGCCGCGGGAATCGAAGGGCTGGACGTCACCGTCGTGTCGATGGACCTCCCCTTCGCCGCTAAGCGCTTCTGCTCCACCGAAGGGATCGAGAACCTCACCGTTGCGTCCGACTTCCGCAACAAAGATTTCGCCAACGCCTACGGCGTCCTCATCGCCGAGGGGCCTCTGGCGGGCGTGACCGCCCGGGCGATTTTCGTCGTCGACCGCAACGGGGAGATCGTCTACAAGCAGCTCGTCCCCGAGATCACCGACGAACCCGATTATGCCGAGGCCCTCGAAGCGGCCAAAAAGGCGGCGGCGAAATAAGCCGTCCCGTCTACCGTCATTTTTTCTACACCACCCGACTTTCCCTACATTTTGTTACAATACCCCAATCTTTCGAATCAGGAGCGAGGATGAAACGTGCGATCGTCATGGCAGCGACCGGTCTGATGGTCTTCCTGTCGGGCTGTATGGGGCCCGGCGGCGGAGGTCGCAAAGTAGGGCATTACAGCGCGGCTGACTGCAAACCCGTCCCCTTCCGTCCCGATCGTGCCGCCGACAAGGTGGTGATCAAACAGCGGGAGCACAAAGTCTATATCTATCACAACGGCAAGGTGATCAAGGTCTTCCGGGCGTCGCTGGGGAAAAATACCATGCGCCTGGGGCCCAAGACCCGGCAGGGGGATTTCTGCACCCCCGTGGGACATTATCGGATCGTAGACAAGCGGTGCCATACCCTCAAATATCGGGCGATGACAATCTCCTATCCCAACGCCGAGGACCTGGCCAGAGCACGGAAACTGGGGGTCAAGCCCGGTGACTACATCACGTTCCACGGCCAGCCCTACTGGAACCGGGACGGTCATGGCGACAGCTACACCCTGCAGCACGACTGGACCAACGGCTGCATCGCGCTGACCAACAAAGATCTCGACTGGCTCTGGAGCGCCGTGCGGGTCGGGACCCCCGTCATCATCGAGCGATGAGTCCGGCCGGGAAACGCTTCACCCCCCGCCAGATCGAAAAGTACAAACGCCAAAAATATATCCAGACCCTCGAAAAATTCACCCGCAATCTTTTTCGGATGTTCCGCGATCCGACGGTCGACGCCGCGGCGTTTTCCACGAAATTCCGCTATCTTCTCGAAAAACTCGACGCGTGCGAACCGATCCGGCTCGACTCGGAATACCTGACTCAGAGTGAAGCCTATATCCGGGAGATGATCCCCGTCGTATGCGGCGAAGGGTTCGACGACGAAACGCTGGACGGAATGCGGGAGGAGGAGATGACCCGCCTCAACCGACTCCAAAAAATGAAAAACCGATCCCGGTACCAAAAGGCCAAATACGGCCACCGTCTCGCCTCGGAAGGGTGGGAGTGATTGAATCCAAAATATGCATTAGCCAGCACGCCATCTGCATCGATTATCGGCGACATGGGCGACACATCCAAAGCCTAGGTCGGGCGTCTGCGATGCCTACGGCATAGACGCAGCGCCGTGCGGAGCGACAAAGGCAAAGCAGTTTGCCTTTGTTTGACGCTCCTCCCCCTCCGGGTGCGCCTACGTTTTGGCTGTGCACCCCTACACACCGAGCATCGACGCATCTGACGCACTATCTACTGCATAATTTGGGTTGATGAGAAATGAGAAATTTTGGTGCGCCGAGTGGCGGCGCGGTTGGATGATGGATTGCGGGGCGTTGCGTTGCAACGCGTATTTTTGGAGGCAGGACTTGAGTCCCGCAATGCAGGGCAAAAGTACACCCTCCAATACACCACTAGACCGATAACGTTGCCGAAGGCGACACTTCTGACGACTTGTGACCTGAGGCTCGAAGGGCCGTGCTTGCGACCTTAGAGATAGAGCCAGATCGCGCTGCCGAGGATCAGCACCCCCATCGGGAGGAACGCCCGGCGGGTGCGGACTGCGGCGAGAGCGCTGATCCCATAGAGGGGGAGAATCCACGGAGGCAGGAGCTTGCTCCACCCCTGCACGGGGAGCTCGAAAAGCGTCCTCAGCCAGGGATCGAGGATCCCGCCCTGCCCCAGCAGGTGCAGCACGATCGCCAGGGGATAGAAAGGGACGAAAAGGATCGAGAGGACCGGAGAGAGCCACTGCCACGGGGAGACGGTCCCGAAGAGGGAGTGGACGATGGGGATCATCAGCAAAAAGACCCCCGGGGGCAGGAGGAGGAAGCCTGCCATCGGCGTGTGGAACCGCGGGAAACGGAGCAGCAGCAGATCGATCGCGAAGACACCCGCCACCGAGAGCCAGAATCCGATACGTAGCAGCAGATCGGGGAAGAGGGCCACGAGTCCCAGGGCGACGAAGGCCAGAAAGCCGAACGAAAAGAGCGCCACCCCTTCGATGAGGGCGATCCACCCCATCAGCGCCATGGCGTAGGAGCGCAGCAGCGAGGGGGGAGCGCCGACGAAAGCGACGAATCCCCCCAGAAGGGCCAGCACGACGATCCCCAGATCGAAACGGGCGTGCCGCCACGGAAAGAATCGCCGCTGCAGAGGGCGGTACCCAAGCCCCAGGAGGGCGAAAAGGAGCCCCCCGAGGATCCCCAGATGAAAGCCGCTCAGCGCTAGGAGGTGGCTGGCCCCCAGACGGGAGAGGCGCTTCCGGAGTCCGGGGTCTGGGGGGTCGGCGAGGAACAGCGCCCGATAGAACGTGGCCAAGCCGGGATCGGAATGTTGGGAGGAGATCGCTTCCAGGAGGCGACGGCGCAGCCCGTGCTCCGGCGGGAGGATCCGCCGGATCCGGGAGGGGATGTAGGGTCCCCGGATCCAGGAGACGAATCCGAGATGTTTGGGAGGGTGTAGGGCGAGGCGCAACCGCATTCCGGGGCGGAGAGATTGTTGCCGCACGCGGGTGAAAAACCGGGACCTTGGACGGTCGGCGCGGATCATGGCGATACGGCCGGGGCGCCCCAGTCTCGGGGGATAGAGCCGTTCGATCGTCCCCTCGGTGTAGAAAAACGGAAGCGATCGGAACTCCCGGTAGCGGAGGTACTCCCCGCCGATACGGACCGAAAAGAGCAGCGCCACCAGGAGGAGAAAACCCCCCCATTCCCGTCTGCCTTCGAGGAGGGGGACCGGTTCGGGTGCCATGGGTCAGATCTGGGGAATTTCGATGTTCCCTTCGCGCATGTCGATGTTGCCCTCTTCGTAGACCACCTCGAATCCTTTTTTCCCTCCGGCGTCGACGAAGCGGGTGAAGGGTTTTTGGAAGATCAGATCGACCGTCCCCGTTGGGCCGTTGCGCTGTTTGCCGATGATCAGCTCGGTCTCCTCCTCGGGTTTGCGGCGGATCTCGTCGTAGAGTTTCTGATATTTTTCGATCTTGTCGGCCTGCCCTTCGGCTTTGGCCTTTTCGAGTTTTTCCCGCACCTCCGAGAGGCGGTAGACGTCGTCGCGGTAGACGAAAAGGATGATGTCCGCATCCTGCTCGATCGCCCCCGATTCCCGCAGGTCGCTGAGGATGGGACGTTTGTTCTCCCGGCTCTCCAGGGAGCGGTTGAGTTGGCTGAGGGCGACGATGGGGATTTGCAGTTCGCGGGCCAGCTGCTTGAGCCCCCGGCTGATCTCGCTGATCTCCTGCTGTCGGCTGTCGCGCCCCCCCTCTCCGCTCATGAGCTGCAGGTAGTCGATGATCGCCAGGGTGATCTCAGGGTGCTGGGTTTTGAGTTTGCGGAGTTTAGAGCGGACGTGGTGGATCGTGGCGTATCCCCCGTCGTCGACGAAGAGCTTGCGCCGGGAGATCTCCTCGACCGCCTGGGCGAGCTGGGCCCACTGTTCGTCGTTCAGATCCCCGACCCGGAGGGACTGGAGCGGGATCGAGGTTTTGGCCGAGAGGATCCGGAGCATCAGCTGCTCGGCGGGCATCTCCAGGGAGAAAAACGCCACTCCCTCCCCCCGTTCGATCGCCTTGAGGGCCATATTGAGCGTCAGGGCCGTTTTCCCCATCGCGGGGCGTGCGGCGACGATCACCAGGTCCCCTTTGCCGAAACCGCTAGTCTGTTCGTTGAGGTTCCGAAATCCCGTATCGACCCCGATGAGGCGGGAGTTGCCCATCGCCTTGATCCGTTCGATCTCCTCCATCATCGAAAGGGCGATCTCCCGGGAGGGACGGAAATCCTCGGTGATGCTCTCCTGGGTGATCTCGTAGAGTTTCTGCTCCACCCGGTCCATCACCTCGGTGGCGTCCAGATCCTCCTCCACCGTGAGTTTGCGGATCTCGGTGGCCAGGGTGACGAGGGACCGCTTGGCCGAGAGAGCCTTGATCTCCTCGATGTAGGCCCGGGTGTCGCTGATGGGGTTGGCCCCCAACACCGCCACCATCGCCTCTTCGTCGAAACGGCCGTGCTTCTGGAGCTCCTGGCGGAGGAACTCTTCGTCGATCGGTTTTTCGTCGGCGGCGAGCTGCTCCATTGCCCGGAAAAGGTACTGATGAAAGGGGAGATAGAAATCCTCCGGCTTGAGGCGGGCGGCGACCTCCTCGAAGGTCTCCGGATCGAAGAGGATCGAGGAGAGGACGGCCCGTTCGATGTTGACGTTGTGGAGGGTTCGCTCGTCGTTCACGGATGTTCCTTGGATCGTGGATGGAGATCGTTTTCTTTTAGGGTAGCATAGCTTTGCTAATGGGGGTTATTCGCCCTTTTCGGCGGCCATTTTTTCGACCTCTTCGACGAAGCGGTCGACCAGTTGCGATTCGGGAAGCTTGGCCACCACCTCCCCTCGGACCATGATCAGCCCCGAGCCTTTGCCGTAGGCGATCGCCACGTCGGCGTGTTTGGCTTCCCCGATGGCGTTGACCGCGCATCCCATTACCGAAACGGTCAGGGGGGTTTTGATGTGGGCGGTGCGGCGCTCCACCTCCGCCACGGCGCCGACCAGGTCGGCTTCGATCCTGCCACAGGTGGGGCAGGAGATGATGTTGAGCCCCTCCCGTGCGCGGCCGGCGTCTTTGATGATGGCGCGGCCCACCTCGACCTCTTTTTCCAGTTCGCCGGTGATGGAGACCCGGATCGTGTCCCCGATCCCATCCAGCAGAAGCGAGCCGATCCCGATGGCCGACTTGATCGTGGCGTGAAAGAGGGTCCCCGCCTCGGTCACCCCCAGATGGAAGGGGTACTCGTTGCGGGGGCGGAGCATCCGATAGGCCGCTACGGTCCGCTCCACGTCGCTGGCCTTGAGGGAGACTTTGATGTCGGTGAAGCCCAGATCTTCGAGGAACTTGATGTTGTATTCGGCGCTGGCCACCATCCCTTCGGGGGTGGCACCGTAGCGGTCCTCGAACTCCTTTTCCAGACTTCCGGCGTTGACCCCGATCCGGATGGGGATCCCCCGGTCTTTGCAGGCTTTGACGATCTCCCGGATCCGGCTTTTTTCGCCGATGTTTCCGGGATTGAAGCGGATGCAGTCGACCCATTTGGCCGCTTCGAGGGCCAGGCGGTAGTTGAAATGGATGTCGGCCACGACCGGGATCGAGACCCGCTCTTTGATCGCCCGCAGCGCCAGGGCGTCCTCCATCTCCGGGACGGCGACCCGGACGATGTCGCAGCCGGCGAAGTGGAGCCGGTTGATCTGCTCCACCGTCGCCTCCACATCCCGGGTATCGGAGAAGGTCATCGACTGGACCGAGATGGGGGCGTCCCCCCCGACGGGGACGTCGCCGACGTAGATCTTTTTGGTCGGATAGCGCTCTTTCATCGGAGTTCTCCGATGAAAGAGAATGAGTAATGAGAAATGAGAAATGAGAAAGTACTGTATGTTTTGCTTTGCAAAACTTTTCCTTTCGGATGTGTCGTTTTCGATAGCAAAGGATACCTCAATATCGGCTCATTCCCAAATGGGATCTATGAGAATTCGACCGGGTCCATATCGATCTCGATCCCCCGTTCATCCACGGCGTGCAGGGCCTGCAGCAGGGGGGTGCGGCGCGTGCTGCGCAGCAGGACCGTGTAGCGGTATTTCCCCCCCAGCCGTTCGATGGGGGCGGGGCCGTGGCCGACGATTTCGATCCCTTCGAAGGGGCGGAGCCGCCCGACGATTTCGGTGGTTTTCGCTTCGGCGCGGGTGCGGTCCCGATGGGCGACGAGGATCCGGGCCAGGTGGGCGAAGGGGGGATAGCGCCCCGCTTCGAGGAAGCGGAGCTCCTCTTGGAGGAAGTCTTCGTAATCCTCCAGATAGGGGGCGAAATACTCCTCCATCGCACTCTGGATCAGGATCAGGGCGTCCCGGTTGCGTCCGCTCCGTCCGGCGATCTGATGGAGCAGCGCCATCGCCCGTTCCCGGGAGCGGTAGTCGGCCATCCCCAGCAGATAGTCCAGTCCGGTGATGACGCTGAGGGTGATCCCGGGGTAGTCGTGCCCCTTGCTGAGCATCTGGGTCCCGACGATCGCGTCGGCTTCGCGGTTTTCGATCCGTTTGAGGGCCGCTTCGAGCTTGCGGGGCGTGGTGATGGCGTCTTTGTCGAACTGGACGATTCGGATCCCGGGGATCGCTTCGGTGAGGATCTCGATCGCCTCTTCGGTCCCGATCCGATCGCTGATGAGGGGGGAGTGGCCGCAGTGTTCGCAGGTGTCGCTGATGGGTTCGGTAAAGCCGCAGTAGTGGCAGCGCAGATAGCCTCTGCGGCGGTGGAGGCTCATCCCCACCGAGCAGTAGGGGCACTGGCGGGTCCGGCCGCAGGCGTCGCAACGGAGGTATTTGAAGTTGGCACGGGTGGGGAGGAAAAGGAGGCTCTGCCCTCCCCGTTTTCGGTTCTCTTCTACCGCTTCGACGATGGCGGGGGTGATCGTCTCTCCCGGGACGAAGCGGTATCGCTTGCGGGTGGGAGTGTAGGGTTCGCGGAGCCGGACGATGGGGAATTTGGCGTAGCTGGAGGTCGAGGGGGTGGCGCTGGCGAGCCAGACCCGCGCCCCCCGTTTGGCCCCCAGGTAGAGGGCCAGATCCCGGGCGTGGTAGCGGGGTCGGGTCATCGCCTTGTAGCTGTCGTCGTGTTCTTCGTCCACGACGATCAGCCCCAGATCGTGCAGCGGCACGAAAAGGGCCGAGCGGGCCCCGGCAACGATCCGCACCTTCCCTGCGTCGATCCGCTCGAGGATTTCGGTTTTTTTCGCCCGGGTCAGCCGGGAGTGCCAGATCGCCACCGCGTCGCCGAAATGGCGCCGGAGCCGCTTCTCCATCTGGGGGGTGAGGGCGATTTCGGGCATGAGGAGAATCGCCGTTTTCCCCTCCCGGAGCGTTTCGGCCATCCGGTGGATGAAGAGCTCGGTCTTCCCCGACCCGGTCACGCCGAAAAGGAGCGCCCGCTCATGGGC
>JALWKO010000085.1 GCA_027081405.1 Campylobacteraceae bacterium | reverse complement strand
TCTCGATCTCGATGTCGTCGTCGATCTCGGGGGAGACCATCACCGAGGTGAACGAGGTGTGGCGCTTGGCGTTGGCATCAAAAGGGCTGATCCGTACCAGGCGGTGGATGCCGTTTTCGACCTTGAGATAACCGTAGGCGTTCTCCCCCTTGATGATGAAGCTCACATCCTTGATCCCTGCCTCTTCGCCGGGCTGATAGTCGAGGACCTCGACCTTGAATCCGTGGCGCTCCGCCCAGCGCAGATACATCCGGTAGAGCATGCTGGCCCAATCCTGGCTCTCGGTTCCCCCCGCACCCGGGTGGATCGTGACGATGGCGTTGGCGCTGTCGTGCTTCCCGCTGAGCATGATGGCGATCTCGAGCTGCTGGATGTGTTCCTTGAGACTTTCGGCATCTTCGTAGAGCATCTGGAGGGTCTCTTCGTCGTTTTCGCTCTTGGCCAGTTCAAAATACTCCTTGGCGTCCTCCAGGGCCGCTTTGGCGTCGTCGTACCGTTTGAGGGTCCGCTCGAGGCGGGTTTTCTCCTGGGAGATCTTGGCCGCCTTCTCCGCGTCATTCCAAAATTCGGGCTCTTGCTGCATCTGCTCGATTTCGGCCAGCCGATTGCGGAGTTCGTCGGGTTTGACGATGTTGGTGATGTTGGCCATCTTGTTTTCGAGGGTTTTGAGGAGTTCGCCGTATTCGTAGGCATCCATCGCTTCGTTCCTTTGGTACACGCAATGCGTCATGGAGGGAATTTGGGGTAAGATTTTAGCAAAAAAGCGAAAGGATCGTCGATGCGCATCGTCCGGGAATGTGCCGAATTGATCGCGACACGGGACGCGATGGAGGAGAGCGTGGGGTTCGTCCCCACGATGGGGGCGCTGCACGAAGGGCACCTGAGCCTCATCCGGCGCGCCAGAGAGGAGAACGATCGGGTGATCGTCTCGATTTTCGTCAACCCCACCCAGTTTCTGGAGGGGGAAGATCTGGAGAAATACCCCCGCAAAGAGGAGGCCGATCGCAAAATCTGCGAGCTGGCGGGGGTGGATCTCCTTTTCATGCCCACCCCCGAAGCGATCTACGGAGCGGACGAGCTGCGGATCGAAGCGCCGAAAGTCCGGGGATACATCCTCGAAGGGGCCAGCCGCCCCGGGCATTTCGACGGGGTGCTGCAGGTGGTGATGAAGCTGCTCAATCTCACCCGACCCGACCGGGCCTATTTCGGCAAAAAAGACGCCCAGCAACTGGTCTTGGTCGAACAGATGGTCCGCAACTATTTCCTCCGCACCCGAATCGTCCCCTGCGAAATCGTCCGCGATCCCGACGGGCTGGCGCTGAGCAGCCGCAACGTCTATCTCTCCCCCGACGAGCGGCGGCGTGCGCTGGCGATCTCCCGCTCCCTCAAACGGGCCGGGAAGCTGATCCAGTCGGGGGTGCGTGAAGCTTCGGCGATCCTGGAGGCGATGCGGGGCGTTTTGGAGGGGGAAGTGGACGAACTCGAGTACGTGGCGGCGGTCGATCGGGAATTCCGTCCCGTGGAGCGGATCGAGCCGGGGGAGGCGATCCTCCTCGTCGCCGCCCGTGTGGGCACGACCCGACTCATCGACAATCTGTGGGTTTGAGGGAGTGAGGAGTGAATAGTGAATAGTGAGGAGTGAAGGGGCGCCGCATGGCGGCGCGTTTTGAATGAGAAAATAGAAATGAGAAATGAAAAATTTTGGGGCGTAGCGTTCGCTACACGTTCAATGTTGGATTTTGGATTCTGGATGTTGGATTGCGGTGCGCCTGATGGGCGCGTTTTGAATGAGAAATGAGAAATTGCGGTGCGCCGTGAGGCGGCGCGAACTGAGTGAAGAGTGAAAAGTGAAAAGTGAAGAATTTCGGTACGTTGCGTTGCAACGCGTTTTCAAACGATACACGACATATCCCCAATGACCAGTGACCAATGACTAATGACGCGTCGCCGAAGGCGACACCTCTTGCGATTTGCGACTTGAGGCCCGTAGGGCCGTGCTTGCGACTTGTTTTAGAACATATCGGGCAATGCTTCCC
>JALWKO010000084.1 GCA_027081405.1 Campylobacteraceae bacterium | reverse complement strand
GCCTGGCAGAGTCTGCTTTTTAACCGCTGGCTCCATGCGCGCATCCGCCTCGCCCGGGCCGTCGAAAAGGGGGAAGGGGCCCAGGCCCTCGAAGCGCTGGGGCTGGACAGAGAGCTGGAGCCGATCCTGGCGGCCCAGGAGACCCCCTGGCGCTTCCTCCCCGGAGAGTGCGTCCGTCGTATCGGCGGGAGGGGGGAGATTGTCTCCGATCCGCTCGCTGCGGCGGAGGCGTTCGATCGGAAGCAGCTGGTCCCCACCGGACTATTGGGAGGACGGCGGGCGCCGCGTGCCGAGGGGGCGGCCCGGATCGTGGAGGCGCGATACGAAGAGGAGGCGTTGTGGGACCGTTTCGGCAGCCGCCGCGACGCGTGGGTCTGGCCCCGGGAGCTGAAGACGAAGCGAAGCGGCGAAGGGGTGGAACTCCGTTTCGTTCTCCCCCCGGGGAGCTATGCCACCGTCTTGCTCGAGAGTCTCAAAGGGGCGCCACTGGCAGATTCGGATATTTCCAAGCCGGAGGGGGGTACAATGAAAGGGCGAAAATCTCGTTCAAGGAGGAAAGGATGAAACGGATTGCCATATCTCTATTTATACTTGGATCGGCCTTCGCTTCGGCGAGCACCTGGACCTGCTATCGCTATGTGGACAGCAAACCGACGGGAGGGTATGTGAAGGTCCAGGCCCAAAGCGAACAGGAGGCGATTCGAAAGGCGCTACGCAAATACGAGGATCTCGGATACCGGACCGATTCGGTGCACTGTAAATAAAAGGCGTTCGGATGCGACTGGTGCTTCTGGATCGGGAAACTTTGGGAGAGGATCTCGACCTCACGCCGCTTCGGCGTTTCGGTGAGCTGGAGGTCTATCCGCGCACCGCAGCGGACGAGACGCAGCGAAGGATCGCCGATGCCGAGATCGTCATCACCAACAAGGTGGTGCTCACGCGGGAGATCCTCACCGCCGCCCCCCGGCTCAAACTGGTCTGTATCGCCGCCACGGGGATGAACAACGTCGATCTCGAAGCGGCGAAAGAGCTGGGCATCGAAGTACGCAACGTAGCCGGATATTCCACCCCCAGCGTGGTGCAGCACACCTTCGCCTTGGCGTTGAGCCTTCTGGAGCGTGTCGCATATTACGATCGCTTCGTCAAGGAGGGATCGTGGAGTCGTGGGGGGATTTTTACCCATATCGGCCCGGGATTCTGGGAGATCGCGGGCAAACGGTGGGGGATCGTCGGGATGGGGGCGATCGGCCGGGAAGTGGCCCGGGTGGCCCGGGCGTTTGGTGCCGAGGTGGTGTATTTCCCCACGTCAGGGATTGCCCATGAGGATGGCTATGCGGCACTGGAACTTCACGATCTTCTGCGCAGCAGCCAAATCGTCAGCATCCATGCGCCGCTGAACGAGCGGACACGGGGGCTGCTCGGAGCCGAGGAACTTTGTCTTTTGAAAGATGGGGCGATTTTGCTCAATCTCGGCCGGGGCGGGATCGTCGACGAGGCGGCGCTGGCCGCGGAGCTGGATCGGCGGGAACTCTATGCTGGACTGGACGTCACCGAGCACGAGCCGCTTCCCGTCGATTCACCGCTGCTCGCGCTCAAGCACCCCGACCGGCTGCTGATCACTCCGCACATCGCCTGGGCTTCGAGGGAGTCTCGCAGGCGTCTTCTGGAGGGAATCGTTTCAAATATCGAACGGTTCCTTGATAAACAAGGGAAATTGGTACAATAAAGCGAGGCGAAAGCTTTTGAAAAAAGAAAAGTTTTCGATAAAATTCGCCTCCCCTTCGGGGGATGGAGCGTATCGGAAACGATACTCGTAACGAAAGGATAGTCAATGACCAAGCCGACTCCTACCGACGTCGAACACGAAGTTCGGGATGTGGATATCATCGTATCCAAAGGGGACGAGGCGGGGGATATCACCTACGCCAACCCCATTTTCTGGAAACTCTCCGGATATTCTCAAGGGGAGCTGCTGGAAAAACCCCACTCGATCATCCGCCATCCCGATATGCCCGCGCTCATTTTCAAACATCTTTGGGACAATCTCAAAGCGGGCAAGGATGTCAAAGCCTTCGTCAAAAACCTCTCCAAGGATGGGGGGTATTATTGGGTATTTGCCCATGTGAAGGTCGCGACCAACCCCGACGGTTCGTTTCGCAACTACGTATCGACCCGCCGGAAGATAAGCCCCCACGCCCGTGAAGTGATCGAGCCGTTGTACAAGCGGATGCGTGAAGCCGAGCAAAGCGGCGGGATGGAAGCTGCTTTGCCGATTTTGGAAGAATTTTTGCGGGAGCGGGGCGGTTCGTTGGAGAATTTCAACGAAATCATGGAAGCAATCAACAAAGGACAATAATCATGGTAGATTTCGATCAGTCGATGAAACGGCTCCGCAGCGTGAGCGGATATCTGGGGTCGGCGGTACTCAACTTCGCCGGAGAGACCCTCTATCTGGACGAGGAAAACACCGGCGTGGACATCGCCTATTCGGCCAGCATCTTCAACGACGCGTTCCGCTCGATCTCCGAAGCGTCTCTAGACGTCGGCTTCTCCGAAGCGTCGTTCGTCGAGACCAAGACCCAGGACGGTCACGTCTTTTTGATCAATTCCGCAGGCGATCCCAGCGGAGACAACTTCAGCAAACTCAACATCTTCGCCATTTTCCGCGACGACGGAAACATCGCGCTGGGCAAGATGATCATGGAGCGGACATCCCAGGCCCTCTCCAAAGCGATGGCTGAGCTCTAAGGCTCAGTCTTTTTGCAGCAGGCTTTCGTCGCGGTGGAGCACCGCGCGGATCTGCTTTGGCATGTAGTAGCGAAACTGATTGGGATAGATATAAAAATCGAGTTCCCCTTTTCCCTCTTCGATCTGACTCCAGCTTTCGATATCGAAATCGATTTTGACGATTCCGAGTGTAGGCATTTTGCCTAGTTGATTGTCGACCAGTTTGTTGGCCAGAATCGTCAATTCGGGGTTGTGCCCCACGACGAAGATGCTCTCGTGCTGATCGTCCTGCAGGGCCAGGATATTGAGGATTCGCTCGGGGCGGCTGAGGTAGAGCTCTTCCATATAGTGGACTTTGCCGGGATAGTCGATCCGTTTTGCTAGTTCGTCGGCTGTGAGCTGGGCTCGGAGTGCCGAACTGGAGATGATCAGATCGGGGATCACCCCGTGAAGCGCCAGATAGGAGCCCATCGTTTGGATATCTTTGTATCCTTTTTTGCGCAGGCCCCGTTCGAAATCGTCGATTTTGCCGTCGGACCAGTCCGATTTGGCATGGCGGATCAGATAGAGCGTTTTGATGGTCTCCTCCTTGTCATACGCACGTTTTCGGTTCGTTATCATAGCGAAACTCTCCCCATTGTTACGGTATTTGTTTCCACGATTTGGGATCATTAATCATTTGGAAAAACTTTTTCCCTATAATCACATAAATTTTTGAGCCGGACCGTCTAAGCGATGAACGGTTTCGGTGGATGTTGCTATGGAGGCTTAGTGTGCGCAAAACCCCTTCGGAATTGATTCAGCTCCTCAACGATGCGATGAAAACCATCGCGTCGCAACACGAGGGGACGGAAATCGCCAAGACCCTGCAGCGTTTCGTCGCCGATTTCACCCAGTCGGATGTGGCCGAAGTGCTCCTCTACGAAGCCGACGAAAACCGCTTTGTCTCCCCCGTTTCGGGAACGCGCTATTCGATGATCGATCCCAAAGGACTGCTCGGAAAGCACTTCCTCACCAAAAAAGGGGGTGTTTACAACCACATGATCAGCGAAAAAGGTTTCGATGCCTTGGTGGACAATCCGACCGACGAGAAATTCCGAGCGGTGATCCTCTATCCCGTCGTCGAAGGGGAAGAGCTGATCGGAATGGTGCGGGGATGGCGCAAGGTGGGCAATCGGATGGCCTATTCTCCGTCCGATTTGGAGATGCTCGCGTCGATCAACGATTTTTTGGCGAAAATCCTGCGCATCGTCGCTTCGGGCGGAGAGGGCAATACCGAGGAGCTACTGGATGCGCAGACTTTGCGGGAGGTGGACAAAACGGCCCGCAAAAGTGCCGAAACTCCCAGCGAAGATCAGGCGCTGATGGAATTTTCCGAGGCGGTTCACGATATCCGGACCCCTGCGACGACTTTGGCCGGTTTCCTGGAGCTCCTGGAAGAATCGGTCGATGACGAGCGGCTGCGGGGCTTCATCGAAAACGCCCTGGAGAGTGCCCGCTTCATCAACGAGCTGACCACTTCGATCCTGGACCGGATCAAATTCTCCCGTGCGGGAGAGGAGAGCGCTCGTGAAACGGTGGCGTCGTTGAAATTTTTCGGTGATATCGCCAACGGATTCAGTGCGACGATGGGGGAGAAAGGGATTCGGTACATTGTCTACATCGATCCCAATCTCCCCCGGGAAATCACCGTCGATGGGATGCGGATACGCCGGGTATTGAACAATTTGCTCTCCAACGCCTATAAATTCACCCCCGAAGGGAAGCGGGTCGACTTCTCGATCGTCTACGACAAAAGGGCCAATCGACTCGACATTCAGGTGCGGGATGAAGGGATCGGGATCGATCCGGAGCGCCAGGAGGAGATTTTCGAAGCGTTCAAGCAGGCCGAAGAAGATACGTACGAAAAATACGGCGGTACGGGTCTTGGACTGGCGATCGTCGCCCGCTACGTCAAGGAGCTCGGCGGGAAGTTGGAGCTTGAAAGCCTCCCTGAAAAGGGGAGCCGTTTTTCCTTTTCGATCCCCGCCGAAATCGTGGACGAGGAGCCGAGCCTTCCTCCGTTTATTGATCTGGACAAACGGGTGGTGATCCTGACCAACGATTTCGATTCGCCCGATGCCGCGAACGTCCGGCACTATCTGGTCGCTTCGGGGTTGACCCCCGATCGGATCATGGTGACCAATCAGATCGTGCAGACTCCGACACATGCCTACTGTTTCGCTGAGTTGGCTTCAACCGAACTGATTGAGAGCCTCCGGGCGTCCGGGGTGAAGGTGCTGGTGTTCGAAGATCGGCTTTTTACTCTCTCGCGCGATCCCCGGTATGCCAAAGTCCCCGTAGTGGCCCGCAATACCTATTACGGAAAAGCGGTACACGACCTGGCCTATAGCCGTTCCAAACGCAAGGCGCTGATCATCGACGACAACAAGATCAACCTCGTGCTCTTGCGCTCGATGCTGGAAAAACAATACATCGACATCGATACGTCGATGGACGGTCAAGAGGGGTATGACAAGCTGATTCGCGCCCTTGAAGAAGGGCACCCGTACGATATCGTCCTGATCGACAAACACATGCCGGGTCTCTCCGGAGACGAAGTGTTGCGTCGCTACCGGGAGCGGGAAAAAACGCGCGGCGGACATATCTACGCCATCTACATTACGGGAGAACCCCATCTCGATCCCGAAGAAAAGGCGCTATTTGACTACTGCATGACCAAACCCTTCGGCAAAAGTGTGGTCGAAGATGCGATCCAAACGGTACTGGACGTATCGATCGGACGTTAAACAATGCAGCGGATCGATCTCCTTGTCGTCGGCAGCGGCGGTGCCGGTCTTGCCGCCGCGTTGGAGGCTGCAAGCCGGGGGGCGAAGGTGGCCGTCGTCACTAAATCGCTGCCTACCCAGGCGCAGACCTGCATGGCCCAAGGGGGGATCAACGCCGCGTTGGGCAACGTGGAGCCCGACAGCCCCGAAGAACACGTCGCCGATACCCTGCGCTCCGCCCACGGTTTGGCCGACGAGGCGATGGTCCGCACCCTTTGCGAATCGGCCCCCGAAACCATCGCGTGGCTCGATCGGATGCTCGTCCCTTTCTCCAGAGTCGATTCACTCGAAACTCCTCACTCGTTGCAGACGATCGCCCAGCGCCGCCTGGGAGGCGCCTCGCATCCGCGGGCCTGCTACGCCCAAGATTTCACCGGGCTCAAGATCCTGCAAAGCCTCTACGACCGCTGCCTCGAAGCGGGGGTGCGTTTCCATTCGGGGCTCTATCTGCTCGATCTGATCACGACGGAGGATCGGGAGGTATTGGGGGCGGAGTTTTGGGACATCCGCGCCGGAGAGCTTCGCCCGATTCTTGCCCGCGCCACGCTTCTGGCCACCGGGGGATTCGGAGGGCTCTATCACGGCTACAGTACCAACGCTTACGGCGCCAGCGGAGATGGGATCGCCGCGGCGCTTCGGGCGGGGGGAGTGCTGGAGGATATGGAATTCGTCCAGTTCCACCCCACCGCCATCCGCCCCGCCGCCGTGCTCATCAGCGAAGCGGCCCGGGGAGCGGGGGCGTGGCTCGTCAATGAAGTAGGGGAGCGTTTCACCGACGAGTTGGGGCCCCGGGACGTGGTGGCACGGGCGATGTTCGAGCAGATTGCAAAAGGACACGAACTCTTCCTCGATCTGCGCCCCATCTCCGAGGGGACGCTTCGAGAACTCCTCCCTCAGGAGCTCCATCTGGCCCGGCTCCATGCGGAGGTCGATCCCCTTCAAGAACCCATCCCCGTCATGCCGGCGGTCCATTACACCATGGGAGGGATCGCTGTTGATTCCACGCTGCGCATCCGGGGCTTGCGTCGGGCCTACGCCGCCGGGGAATGCTCCGCGGCGCGGATCCACGGCGCCAACCGACTGGGGGGCAACTCCCTCTTGGAGATCGTCGTCTTCGGGCGGATGGCCGCCGCGAACGCACTGGATGAATCCGGATCACCCAGCCAACCCCCATCGCTCGGGAACGCTCGGGAACGGATCGAAGCGATCTTCGCCCGCCCCCAACGCTTCAACCACTACCTCAAACGGAAAATCCTGGGCAAACGGCTCTATCACGATCTGGGGATCGTCCGCGACGGGGCGCTCATCGGAGATGCCCTGGATTTCATCGGAGAACTGGAGAGCCGCCTGGGCGAAACGGGGCTGCGGGACCGCTCCCGCGCGGAAAACCGGGATCTGGTGGAGCTGCTGGAATATGAAAATTCGCTCCTGCTTGCCCGGGCGCTGGCCCTCGCGGCCCACAAGCGGCAAGAGAGCCGCGGGGCCCACTATCGCAGCGACCATCCGGAAGAGTCGAAAGCGTGGGAGAGACATATTCAGGTGAAAATGGAGGATGGGGAGGTGGTGACGTGTTGAAAAGAAGGTCATTGGTCATTCGTCATTGGTCATTGGGGACAGGGCTTCAGCCCTGTATCGCGGGAATGAATTCCCGCCTCCGAACTCACGCGTTGCGAAGCAACGCACCGAAATCCAACATCCAAAATTCAAAATCCATCATCAAACGCGTTGCACAGCAACGCCCACCGAAATTCTCCATTCTCTATTCTCCATTCTCAATTCAAATTCGGTTCCTCATTCCTCATTCCTCATTCCTCATTACACCTCGAGGAGGTGTATCGTGAAGCTCACCATCCGACGCCATCAGGAAGGGAAAAGCCACGACGAAACCTTCGACGTGGCTTCGCTGAAGGTGACGACCCTGCTGGAGGCCCTTTACGAGATCAAAGCCAAGCTCGACGGCACCCTCACCTTCGACGCGGGATGTCGCAGCGGAGTCTGCGGCGCCTGCGCCGTGCGGGTCAACGGCCGCGAAACCCTCGCCTGCTCCTACAAACCCAAAGACGGTGACCGCATCGAACCCCTCAACTACCATCCCGTCCAACGCGACCTGCGGGTAGACAAAACCAAAGCCCTGGAAACCCTCAAAAAAGTTCTTTCCAAATTCTCCATTCTCCATTCTCAATTCTCAATGCCTCATCCTCCGCTCACCCCGGAGGATGAGGCAACGTTTCGTCTCCAGACCGATTGCATCCTCTGCGATAGCTGCTACTCCGCCTGCCCCGTGCTGGCCGTCAACCCCGACTTCCTCGGCCCCTTCGCCCTCACCAGAGCCTGGCGCTATTTGACCGATCCCCGCTACCAAATGGAGGAGTCGCTCGGCGATTCCGAACCGCAATCCTCCATTCTCCATTCTCAATCCTCAATTCTGGACACAGTCCAGACCAACGGTATCTGGGACTGCACCCTCTGCGGAGAATGTACCGCCGTCTGCCCCCAGCATATCGACCCGAAAAGCGACATTATGCAGCTGCGGGGAGAGAGCCTCAAAGCGGGATACAGCGATCCCAATCTCTCCAATCCGGGTTTTGGTACCCCCGATTTCGGCGGAGGCTTCGGTTTCGATCCCAACTTTTAGTCTCACTGGATCGTCGTCTCGATATAGGCGCAGGCCCGGGAGTGGGCCGTATCGTCGCTGCCGCTCAGATCTCCGATGGAGATGGTGACGTTTCGGTCGGCGTCGATCGATCCTCCCGTATTGGTGATGGCGGCACAGTCGCAAGGGGAAGAGATACTCTGAATCACCGATCCGGAACGGTGGTAATCCAGATGTTCCCTCCCCGAGCCGCTCAACGGATCCGAAAGGTTCAGATCGTAAGCGGTCCCGTCCCCCGTGTTGTCGATCGTGAAGCAGTAACGGATCGTCGCTCCGGGAATCCGCTTGGGGTTGGAGGTCCCGTTGACGGGATCGGAGAGGACGATGGAGGTTTTGGTGATACTGAGGTTGGGGGAAGCGTTGTTGTTGATGCCGATCGAGTTGATCTGTCCCGATGTGGTGTTGCTATCGCGGGTGGGGATGTAATTGGAACAATGGGTCGCCTTTTTGCTCGGATCGGTGGTGGCGGAGAGTTCCCAGCATTTGGAGGAGTCGCTATCCTCTCCGTTGGGGGTGAGTGCGATAGAAGTCCCCGGCGAGGCTCCGGCGATCCGGGAGTTTTCGCTATCGTCCCAGCTGACCGTCACGCCTCCGAGGCTCGTAGAGGGTGCGTCGATCGCCGAGCCGCTGTCGTAGGAGACGTAGTCGTGGGGTATGACGATACGGGGCGATCCGTCGATGACGGTCACGTCGTCGTTGACGGGACGATAAAGATCGATATCGTCTCCATCGTTGTTGAAAATCGGAGACCGATTCATATAGAAGTGATGTACGTTGCCCACGACCCCGTCGGTGCCGCTGCCGATATGGAGCACCACATAATCTCCGGTAGAGACCGTATGGGAATCGAAACGGTAAAGATGGGAACTTCCGTCTTGATCCGTAAAAAGATATCCGCGCAGATTTCCACCGCTTCGGACATAAAATTCGACAAACTCGTCGTTGTCGCTTCCGTTGGCGGTCTGTCGGTATTGCACTTCGTTGATCCGGATATCGGCCAGGGAAACCGGATCGTAACGGAAAACCCAATAAGCGACCCGTTCGGAAGTGTGCTTGCGGGTGGTATCCCCTTTGACCGTCTCTTCGTCTACGGCCAGACGCAAAGAGTTCGATACGGGGTTGGAACTGTAAAGGACCGCCCAGCTTCCGTTGTTGCCGCGCATCGCCTCCTGAGTGACTACGGCATCGTCATAGTGCTCATCCAGGGTATAGGTGTATGGAGGAGTGTTCCCGACCCCCTGGACGGTACGGGCGCCTCTGGCGATCCGGATCGTGAAATCCTTGAGTCGGTAGGTGCCCGATTCGGCCACGATGTAGCCCAGTGTTTCGGTCTTTCGGAAAGAACCGAGAGGCAAATCGGGAACGTCCTGTCCGATATGTTTGCCTACGCAGATTTTTCCGGTATCGGCGAAAGCGGGTTGTTTGCGATCGTTGCAGTTGAAAGACCAAAAAGCGCTGAAACGATTGTCTTCATAACTCATCACTTGCCCCAATACCGTCGGACGGGAATAGGAGTTTTGGATGTCATTCGTGACGTCTTCGGCGGTATTCGCGTTCCAGTCTGCCGGAATCGTACCGTGCAACGTTGTGCTTTTCCCATGGTTGGTACCGTCGGACTTGACCGTGTGGGCTTCGTATTTGAAAGGGATCCGGTAACTTCCTTCTTCGGAGATGAGGCACTCCGCTGTCGTGGTATACCCCGGATCGGAATCTTCGGGTCGCTGGATTTTGATCTCAAAACTCGAGGAAGAAGCGTTTCGGATCCGCACCACCGCCTCGTGATGACCGGATGAAGGAAGATCGAGTGCACAGACGACGACGGGGTGGGAATAGCTGTTTGCCAAATTGACCGTTTTCCAGGAGTATCCGACGCCGGAGATTTTTCGGTATTCCAGGTAATCGGTGATTTTTTGTGCGACGAGGGTCGATGGGAGCGATACCCATACGATCGTCCACAGAAACAATTTGTTCTTACCGAATATTGTATTCACTTTAAATTGACCTCGAAATATCTGCATTTGGTTTGCATTGGCGGGATTGTTCCCAAATCGAGTTTTACCGGATTGACCCCGTCCCCCGTTCTGTTGGGGCCGTTGGGGGAGGTGCTACCGGGATTTGGGCAATTGCACGAACCGTTTCCGATACGATGATTCGTGATCATAGCGGTATCGAAATGTCCATTTACGTTGTCTGTGACGATACTGTCGGTGATCGGTATGAAATCGCGATTTTGTACCTGTACGGCATAGCGGATCGTACTGGAAGGGATCCGTTTGGGGTTGTTTGTAGAGTTGAAGGGATCGCGTATGACGCACGAAGTTTTCGTCACTTTCGGACGACAATGAAAAAACTGTGAGGCGGGAACTTTTTCCAGTGATCCGCCGGGACGCTGCCAATAGAGGTAGTAGTTGTCCCCTCCCGTTCGTTTCTGATGATGGTAGGTGATTTTGTGCCATCCGGCTTCGGCATAGGTTTTGATGGTGTATTCACTGCGATTGTGTCGTCCGTGTCCTCTATACCACCCCGTGATCAGCCGGTCGTCCAGATAGACCTCTACCGCGTCGCCGCCGTCGACGCCGAAACGGTAATCTCCGGTGTCGGGGAGATAGATATACCCCTCAAAAATGCTCAGGTAGTTGTCATTGGCTCCATAAGGATTGCCCGAACCGTCGATGGCATCCTGATAGCCGCTTCCGTCGTAATGGGAAGCATCGCCGTAATTCTGCACGAGCGTCGCATATTCGTATTGATCTTTCGGATAGCTGTTGTAGCCGCTCGTATCGTAGGTTCGCATGCTGATTTTATTGACAGGTGATGGACAAAGGGGGGTAATGGCTGATAGGTGTCGATAAGGACGATAGACGATATCCCGGCTTTTATCGATATTGGAGGTGTTGTAGGTATTTTCATCGTAGTGATTCGAATCTTCTTTGATCCCGATCGTCGCGGAACTGCCGTCGGTATCGTTGTCGTTGGAGTCTTTGTATCGGATTTTGATCGTACCGTCTTTGTAGAGAGCCACTTGAAAAGAATAGCTCCCCGAATTGTAAAATTGGGGGACATCATCCCACCATACGACGAAATGCTCTCCCGCGCCCGAGCCGACCGTGCCGTACTTGATCTTGCCGCCCGCATAAGGGTTGAGATCGTCCCAATAGGCGTAGATGGCGTTGGGCATTGCGTAGTTGTTGCCACTGTTGGTATTGAGCTGTTGATTGACGTAGTGGGCGGCGACGGAACGTTGAGAGTTGTTGTCGAATGCTCGAAAATAAAGCACTCCGTTGGAGGAGATGATCACTTCGGTGTAGGTGTTTCCGTTGAACGGAAAAGCAAATCCGATGGGGACATGTTCGTCCAATGCATCATCCAATGGTCTGGAGGATCGTTGGTAGTCCTGCGAAAACTCGTTGGATACCGTTTCAAAACCGTTGCCGCTCCCATGTAGTTCCGGGCCGATGCTTTTGGCGAGATAGACCAAGTCGGCATGTGATAGCGACGAAAGCGTACCGATAAGCAGGATCCGTTTCCCCTGTTTCATCGCAGCACCCCGTCGATTAGCTGTTTCAGATCCTGTGTGTCGAATTTCATCCGCACTCTCAAATAGGGTCCTTTGTAGCGGTATTCCAGCGCATTGAAATCCTCATCTTCCACGCCGGCGAAGTTGTATCCCAGACTCAGCTGTAGATCCCGGATGGGGGAGTAGCTCAGATAGACCCCGCCGGCGAAATCGAAATCCCCTCCGGTGTAGCTGTGAACGACGCTCGCTTGCGCTCCGACGCCCCAGCGGTCGTCAAAACTGTAGTCCACGGTAGCGCCCAGCAGGTCGCTCCAGCTCTCAAACCGCTCCCCGTCGATCGTATCGAGGGTGTATTTGAGGGCGTATTGCAAACCGATCTCCCAGGGGCTGTCGAATGGGGAATAGTTGAGGTGAAAATGGTTGACGAGGCTCGTTTCGTCGCTTTCGGAATCAAGGTCGTTTTTGTAATCGAAGCGATCGAGGAGGATCCAGTCCCCTTGAAGGGGGCGATAAGCATAAGCCAGCGATGCGCGGATCGTGCGCTGAAACTCCTCCGCATCCAGGAAATGCATCTGCAATGAAGCCCCCATAGCGGTGGAGCTGCTATGCTCAAGCACGAAGGCCGCGTTGAAATCGAGCTGCCGCTCTCCTCCTCCGACCCGGTATCCCAGCGCCGTGCGCCAGGTGTAGCGCTCATTGCGGTAGCTCAGGTCGCCGTTGATCGCGTCGTAGCGATCCCCTCCGTTGCCTTGACCGTGTTCGTATCCGCCGGTGAAGCGCCAGCGCTCTGCTAGCAGGAGGGTTTGGCGCAAGCCGAACGTATCGTACAGCCGCGTCCCCTCCGCATCGCTCTCGATCGAATGTCCGAGGCGGATTTCGCCGTTTTCCCAGGGGACATAGCGCAGATCGGCCCGGCCCAGCCACTGGACGCCGTCAGAGGCGAGCTGCCGTTCGATGGAGGCTTCGAGGCTGAGATTGTCGTCGTATCGCCACGAGGCGCCCAGATAGGTGCGGGTGGGGTATTCGTCGTTTTCGTTGGAACCCAGGCTCTGGTCGTGGCCGACCGTGAGCTTGAGTCGACGGTCGAAGAAATAGCGTCCGTACGAGAGGGTGAGCTGGTGGGTGGGGCTTCGGTCGCTTTGCAAGGCGTAGCGGTAACCGATCGCGGCGCTTTGGTTGTCGTCGTCGTAGCGCAAACTCAGCTCACCAACCGTCTCATCGCTGGTGTTGCCGTCGGCTTCGTAGGTGCGGTTTTGGTACGCCTGGGACTCCACTTCCCAGCTAGACGCGAAACGCCAGCGTCCCTGCAGACCGATCTGCCGGGTGCCGCCCAGGATGTCCTCTTCGTTGTCGAGGCCGAAATTGGACGATTCATAGCGATACCAGGCCCGCGCGCTGCGGTTTTCGTCGTCGTAGCTCCATTCGAGCAGGCGGGCTTCGCCGGTGATCGTATCGGCATCGACGCGGTTTCGGCTGTATGCCGCTTCGGCATGGAGGCGGTTGTGGGCATCGATGCGATAGTGCAGATCGACGCCCCCCAGGCGGTGGTGTCCGTCCCCTTGGTCCCGATCGATGTAGGTGGCTCCGATCGTTAGGTTGCCATCGAGCAGATCGTACGCGATCCGTCCGCCCCAGTCGTAGTGGTGCCCTTGCGTTTCGGTTTCGTAACGCACTTCGATGTAGACGGGGTTGAAATCGTCGTCATAGCCGTAGACCGGGTCGTGGAAATAGAGCGTTCCCCGGTCGTAGTCGATGTCGTAGTCGCTGTAGCGAGTCATCGTTTCGGTCCGGACGATCCGTTCGGGGTGGTGGCGATCGCGCGTTACGAGGGTGACCGTCTCGGAGCCGACGACGATGGGGGTATGCCCCAAGCGGTAGTAGCCGCGGCTGCCGTTGCCGCGGAGGATTTCCCGGAACCGGAGGGTGTCGGTCTGGGCGCCGAAAAGACGCAGATGGAGCCGGGAGCCCTCGTAGCTCGCCAGCGCTCCGGTATAAGTCGCGTCGTAGCCGGCCAGTTCGCTTCCCTCCAGGGCGGCGTGGAAATCTCCGAAAAGGAAGCCGAAGCCCCCGTTTTCCAGGCGGAGATAGAGCTTGCGTCGGGAGGGGGCTTCGTTGGTGGGGTTGGAGGCGTCTTTGTAGAGCGAATAGTACTTGTCGGGATCGAGGGTGTCGAAAAATGCCCGATCATCATGTCCCCGGCCCGAGTCGTACGCGAAGGTCATGAGCCAGTCTCCCCCCAGAGGGCCTTTGGCGAAAAGGCTGAGCCGTCCTTGGTGGGTCCACCCCTCCGTGAGCCCCCGCTCACGCAGGAGCCGCTTGGATCCGTGAAGCCTCCGGTAGCCAACGGTCCCTTCGGCAAGTCCCACGACGAACCAGTCGCCCATTTGCGGGTGGATCCGGATCGCGAAGCGTTGTTCCTTGTCCCCGTAGAGGGGAAAGCGCAGATGGGCCAGCCCTCCGTGCATTCCCTCCTTGAGCCGGATATAGGCGATCCCTTCGCTATCGATGCGGTAGAGTCCCTGGCCATTGTCCTTTTCGAGGGGTTCATACGGGGGGTCCACCTCGAATCGCCCCACCACGCCGCCGCGCAGAGGATGCCCCGAGGGTCCGACGAAACGGAACGCCAGGATCGTGGGGTGTTTGCCGTCGGCGACGGGGTAACTGTATTTTGGGAGGTACTCGATCCGTGCCGGAGCGCGACTCTCGACGAAGACGCTTCGATGCAGCCGCGCCACCACCTTCCCCGATGCGTCGGTGAGGATCGCGGTGATAGTGTTGGCCCCTTCGCGCAAGTCGATTCCCTTGTAGTACTCGACCACCTTTTTGCGGTCGCTGCTGGGGAAGATGTCCTCGAAATGGACCGTATCGATCGCCCGGCCGTTGAGCCTGAGGCGCAGCCGTAGCCCTTTGGGGTGCACGACGGCGATCTTGGTGGCGGGGAAGTCGGGGATCCACCCTTTGGGGGGCCAGACGATGGCCGGTTTGTCACCCAGCGCATCGACCCGTTCGGGGGTGAACGCGGGCATCGTCTCCGGATGGGTCGGCTGGGTCCAGTTCAGATCGTCCTCGTCGGTCGCAGGCGCGCTTTGGGCTTCCCCTACGGGGGTGGGGATCGTCGCGGCGAGTTTCCCCGATCCGTCGGTGCGGTAGACCACTTCGGCCACCTCGGTGTGGAGGTCGGTCGAAGCGTTGTCGTCGTAGTAGAGTACCCCGCGGATCGAGCCCTCGGGCTGTGCGTTGGGCGTCACGACGAGGGTGAGCGCGGCCCTCTCGCCCCGGAGCGGGACGATCCAGATCCCCTCTTCGCGGCGGATCTTCGGATCGGCTTTGGGGTGGATCCCGTCGGGGAGGGAGAGATAGAGTTCGCTGCGGGGCGCGGGGCGGTTGCTGCTGGCTTCGAGCCGCAGGGTATGGGGATCGAGCGTTTTGAGTTCCAGGTGCAGCCGCAGCGACGTATCGGCGAAGCGCTTGCGCAGGCAAAAATCGGCCCGCCGCAGCTCTCCGTGGAACATGTCGACGAATCGGGAGAGGGGATTGTGGGCCGTTTGGACCTCTTCGCGGCAGGGGACCGCTTCGTATCCGCGGATAGTGGCCGGATCGATCTGGACAACGTGGCTTTGATTTTTGACGTCGAGGAAGTGGTATTTTCCTTCGCTATCGGTGACGACGCTGCGACCGTCTTCCATGTAGAGGCGGACCCCGGCGACCCCCTGGGGAAGGGCGGAGCCGTTTTGATCGTCGGCTTCGTCTATGCGGTAGACCCGGCCCAGGATGTATCCGCGGCTGCGTCCGAGGACGTCGACGATTTTCAGCGTCGTTTTGGCGGTATTGGAGACTTTGGCGGCCAGGGCGGAGGCCCAGACGGCATTGATCGCTTCGCCGCGCGCCGCGGCGGTGACGAGGACCACGTAGCGGATCGTGGCGGTCCGTCCGTTTGGCAGATTCGCGATCCATACGCGGAGGATCCCCGTCGCGGGGTCGTACTCGGGCGTGACGGGGGAGTCGTCCAGCCGCATCGAACCTTTGCGGTATTTGAGTCCCGCGGGGAGCCGGTCTTCAACCAGCACGTCGCGTTGGTCGATGCCGGTGCGGTTGGTGACGGTGAGGGTGTAGCGGACGAAATCTCCGATCGAGGCGGTGTCGCGGGATTGGGCCTTGGTGACGAAAAGACCGCTTCGTTTCCCTTCGATCCGGGCCCAATCCTCCAGCAGCGTCGGACCGGGACGATCGAGGTAGAGGGCGCGGATGCGGTCCTGGGGGGCGCAACGCAGCGCTCCGTCGGGGCCCGCAGAGGCGTCGGGATCGACGAAGAGGTATCCGACGAAGACGCCGGTGTTTTCCCCCGTCTCGAGCAGGATCAGCGATTCGCTCTCTCCGGTGCGGGGGTTGCTCACGTTCACGTCGATTCGGTCGACGGCGCTGGCGTTGAGATCCCGGTCCCGATCCTGCACCCGGACGATCACCAGATCCCGCAGGGCGTAGCGTTCGGTGTCGTTCATATCGACCACGGAGGGGGTGGGGATCGTCGTGCCGTCGGGGAGCGTAGCCGGGGGCATGGGGCGCACCGCCCCTCCGTCTCGGTAGTAGGTGCGCTGCAGCGTCTCGGCGGAACCTTCGCTTTGGACCCGTAGAAACTGCAGCGTCGCAGGGGTGAAGGCGACGCGGCTTTTGACCTCATTGGTGCTGAGGTTGTGCTCGAAATCCCCCAGCCGGTAGTTTAGATGTGCGGTATTGGCGATGAGGGTCCCCGGTGCGGCGGCATGGAGAAAAAACGACAGAAGAACCGACAATAACGCGGCGGTACGCAGCAAGGCTCGCATCGGCTCTCCTTTCGTTTTTTTGCTCATCATTAAGGGTTGGCCCGAAGGGGGCCGTTATTTGATCTCCACGGTGAAGGAGACACAGGTGTGCTTGCCCTGAGAGACCGAAATGTTTTCGATCTTGACGTTCTGTCCCGAACCGGTATTGTTTGCGGTCAAACCGCTCGCATCGGCACCGTCGGAACAGCTACAGGAGCTTTGATCGGTGTCAATCTTGACGTCGCTGACGGTGCCGCCGTCCAGGTTGCTGGAGAGGGTATCGCTCAGGGTGATACCGCTGGCATCCGAGCTACCGGTGTTGTTGATGTCGAACATATACAGAATGTGCGCTCCCGGGATCCGTTTGGGATTGGTGGTATTGTTGACCGGATCGTCGTGGACGCAGGAGAGCTTGGTCAGATCCAGGACTGGAGTTTCGACGATATATCCGCCCCATGCGGTATAAATCGCATCATGCTGCCCGTCACCGGGGCCGGCTCCGTCAGCCAGTACCGTATCGACATCGTTTTTGTTGTCACTGCCGCTTGTTGCCTGTTCGGTATTGCCGTCTTTGTCGACTGCCGTAGCTTTGAGCTCGATGTTGGCCACCTTGCCGTTGTTGCTCTGTCCGGGGGGGATGTCGCTGGCGACCCGGATCGAGATGTTTGCATCTGCAGCGATTTCGATTTTGTCGCCGGCGTTGTACTGCGTCCAAGTGTTGCCGTCGGTACTGTAGTAGATCGTCTGATCACCGGTATCGAGGTTGTCGGCATCGCCATAGGCAGTGGTTCCGTCAGCCAAGTTGCTGGATTCGAGCGTGAAGTTCTGATCGGCGTTTCCCTGGTTCGTCAGGGTCCAGGTGGTGTTTTGATCCTGTGCCCCGGCCAGGACGCTGATCTGATCGCCGTCGTCATTGGTCAATTGGAAGTCGACTTTGCGGTCGACGACGAAGGTGTCGGTATTGGAGTTGAGGGTTTCGGTGGTGCTTCCCCCGGCCGTATAGGAGAGGGAGGCGCTGTTTTGGATCTCGGTTCCCGCCGCCGTTCCCGCGGCATAGGCCCCTGCCGCGCTCAGCAGGAGGATCGCCGTAAGCCTCATGAGCGTTTTCATCGGTTGCTCCTTGTTTGAAGGTCGGTTGACCCCGTGGGGGCTCCTCGAGTCGTTCCCTTCGTACCAGGACCCCTGGGGAGAGGGCTTGGGCGAACCTTCTCCTCAGGGGTCGGACGGACGAAGCCTATTTCAAGATCGCCCGAAACTCCACCGTTTCGTTGTGTTCGGGGGGAAGCGTTTCGATCGTCCATTCGATGGCGTTGTATTCGCTCGCTTTTGCCGGACGCTTTTTGCCGTTTTTGTCGGTGACGAAAAGGTGTTCGGGGGTGTCGAAATGTTTCCCTCCGTCGACGGAATAACGGATCGCGCATTTGCTTTGGCATTTGGCGCTGCCGGCGACATAGCGTAGATGGGGATTGATCGGGTTGACGATCCGGACCCCCTGTAGGGTGTCGGGGCTGGCGTTGAGTACGACGTTGACGTAGCGGATCGTATCTCCCGGGACCACTTTGGTGGCTTTGACCCATTTTTTGACCGTTTTGCCCTCTTTGGTCTTGACGGTGATTTGTTGGTACGATCGGGAGAGGATCGTGACGGGCGTGTCGTCTTTGGCGGTGCTTTCGGCGACGCCGCTTACGGCCAGCAGGCCAAGGGGGAGGAGAAGTTTCAGGATCGTGTTCATGGCGATTCCTTTCGGTTGGGTTGAAATGTGTTCATGGGATCCTCACATCGAACTGGACGACGCGACGCACCTGATGGGGGCGGTGCTGTATCAGATCGCCCAGCCGTACGAAGATCGTTCGCGCTTTGGAGTCGTACCGCCCCGCATCCCCGTCGGCCGCGTCGCTGAGCGCCGTACCGTCGAGCCGCAAAGAGCCCGGGACGTAGACGCTCCCTTCGGGGATCGAATCGTGTAGTTCCACGTCGTCGATCTCCCCCGCGCCCCCCTCGATGGTGACGACGATCGTGTAGGTGATCCGGGTGCCGGTGTGCAACGCTCCGTCATCGCTGTGGATGAGGGCGCTTTTGACCGCCTTGAGGGCGTAGTCCCGCAGACGGTATGTCCCTACAGCGCGGCTTCGGCCGCTGCGGACGACGACATCGAGGGCCTCTTGCCGGTCGGGGCCTTCCGTGGCGTTGGCGTCGGAGCGGGCGACGAGGGCTTCGCGGGAACGGTTCCCTTCCGGAGAGTCGGGGATATCGCAGAGCAAAAGGAGCGACGCGTTGGTATCGGGGGGAAGGACGACGGAGTTGATGAGGGGATCGGTATCTGCGTCGTAGATTCCGTTGCGGTTGCGGTCGAGGATGATACGGGGATTGGCGGGAGGGGGTGTGAATACGGGGGTGTTTCGGTGCCGATGGCTTAGAGAGATGTTGTCCTCGGCGTTGCCATCGTTTCGTAGGGTGAAATGCAAGATCCGGTCGGTTTCGGAGGGGCTTACCTCCACCGCCTGTGCGTCGTCCCAGGCGATTTGGATATCGACGATCCGGTCGACGACGAAACGATCGGGGAGCGATGGGATTGTTTCGTTTCTCTCTCTAAGGATCAATACGGCACGGTTTTCGACGACGGTCCCCGCCTCTGTCCCCCGAGCCCACAGGTGTAGACTCGCGAAAAAAGCGACGACCGCGATCACCCATATCCTACTTCGCATGCTCCGACGCTCCTGATCGTTCGACTTTTGGATCGGTTCAAGGGGGAGATTTTGTTTGTTCGGAAAAAATTTCGCTCTTTTTGTTCGATATGTCAAACAATCTCCCGTGCTACACGGTCAACTTTCCACTGTAAATAGCGATTACAGCCTCTATTCTACCATAATTAACAAAGTTTGAGCGTTTGATGGATCGTACGGGAGGGGGGAGGGGGTCAGTCGATCTCCCGCGGATCGGCGATGTATCCGGCGATGGCGCTGGCGGCGGCGACGGCGGAGTTGGCCAGGTAGATCTCGCTGGTGCGGGCACCCATGCGGCCGACGAAGTTGCGGTTGGTGGTGCTCACGCACTTCTCCCCGTCGCCCAGGATCCCCATGTAGCCTCCGAGGCAGGCCCCGCAGGTGGGGTTGGAGACGACGGCGCCCGCTTCGATGAGGGTGTCGATGAGCCCCTCTTTTTCGGCCTGCATGAAGATCCGCTGGGTCGCCGGGGTGACGATCATCCGGGTGTGGCGGGCGACCCGCTTGCCCTTGACGATCTCGGCGGCGATGCGCAGATCCTCCAGCCGTCCGTTGGTGCAGCTGCCGATCATCACCTGATCGACCTTGATTTTGTCTGCGACCGCCTGCTCCACCGGCTTGCCGTTGCTGGGCAGGAAGGGATAGGCGATCACCGGAGAGAGTTTGCCCACGTCGATGGTCACCGTCTGGCAATACTCGGCATCGGGGTCGGAGGTGTGGATCTTGGGCTCGGCCCGCAGTCCGCCGTTGGCCTCGGCCCGCTCTTTGAGGTAGGCTTCGGTGATCTCGTCCACGGCGATGATGCCGTTTTTGGCCCCCGCTTCGATGGCCATGTTGCAGATGCTGAAACGGTCGTCCATGCTCAGGTGCTGCAGCGCTTCGCCGGTGAACTCCAGGGCCTTGTAGAGGGCCCCGTCAACGCCGAGGATGCGAATCAGCTCCAGGATGATATCCTTGCCGTAGATGTGGGGACCGGGCTTGCCGACGAGCTCGACCTTGATCGTCTCGGGGACTTTGAACCAGTTGCTTCCGGTGATGATGGCGAAGCTGATGTCGGTACTCCCCATCCCGGTGCTGAAGGCCCCCAGCGCCCCGTGGGTGCAGGTGTGGCTGTCGGCCCCGATGATCACGTCGCCGGGGACCACAAGCCCCTTTTCGGGGAGCAGGGCGTGCTCGATCCCCATATCCTTCTCGTCGAAAAAGTATTTCAGATCGTGCTTGAGGGCGAAATCGCGGCTGATCTTGGCCTGATTGGCGCTGGCGATGTCCTTGGCGGGGATGTAGTGGTCCATGACGATGGCGAAGCCGTCGGGATTGGCCAGCTTCTCGGCTCCGCTCTCTTCAAAGGCCCGGATCGAGATCGGGGTGGTGATGTCGTTGCCGATGACCATGTCGATGTCGACACGGACGATCTCGCCCGCTTTGACGGGGCGGCCGGCATGTTCGGAAAAGATCTTTTCGGTGATGGTTTGACCCATGGGAATTCCTTGTGATTTGTAACTTCTAAATTTGGGGCGATTATACCCAAGGGGGGGCAAAAAAGCGTTTAGGAACTTTGGATAGAATGGGGCCGATTCCACGAGAGGAGCGCCTCTTTGGCCAAAGTCCCCTGTACCCACTGCCGTCTGGAATTCGACGAATCGGTGATGATCACCGAGGAGGAGAACGGCAGCAAACTCCATTTTTGCTGCAAAGGGTGCCAGGGGGTCTACCACCTCCTCAAATCGGAGGGGCTCGATACCTTCTACGACAAACTGGGCAACCAAACCCTCGAGCCGGCGTCGGAGGCCACCGGCAAAAACGAAGAGCTACAACGCTTCGACCTGGAAGGGTTCCGGGACAAATACGTCCGGACCACCCCCGAAGGGTTCAACGAGATCCATCTCATCATCGAGGGGATCCACTGCTCCGCGTGCGTCTGGCTCAACGAAAAGGTCCTCCACAAGACCCCTGGCGTGATCGAGGCGACCATCAACTACTCCAACAACAAAGCCCGCGTCGTCTGGGATCCCGAGCAGATCCCCCTCTCCAAGATCATCGAAACGATCCGCAGCATCGGCTACAACGCCTACCCCTACGATCCGGCCCTCCAGGAGGAGCGGGCGGTCCGGACCCGCAACGCCTATTACGCCCGGATCCTGGTAGGGGTCTTCGCGACGATGAACATCATGTGGATCGCCATCGCCGAATACGTAGGATACTTCACCGGGATCGAGCGGAGCCACAAAAACATCCTCAACATCGCCGAATTCGTCCTGGCCACCCCGACGTTGTTTTACAGCGGATGGATCTTTTTCCGGGGGGCCTGGTACGGGCTCAAAAACCGCTTCGTCAATATGGATCTGCTGGTGGCCACCGGGGCGCTGCTGGCCTATCTCTATTCGATCTACGCGATGGTGACGCTGCGGGAGGAGGTCTATTTCGATTCGGTGACGATGATCATCACCTTCGTCCTGGTGGGTAAATATCTGGAGGTGCTCAGCAAGAAACAGGCCGCCGACACCCTCGACCGGATCATCGGCTCGATGCCCACCGAGGCGATGGTGGTCCGCAACGACGGTTCCAAAGCCCTGGTGAGCGTCGAAAACGTCGTCCCCGGCGACGTGATCGAACTCAAGCCTGGCGAGAAAGTGGCCATCGACGGACGGGTCCGCAGCGGCAAGGCCCTCTTCGACGAAAGTCCCCTCACCGGGGAGAGCGAACCGATCCTCAAAGAACCCGGCGACGAGATCCTCAGCGGCACTATCTGCCTCGATTCGGTGATCCGATACGAAGCGACCCGAAAAGCGGGCGATTCGCTCCTGAGCCAGATCACCGAGTTGCTCAGCGACGCCGTGACCAAAAAACCCCGGATTGAACAGCTGGCCAACGTGGTCTCGGGCTATTTCTCCGTCGCGATCCTCCTCATCGCCCTGGCCACTTTCGCCGGGTGGTACTGGCATTCGGGTTCCTTCGAGACCGCCCTCATCGTCGCCATCAGCGTCGTGGTGATCGCCTGCCCCTGCGCGCTGGGGCTGGCGACCCCCATGGCGACGCTGGTGGGGATCTCCCGGGCCGCCAAGGAGGGGATCCTTTTCAAGGAGGCCGCCCTGCTCGAGACGATGGCCCGCAGCGACCTGCTGGCGCTGGACAAGACCGGTACCGTCACCGAGGGGCGCCCCAGCGTCGTGGAGGTGCACACCTACGAAGGGTTCGATCCGGCCGATCTGCTGGCGCTGGTCGCCAGCTCCGACCATCCGGTGAGCAAAGGGATCGTCCGCTATCTGCTGGATCACTACGACGATCTGGCCCGAAGGGACATCGAGGAGGTCAAAAGCATCCAGGCCAAAGGGGTGACCGCCCTGTGCCGGGGCAAACGGCTCGCCGGAGGGAACCGGAAGCTGATGGAAACACTGGGGATTACTTGTGACGCCGAAGGGGAGGAGACGGTCTTTTTCTACGCCGTGGACGGGAAACTCGCCGCCCGTTTCGCTCTGCGGGACCGACTCCGGCCCGGAGTGCGGGAGGTGATCGCCAAACTCCGTGCGATGGGACTCCGGATCGTGATGCTCACCGGAGACCACGAGCGGGCCGCCGAGCGGGTGGCCCGGGAGGCGGGGATCGAGGAGGTCCACGCCCGGCTCCTGCCCCAACAAAAGGCCGAGTGGATCGAGCGGTTCCGCTCCGAAGGGCACGTGGTGGTGATGGCCGGCGACGGGATCAACGACGCGGTGGCCCTCGCCAGGAGCGAAATCGCCATCGCCATGGGGAGCGGGGCCGACGTGGCGATCGAGGTGAGCGACGTGGTGCTCCTCGAAGACCGCCCAGAGAGCCTCTATGGGGCGTTCGCCATCAGCCGCCGGGCCTTCCGGACCGTCAAGCAGAATCTGGCCTTTTCGCTGCTGTACAATCTCATCGCCGTCCCCCTGGCGGTGGCGGGATACGTCAACCCCCTCGTCGCCGCGCTGTCGATGAGCCTGAGCTCCCTTTTCGTGGTGGGGAACTCGATACGGATCAAACTGGAAATGAGAAACGAGAAATGAGAAATTGAGGATATTCGGGATGCCGGGTACTTGTGACGTGAGGGGCGAATCCCCGTGCTTGCGATTTGCGACGATAAAGTGAAAGGAATATCATGAGCGATTCGGTGATGATCCTGATGCTGGGGGTGTCGACCTTCCTGGGTGCGCTGGGGCTCATCGCCCTGCTGTGGGGGCTGCGGACGGGGCAGTTCGAAGATCAGTCCAAGTTCCTCGACGGAGCCCGTTTCGACGGGGAGGAGGAGCTCCGCGACGCGGTCCTGATGGAGCAGAAAAAAAAAGAGGCGCTGGAGAAGAAAAAGCGCGAAAAAGCCGAGCGGGAAAAAAACTACCGCCCCGCCGACTGAAAGAGAGCCGATGTCGCTCAGTGACGCATCCAAGCGCTTTTTGATCGCCTACGGGGTCTGGTTGGCGGTGCTGTTCGGGCTCTTTTACCTCAATACCAACCCCCTTTCGCATTGGCTCAACGAAACACAGCGCGGCACCCTTCTGGAGATGCTGCGATATTTTCTGGGGGAGGATCGGATCCGAGGACTGCGGATCCTCGCCCATCCCAAATTCCACATCATCATCACCCAGGCGTGCAACGGCTTCATCCCCTACTATCTCTACCTGGCGGGGGTTTTCGCTTATCCGTACTATCGCTGGAGCTGGCGGATCCTCTGGGCGGCGATCGGGTACGGAGCCATCTCGGCGGTGAACGTGGTACGACTCCTTTTCGTCACCGCGATGACCGAGCGTGCGCCGGAGAATTTCCACTGGTCGCATGATCTGGTGGGGAATTTCCTTTTGATGGTGACCGGGCTGGGGTTGTTTTGGCTCTATATCCGCCTCGCACCCCGGCGGGTCCAAATAGGCTATAATTCCCCCAATACTCCGAATGAATAAAGGAGCCGGAAAATGTGCATTTTCTGCAAAATCGTCGAGGGGGAGATCCCCAGCAACAAAGTGTATGAAACCGAGGAATTCGTGGCGTTTCACGACCTCTATCCCAAGGCGCCGATCCATGTCCTGGCGATCCCCAAAAAGCATATCTGCTGCTTCCAGGAGGCCGACGGGGAGACGATGGCCAAAATGACCCCGTTTATCCAGGAGGTGACCCGGAAACTGGGGATCGATCAGAACGGCTACCGCCTCGTGGTCAACAACGGCGAGGACGGCGGCCAGGAGATCCACCATCTGCACGTGCACATCCTCGGAGGGGGCAAACTCCGCTGGGATCACAGCCACGAAGACGTCCGAAAAAACATCTGATCCCATCGGATCGTCCCCAAAGGGGAAATTCGCTAAAATCCCCCCATTTCACCCAGTGAGGCTACCGTCGTGGAAGATTTGAAACACCGTATCACCGCCGCCGCCGATCTTGCGGAACTGGAGAAGATCCGGATCGAGATCTTCGGCAAAAAAGGGATCCTCGCATCCCGGTTCGCGAAACTCAAAGAGATCCCCGGCCCCGAAAAGAAAGCCTATGCCGAGGGGCTCAACCGCCAAAAGGAGGAGCTCACCCAAGCGTTCGAGGCGCGCAAGGCCGCCTTGGAGCGGGAGGCGCTCGAGCGGCAGATGGCCGCCGAGGCGCTGGATGTGAGCCTCTACGGCAAGCTCCACCTCAAAGGGGCGCTCCACCCGGTTCGGGAGACGATGGACCGGATCGTGGAGTATTTCACTGCCCTCAACTTTGCCGTCGAGAGCGGCCCCATGGTGGAGGACGATTTCCACAACTTCGAGGCGCTCAACCTCCCCAAACACCATCCCGCTCGGGATATGCAGGATACCTTCTACTTCGCCGACGGGACGCTGCTGCGCACCCACACCTCCCCGGTGCAGATCCGGACGATGATGCGCAGCAAGCCCCCCATCCGGATCATCGCCCCCGGTGCGGTCTTCCGGCGGGACTACGACCTGACCCACACCCCGATGTTCCACCAGGTGGAGGGGCTGGTGGTCGAGGAGGGCGATTCCGTGAGCTTCGCCAACCTCAAATGGATCCTCACCGATTTCCTCCGCCATATGTTCGGCGAGGTAGAGGTGCGTTTCCGCCCGAGTTTCTTCCCTTTCACGGAGCCTTCGGCTGAGGTGGACATCAGCTGCATCTTCTGCAAAGGGGAAGGGTGCCGGGTCTGTTCGCGCACCGGTTGGCTCGAGGTGCTCGGCTGCGGCGTGGTGGATCCCAATGTCTTCGAGGCGGTGGGGTACAAAAACGTCAGCGGCTACGCTTTCGGGCTGGGGGTGGAGCGTTTCGCGATGCTCCTCCACCGCATCCCCGACCTTCGCTCCCTCTTCGAGGGGGACATCCGTTTGCTGGAGCAGTTCCGATGATCGTGACCCGTACTTGGCTGGAAGAACTGATCGATCTGCAAGGGATCGACGACGACACCCTCTACCGGACCTTCAACTCCATCGGCCTGGAGGTCGATTCGATGCGGCGCTACGCGATCCCCTCCGGGGTTGTCGTGGGCAAAGTCCTCTCCTGCGAAAAGCACCCCGACGCCGACAAGCTTAACCTCTGCCAAGTTGACGTGGGCGAGGCCGAACCCCTGCAGATCGTCTGCGGTGCCGCCAACGTCCGCGATGCGGAATACGTGGCGGTGGCCACCGTCGGCGCGGTCCTTCCGGGGGATTTCGAGATCAAACCGGCCAAACTCCGGGGGGTCGAGAGTTTCGGGATGATCTGCTCCTCCGCCGAGCTGGGGCTCCCCGAGACCGAAAAGGGGATCATGATCCTCGACGAGAGTCTGGGGGAGATGGTCCCGGGTCGGGAGCTGGCGGAGTATCCGCTGCTCAACGACACGGTGATCGAACTGGAGCTGACCGCCAACCGGGGGGACTGCCTGAGCATCCGCGGGGTGGCGCGGGATCTCTCCGCGGCGCTGGAGCGGCCTCTCAAAACCCCCGACTACACCCCCCGAAGCCGGAGCAAAAAGGGGATCGCCCGTTTCCTGGAGCTCCATACTAAAGGGGAATTCCCCGGTCGCATCCTCCTGACCCTGGCCGAAGGGGAGGCGGTTCGGGATACGGCACGGATCCGACTCCGGCTGGCGCTGGTGGACGAGATGCGGGAGGATCCCCTCGATCGGATCCTCGCCTACGCCATCCACGAAAGCGGCGTCATCCTCTGGGCCTTCGACGCGGAGAAACTCCATGGAGAAGGGGAGAAGATCCGCCTCGATTTCGTCGCGCAGAGCGACGGATACGCCGAGCTGCGCAGCGGCGATGCGCTCCTGTGCATCCCCGGAGTCCGGCAGGAAGATCCGCTTCGGGCCTCCGCCCAGAGCCGGGAGATCCTCTTTGTGGCATCGTATCTCGACCCCGACATTCTCGTGCCGTGCGTGGCCGAGCGGGGGCTGAAGACCGATCCCCTCTACTACCGAAGCTCCCGGGGGAGCGATCCCGATCTGGAGTGGGGGCTGGAGCGCCTCCAGGCCGCCTGTGACGACGGAGGGGAGTGCCGTTTCAACGAAAGCACCCTCTCAGCGGGGACTCCGCCGGCCAAGCGGACCGTTTCGCTCAAACTGGAGCGACTCGATGCGATCATCGGCCAGCATATCCCCAAAAGTACCGTTTTTTCGATCCTCAAACGGCTGGGCTTCGAGATCCACCAAAGCGGAAACGCCGTGGGGCTCGGGATCCCCCCCTGGCGCCACGACATCCGCAACGACCAGGACGTGGCCGAGGAGGTACTCCGGATCGTGGGGATCAACCGGATCGAAGCCCGCCCCCTGACCCTGGTCGAAGCCGACCGGATGACGCCGACCGCCCGAGCCTACCGGATCGCCCGGGATCTGCGGGAGCGGGCCGTCGCGGCGGGCTTCTTCGAGGCAGTCACCTACGCGTTCGCCGATCGGGAGATCCAGCGGCGCTTCGACTTCCCGGTACTGGACGAATCGGTGGAGCTGGTCAATCCCATCGTCGAGGAGCTCAACACCCTCCGATCGACCCTGACGCTCAATCTCCTCGACGCCGCCCGGCGCAACATGAGTTACGGAAAGCGCTCGATCCCCCTCTTCGAGATCGGGTCGGTTTTCGACTGCAACCGGACCGAGCGGAGGATGGTAACCTTCCTCCACAGCGGCGAGGCCGAGCCCCCCTCGATCCTCAATCAGGGCAAGCCGCCCCGGATCGACTTCCCCCGCTTCGTCCGGGCTCTTTCGGAAGTACTTGGCCCTCTGGAGCTGCGCCCCTGTACCGAGAAAAACGGCCTCGTCCACCCCTATCTGAGTGCCGACTGCCATCTCGGAGAGAAGCGGGTGGGGTGGCTGAGCAAGGTCCATCCCGAAGCGGCCGCGGCCTTCGATCTGGAGGATACCTTCGTCGCCGAATTCGATTTCGAGGCGCTGATCCCTCCCCATAAAAACGCCTCCCCGATCTCCAACTATCAGGGGACCTGGAAGGATCTGAGCCTGCTGGTCGACAAGGAGATCCCCTACGGGGTCTTCGACCGGGCCCTCGGGGAGCTGGAGGAGCCTTTGCTGCGGTGCCATTTCCCCATCGACGTCTATGAGAGCGAAGAGCTCGGTGATCGCAAAAGCCTCACGATCCGCTTCTTCCTCCAGTCGGAGGAGGGGACTCTCAGCGACGAGGCGATCGAAGGGGCGATGGAGCGGATCCTCCGCCATCTGGAGAAACGGTGCGGAGCCAAACTGCGATGAAAACGGTCCGGGTAGCGGCGG
Organism: Campylobacteraceae bacterium; assembly: GCA_027081405.1. Classification (GTDB taxonomy): domain Bacteria; phylum Campylobacterota; class Campylobacteria; order Campylobacterales; family Sulfurovaceae; genus Nitratifractor. The sequence goes on along the minus strand of JALWKO010000084.1, from coordinate 51,796 downwards.
CGCGGAACCCCTTCGATCTGTTGTGCGACGACATCGCCCCCGACAAGTCGATCTCCCACCGCAGCGCCATGTTCGCTCTGTTGAGCGATCGCCCCTCCCGGGTCAAGAACTATCTGCGGGGAGAGGACACCCTGGCGACCCTTTCGATCGTCCGCTCTCTCGGAGTGGCTGTCGAAGAGGAGGACGAGGGGGCGATCCGGATCGTACCGCCAGAGCGGATCGTCGAGCCCGAAGAGATCCTCGATTGCGGCAACGCCGGGACGGCGATGCGTCTTTTTTGCGGACTCCTGGCCGGGGTCGAGGGGAGCTTCGTCCTGACGGGCGATCGGTATCTACGACGCCGTCCGATGCGGCGGGTGGTCGATCCGCTGCGCAAAATCGGCGCTGCAATCGACGGACGGGAAGGGGGCAATCTGGCTCCGCTGCACATCCGGGGCGGGGCGCTGGAGCCTTTTGAATACCACTCCCCCGTCGATTCGGCCCAGGTCAAATCGGCCCTGATTCTGGCGGCACTGCGGGCGAAGGGAACTTGCCGCTACAAGGAAAATTTCCTGAGCCGCGACCATACCGAGCGGATGTTGCTGGGGATGGGTGCCGAGCTTCGCAAGGCCGAAGAGGGGTGGATCGAGATCGAGCCGCTCGCCAAACCCCTCGAGCCTCTCGATCTGCGGATCCCCGCCGATCCCTCCAGTGCTTTCTTCTTCGCCGTCGCCGCGGCGATCGTCCCCGGTTCGGTGGTCCGATTCACCGAAATCAGCCTCAACCCCACCCGGATCGAAGCCTTCCGGGTTCTCGAGTCGATGGGGGCGCAAGTGGAGTATCGGATCGTCGAGGACCGCTACGAACCGATCGGGGAGATCCGGGTCGCCTACGGGGGCGGACTCCGGGCGGTGGAGGTGAGCGAGCGGATCCCCTGGCTGATCGACGAACTCCCCGCCTTGGCCGTGGCGATGGCGGTCGCCGAAGGGACGAGCCGGGTTCGCAACGCCGCCGAGCTCCGGGTCAAGGAGAGCGATCGGATCGCCTCGGTCCTGACGGCGCTGGAGGCCTGCGGGATCGAGACCGAAGAGTACCCCGACGGCTACGCGATCCGGGGAGGGGAGCTCCGGGCAGCGCGGATCGACAGCCACGGCGATCACCGGATCGCCATGAGTTTCGCGGTCGCGGGGCTGCTGTGCGGGATGGAGATCGTCGATACCGACTGTGTGGCCACCTCCTTTCCCAACTTTTTCGATATCCTATCCCGGATCACGGAGGTGGAATGATGGAGATCCGACTGGCCTCGTCGTACGGTTTCTGCTACGGAGTCAAACGGGCGATCCAGATCGCCGAGGAGCACCCGGGCAGCGTCACTTACGGGCCGCTGATCCACAACAAAGACGAGATTCGGCGTCTCTCCGAAGACTACGACATCGGTCTGGCGGAGAGTTTCGAGGAGGCGCGGCGGGCCGATTCGATCGTCATCCGCACCCACGGCATCCCCAAGGAGGAGCTGGCCAAGCTCAAAGCCGAGGGGAAAGAGATCATCAACGCCACCTGCCCCTATGTGACGACCCCTCAGCAGATCGTCGGACGGATGAGCAAGGAGGGGTATTCGGTGGTGATCTTCGGTGACGCGAACCATCCGGAGATCAAAGGGGTCTACAGCTACGCCGAGGACCTGCGGGACGCCTTCGTGATCCTGGACGAATCGGAGCTGGACGATCTGCCGCTCCGCTCCAAAGTGGCCATCGTCGCCCAGACCACCCGCAAACCCGAGGATTTCCTCAAAATTGTCTCGGCTCTGGTGCTGCGGGCCAAGGAGGTGCGGGTCTTCAACACCATCTGCAACGCCACTTTCGAGAACCAGGATGCCGCGGCGGAGCTGGCCCGTGAAGCCGACGTGATGATCGTCATCGGCGGGAAACACTCCTCCAACACCAAGCAGCTCCACTCCATCTGCAAGCATTACTGTGAAGCGAGCTATCTGATCGAAAACGAAAGCGAACTGCGCCCCGAATGGTTCGAAGGCAAACGGCTTTGCGGGATCAGCGCCGGGGCCTCCACCCCCGACTGGGTGGTCCAAAACGTCGTCGACGCCATCCGTCGCCTCACCGCCTCCTGACCCTTCTTTCCCCCGCGTTCCCGGCGCCACCTTAAAGTAAAGATAGTATAATACCCCACCAAAGTGTACGATAAGGATAGGTAGATGAAATTCGAAGATATCGAGATAGAGGACGTTGATTTCGAGGCGATGCTCGAAGAGTCCTTCAAAAAAGAGGAGAGCCGCAGCGGCGATCTGATCGAAGGGACTATCGTCAAAATCAACGAAGAAGACAACCAGGCACTCATCGACATCGGCCGGAAAAACGAAGCAGTCGTGAGCCTGGACCAACTCCGGGACGAGGAGGGGAACGTACCTTTCAAGGAAGGGGATACGATCCCCGTCGTCGTGACCGGGATGCGCGGCGAGCGCCCCATGGTTTCGTACGATCTGGCCAAAAAGCGCCAGGCGATGCAGGAGTTCCTTACCGAGTACGATGAGAGCCAGGAATACATCATCGAGGGGACCGTCGTCCGCAAAAACAAAGGCGGATACGTGGTCGAAGCGGGGGGACTGGAGTTCTTCATGCCCCGCACCCTCTCGTATCTGAGCTCCAAAACCGACCCCATCGGCAAGAAAGTCAAAGCCCTCATCATCAAAGTCGACAAGGAAAAAGGTTCTGTCGTCGTCTCTCGCAAAGAGCTGATCGAACGGGAACGGGCCAAGGTCCAGGAGGTGGTTGAGAAGCTCATGGAGAGCAAAGAGCCCACCACCGGCGTGGTCAAAAAAATCACCAGCTACGGGATGTTCGTCGACGTGGGAGGGATCGACGGCCTGGTCCACTACTCCCAGATCTCCCACAAGGGTCCTGTCAACCCCGCCAAATATTTCCAGGAAGGGGATGAGGTCAAGGTGGTCGCCCTCGACTACGACAAGAAAAAACGCCATCTCTCCCTCTCGATCAAAGACGCCACCCCCGATCCCTGGGAGAACATCGACGAGATCCTCAGCGTAGGCGATACCGTCGAAGCGGTCGTAAGCAACATCGAGCCCTACGGAGCTTTCGTCGATCTGGGTGAGGATCTGGAAGCGTTCCTCCACGTATCCGAAATCTCCTGGGACAAAAACGTCAAACACCCCAAAGACTATCTCAACGTGGACGACACAATCAACGTGGAGGTGATCGAGATCGACAAAGAGAAGCGTCGCTTGCGTGTCAGCCTCAAAAATCTCCTCCCCAAGCCGATGGAAGAGTTCTCTCGCAAACATCGCGTCGGCGACGTGGTTAGCGGAACCGTCTCTTCGGTCACCGACTTTGGAGCCTTCGTCCGGCTCGAGGGGGGTGTCGAAGGGCTGCTGCACAACCAGGAGGTCTCCTGGGAAAAGGGCAAAAAGGCCAAAGACCTTTATCAGGCCGGTGACGAGGTGGAAGTCAAAATCATCCGGATCGATACCGACGCGGGCAAGATCAGTCTCAGCCGCAAAGCGCTGGAGAAGTCCCCCGCCGAGGCGTTCGCCGAGAAACACAAAGTGGGAGACATTGTTACCGGAATCGTTAAGGACAAAAAAGATTTCGGCGTCTTCATCGCACTGGACGACAACGTCGACGCCTTGATCCGGACCGAAGATCTCCACCCCTTCAAGTTCGACGAGATCGAAAAAGGGCAGGAGATCAAAGGGGTGATCACCCAGATCGATCCCAAAAATGACCGGATCCGGGTCTCGGTCCGCCGGCTCGAGCGTCAGGAAGAGCGCGAAGCTCTCAAGCGGATCACCGAGGAGCAAGACGTAAGCATGACCCTCGGGGACATCATCAAAGACAAACTCCAAAAATAAAGGCCCCCACATGGCCACCTACACGATCGTCGTTTGCGACCATATCCACGAAAGCGGGCTCAAGATCCTCGAGTCCGATCCCGAAGTGGAGCTCATCAACGCGGCGGACGAACCCAAAGACGTCCTTATCGAACGCTACATTCCCCAAGCCGACGTGGCCATTACCCGCAGCTCTACCGACGTGGACGAGAAATTCCTGGCACAGGCCAAAAAGCTCAAAGCCCTCGTCCGGGCCGGCGTAGGGGTCGACAACGTCGACATCCCCGCATGTTCCAAGCTCGGGATCGTCGTCATGAACATCCCCACCGCCAACACCATCGCGGCGGTGGAGCTGACGATGGCCCACATGCTCGCCTGCGTTCGGAAGTTCCCCTACGCCCACAACCACCTCAAACAGCAGCGGATCTGGCGGCGGCAGGACTGGTACGGGACGGAGCTCAAGGACAAAAAACTGGGCATCATCGGCTTCGGAAACATCGGATCGCGGGTCGGGAAGCGGGCCAAAGCCTTCGAGATGGAGGTGATCACCTACGATCCCTACATCGACCCGAGCAAAGCGACCGATCTGGATATCGCCTATACCGAAAACTTCGACGACATTCTCGCTTGCGACATCATCACGATCCACACCCCAAAAACCGAAGAGACGATCGGGATGATCGGCAGGGAGGAGATCGCCAAGATGAAAGACGGCGTCATCCTCATCAACTGCGCCCGGGGAGGGCTCTACGACGAAGAGGCCCTTTATGAAGGGCTCAAAAGCGGCAAAATCGCCATGGCGGGGATCGACGTCTTCAGCAAAGAGCCGGCGACGGACAATCCGCTGCTCGATCTGGACAACGTCACCGTCACCCCCCACCTGGGGGCCAACACCAAAGAATCCCAGCGCAACATCGCGGTCCAAGCCGCCGAGAGCGCCATCGCCGCGGCCAAAGGGATCGCCTATCCCAACGCGCTCAACCTTCCGATCAAAGAGAGTGAAATGCCCGACTTTGTCGCTCCGTTCTTGGAGCTGGCCCAGAAGATCGGGTATATGAGCGCTCAGGTGACCCGAAGCGGGGTCAAGTCGATCAAGCTGCTTGCCCAGGGGCCGGTGGGAGAATACATCGATTCGCTTGCTACGTTTACGACGGTGGGGGTGATGAGCGAAGCGCTGGCCGACGGGATCAACTACGTCAATGCCGAATATGTGGCCAAAGAGCGAGAGATCGAAATCTTCAAGGAGGTCACCCCCGACGCCGGTGGATTCAAAAACCTCGTCACGGTCAAGCTCACGACCCAGAACGGCAATGTCATCCGGATCAGCGGAACGGTCTTTGACGAGAACATCCAGCGGATCGTAGACATCGACGGGTACACCCTCGATCTGGAACCCAAAGGGCGTCTGATTCTGTTCAAAAACAATGACGAGCCCGGTGTTATCGGGGACGTGGGGCGGCTGATCGCCAAATACGGGATCAATATCTCCGATTTCCGCCTCGGGCGGGACAACAACGGCCAGGCCCTCGCCGTGGTCCGGGTCGATCAAGAGATCCCCAAAGCGCTCGTCGAAGAACTCGCGTCACTCGATGCGTGCATCAGTGTTCGGACCGCTTCGGTCTGAGCATCCTTCATTCCGTTCGATTACTTTCATGAAAGATTTTTATAAGCTCTTCGCGCTATAATCCCCGATTACTATATAGTTAACGATTCGTTAGTCAATGATATATTTTTTAATATATTTTGCTATAATGGCTGAAGTGCCCACATTCAGGAGAGAAAGATGATCCGTATCGTTTTGATCGCAGCCATTGGATTTAGTTCACTTTTTGCCGGTTTGAAGCATTTGAGCCTGGCACAGGCGATGCGCATTCTCGATCGCAAAAATATCGAGATCGATGTCGCCCGCTATCAGGAGATGATGAAAAAACTCGCCATCGCCGAGGTGGAAGGGAAAAATTACGGATCCCTTACTGTCACGCTGATGGCGTTGCGTTCCAACGACGCAGGGAACGTTTTCGGATTCAAACTCCAAAGTCGGGAGGCCGATTTCGCCGACTTCGGTTTCAGTGAATTTTTGGGTCCTATGGGTGGAGTCCTGGAGGCGATGAACGCCCATCCGGGCGGCTTACCCGGCGGATTTACCCAAGGGATGGGAAGCATTTTGCAAATCCAGCCTCATGATCTCAACTACCCTGCTCCCCGCAATCACTTCTTGACCAAATTCACCTATCAGGTTCCTCTCTTTACGGGTTGGAAGCTCACCGAGTATAAGAAAATCACCGAAAAAATGTACGAGATGAGCAAACTCGATACCCGCAAACTGAGAGACGAAAAGATTTTTCAACTCAAAAAAGCCTTTTACGACATTTCGTTGGTGGACAACTACATCTACAATCTCTCCAAAATGCGCCGCAACATGCGCCGTCTCAAAGCGACGATTCTGGCGATGAAAAAAGAGGGCTATACCAAAAAGACCGATGTTCTGGAGATCGACGCGAAGTTGGCTGAGGTTGACAGCATGCTCAACCAGGCCCGGCTCAACAGAGAACTGGCCTATGAATTTCTCTCCTTTCTCCTCGATACCGACGTCGATTCGATCCGGCACGTACCGCTGCTTACTCGGATGCCGCGGGTGAGCAAGGCTGACATCGAGCGTCTCAGTCTCGATATCCAGAAAGCCAAATTGGGTCTGCAGGTTGCCGGTCATGCGGTCGGTGTGGCCAAATCGAATTTTTATCCGATGATTGGGGCGTTCGGCGAATACGGAAGTGCCGACGACAAGCTCTGGAACGATTTCGCCAAAAAAGATTCGTTTACGATCGGCGTACAGGTCAAATGGAACGTATTCAACGGCGGGAGCGACCGTGCCAAGCTCGAAGAGGCCCGATTACGGCAGCTCAAGGTGGCCCGGCAGGTGGAACTGGCCAAAAAGGGGATCGCGCTCAAGGTCAAACAACTCCAGACCGAGATCCGCTCCCTGGCGTACGACATGCGGAGTCAAAAAAAGCAACTCGATCTGGCACGGGCGATTTATCGCACCTACGAAGCCCGGTACAAAGAAGGACTTGCTTCCATTACCGACGTACTCATCAAACAATCCCAAGAACTCCAATCCCTGCTAAAATATTTGCAGGTCGCTACCAAACATAGCGAAAAGATTCTCGAACTCGAACAAATCCTTGATCTTGGAGGACATTTATGATCCGAATCTTGGTCACGTTGATTCTCTCGGCGGGATTCCTCGCGGCGGGAATGCTCGAACTCAGCGGTACCGTCATCTCCGACAACCAGAAAATGATCACGAGCCGCTTCATGGGCTTTATCAAAAACATGCGCGTCAGCGAAGGGGATCGGGTCAAAAAAGGGCAAGTACTCTACGAAATCGACTCCAAGGAGATCCAGGCCGCGGTCAAGCAGGTCGATCTGGCGATTTCTCAGGCGCGGCTAGCCCTGCAGATGAACCAGAACCAGCTCAACAACGTCTTGCTCAACCTGGCCCGCAACAAGCGTCTGTTCCAAAAAGACATGGTCTCCAAATTCCAGCTCGAACAGATGGAGCTTGCGGCAAAAAACCTTCGGGACATGGTCGAGATCGCAAAGAAGCAGGTGGAGCAGGCCGAAGCCCAGAAAGAAGCGGTGCTCAATCAGTACAAATATCTCACGATCAAAGCCCCCAACGACGGGGTTGTGGTGGCCAAGAAACTCAACGAAGGGGATATGCAGATCCCCGGTATGCCCGCGCTGGTCATCACCGATCTGGAGCATCTGAAGGTGCTCACCGACATCAGCGAAAGCGATCTCAAATACGTCCGCATCGGCAAGAAGGTACAGGTGGAGATCCCCTCGATCGGTCTCAAGACCCACGGGGAGATCAGCGCCGTGATCCCCGCCTCCAACCCGATGACCCACAAATTCAAGATCAAGGTGACCTTCGACAAGAAAGGGGCGTTCGTCTTCCCCGGAATGTATGCCAAAATCTACATCCCCACCGAGGATAAGCGGAAATGATCGCCTACCAGCCAAAAGATATCGCCGGGAAACTGGCCCTTGGCTTCCTCAAAAACCCCCTCACTTCGGTGCTGGGGATCGCACTGTTGCTGCTGGGTTTTATCTCCTTGCAGGTGATGCCCCGCGAAGAGGACCCGCAGATCGCCATCTCCGGCGGAGCGGTGATCGTCCCGATGCCCGGCGCCACCCCCCGGGAGGTCGAAAACGTCATCGTCAATCCCCTGGAGCGGAAAATCCGGGAGATCAAAGGAATCAAGCACATCTACGGGATCGCCATGCACAACGTGGGGATCGTCAACGTGGTCTACCGAATCGGGGAGCGCCGGGAAGACGCCAACCTCAAGCTCTACGACAAAGTGATGCAAAACATGGACCAGCTCCCCAAAGGGGTGATGCAGCCGCTGGTCAAACCCTTCGACATCGATATCGACATCCCCATCCTCACCTTCGCCTTCTACCCCCTCAAAGGGGAAAAAGCCGACTACGAAACCCTCTTCCCTCTGGTGCGGGAGCTCCAGCAGCGGATCAACGCCGTCAAAAACGTGGCCAAGACCACCCTCGTGGGGGCCCACAAGCCTCAGTTCAACGTCGAAGTGGATCTGGCAAAACTCAGCGCCTATCACCTCTCCCTGGGGCAGATCATGAAAGCGATCCAGTCGATCGCCGTCGACGTCCCCGACGTCAAGGGGCGCACCAAAAACAAAAAACTCCTCATTTTCGGGGTGCGCAACGCCATCGATACGGTCGACGACGTCAAAAACATCATCGTCGCCCAGTACATGGGATCGCCCATCTATCTGCGGGACGTGGCGACTGTCACGCGAGGGGTCGATTTCCAGAACTTCAAAACCGCCTACGTGGCATACAAAAAGTACAAAACCCTCGAAGAGGCCCGCAAAGCCAAAATGTCCCCCGTCAAACAGCAGATCACCCTCACCGTGGCCAAACTGGCCGGCTCCAACGCCGTTTTCGTCGCTCATGACGTGCTGAAGGTGATGGAAGAGTATCGAGACAAATTCCGAAAAGCGGGCTTCGGTTTCATCACGACCCGCAATTATGGAAAGCGAGCCGACGACGCGGTCAACGAACTGGTCGACCACCTGCTGATCACGATCGTCATCATCGCGGTGATGCTCATTTTCGCCCTGGGGCTCAAGGAGGCGTTCATCGTCACCCTCACCGTACCGGCGATCCTGGCGGTGACCCTCTTCATCGCCTGGATCACGGGGCAGACGATCAACCGGATCACCCTCTTCGCCTTCCTCCTGTCGCTGGGTCTGCTAGTCGACGCGGCGATCATCGTGATCGAAAACATCCACCGCCATCTCCACGCCCACGATGCGGCTGATCGGAGTATGGAGGAGATCCTGGTCGAAGCGACTGACGAGATCGGAGCCCCCACCAACATCGCCACCCTGGCGATCATCATGACGATGATCCCGATGCTGTTCGTCGGCGGGATGATGGGGGCCTTCATGAAGCCGATCCCCCTCAACGTCCCGGTGGCCCTCGTCGCTTCGCTGGTGGTCGCCTACATTTTCACCCCGTATCTCAGTTACAAACTGATGAAAAAGCCCACCGGACATCACCACAAGCATCACAAACGGCACGCCGAATCCTCCGGTAGCCAAGGAGCGCAGGGATGAAACGGTTCGAACATCTCGTCTATTCGATCCTGGAGCGCAAAAGCCGCAAAACCCTGGTGATCCTCCTAACGATCCTGGCGCTGATCGGTTCAGTGATGATGCTGCCCACCAAGATCGTCAAGGCCAAGATGCTGCCGGGCAAGAGCGACAACACCTTCTCGGTCTACGTCAAGACCCCCACCGGCAGTTCCATCGAGCAGACCTACGCAGTGGCCCAGTGTGTCGTCGATCAACTCAAAGACGAACCCGAAATTCTCAATATGGAAATTTATGCCGGGATGGGGATCCCCCTCGATTACGCCGGATTGGTCAAAGGTTCGGGGATGAAAAACAGCGAGAACGTCGCCGAGATCGCCGTGAACCTCACCGACAAGCACGAGCGGGAGGAAACCTCCTACATGATGGTCCACCGCCTCCGCCCCGAGGTCAAAAAAGCCTGTGAGCCGGTGGTCAAAGGGGCGTCGGTCCGGTTCATCGAGCAGCCGGCGGGTCCCCCGACCCTCGCCGCGCTGGTGGTGGAGGTCCACGGACAAAACATGAAGCGGATGCGCCACATCGCCCAGGAGGTGGCCGCCATTCTCAAAAAAGTGCCCAAAGTGGTCGACGTGGACATCATGATGGATGATATCTATAAAAAGTACCAACTCGTCCCCGACAAAGACAAAATCGCCCGCAGTGGGCTGAGCGTCGACCAGGTCAACAAGATCATCTATCTGGCTTTCGAAGGGATGGCGGTCGCCCACAAAAACTCCGCTCACGAGCCCGATCAGATCCAGATTTTCGAAGTGCTCGACCCCCGCACCAAACTTTTCGCGGCCAAAAACAAGGAAGCCCTCGAAGCCAAGCTTTCCCAGCTTCAGCTGATGAACAAAAAAGGGATGATGGTTCCCGTCACCGAGGTGGTGCAGATCAAAGAGGTGGATTCCGATCCGACGATCATGCAAAAAGACCTCTCCCGGATGATCAACGTCACCGCCGAAGCGGACGAGGAGTCTCAGGTCTATCCGCTGCTGGAGGCCCGGGACCGGATGATCGATTACTTCGAAAAGCAAGGATACAAAGTCGAAAAAGAGCCCGGCATGTCCACCTACATGTTTGACCTCCATCTGACCGATCCCAAGACGGGGGAGAAGTTTCTACTGCGCTGGGACGGCGAGATGAAAGTGACGCTGGATACCTTCCGAGATCTGGGGGGTGCGTTCATCGGAGCGCTGGTGCTGATTTTCCTCCTCCTGGTGATCTACTACAAAAACTACACCCTCCCGGCGATCACCCTGATCGGAAGTTTCCTCTCGATCATCGGGGTGATCGTGGGGCACTGGGTGGCCGATCTGGTGACCCGGGACACTTTCTTCCTCACGGCGACTTCGCTGATCGGATTCATCGCCCTGATGGGGATCAGCTCCCGGAACTCCCTGCTGCTCATCGACTTCGCCAAATCGCTCATGGAGGCCAAAGGGTTCTCCAAGCGCCGGGCGATCGCTGTCGCCGCGGCGACCCGGGCCAAGCCGATTATGCTCACGGCCATCGCCATCATCCTCGGTTCGGCGCTGCTGGCCAGCGATCCGATCTTCGGGGGTCTGGGGGTGGCGCTGATCTCCGGAACCGTCGCCGCGGTTTTCGTATCGCTCATTTTCGTCCCGGTCCTCCTGGACAACGCCAAGGCGATGGAACTGGACGACGAAAACCCGATCCACCACGATCCCGCCGACATCTCCATCACCCGCTGACCCGTCCCTCCGGGAGGGGGGAGCGTTTCGGGACCGACTTTTGGATATAATCGCCTCATATTTTTCACGAAATAGGAGTAGACGATGGCCACTGTCGGCATGGGCGACATGAAAAAAGGGGTCCGTCTCGAGATCGACGGCAACCCCTACAAAGTGATCGATTTTCAGCACGTCAAACCGGGTAAAGGGGCGGCGTTCGTGCGGATCAAGATCCGCAACCTGGCCAACGGACGGGTCGTGGAGCGGACCGTACACGCCGGGGACAAGTTCGAGGTCCCCGAACTGGAATACAAAAAGATGCAGTACCTCTACGACGACGGGGAGATGCTCCAGTTCATGGATACCGAAACCTTCGATCAGATGGGGCTGACCCATGAGCAGGTGGGGGAAGTTTTCGACTACATGGTCGACGGGATGGAGGTGACGATCCTCTTTCACAAAGGCAAGCCCATCACCGTGGAGATCCCCCAGACCGTGGAGCTCAAAGTGGTCGAAACCCCGCCCAACTTCAAAGGGGATTCCCAAGGGGGCAAAAAACCCGCCACCCTCGAGAGCGGCGCCGTAGTGCAGGTGCCGTTTCATATCCTCGAAGGGGACGTGATCAAGGTCGACACCACCGAGGGGAAATACCTCGAAAAAGTGAAGTGATCGTCACTTCACTTTTTCGGACATAGGGGTCAGGTGATAATGATAACTTAAATAAAACCATTGTTATTCTCTCCCTAAGGAGTGACCATGCCAAGAAAGCCGCGCATCGAAATAGCCGGGTATTACCACATCGTCAATCGAGGCGTCGACAAAATGCCGGTTTTTCGCCATAGAAAGGATTACGAATATTTCGAAGAGCTGATGTGTTCTCTGATAAGAAGTCACAATATCACGCTCCACAACTATTGCCTCATGAGCAACCACTACCACCTCCTCATAGAGATCACCCAGCCGAATCTCTCCAAATTCATGAGACAGCTCAACATGAACTATGCGATTTATTTCAACAAAAAATATAAAAGATCAGGGCATCTTTGGCAGGGACGTTTCAAGTCGTGGTACGTCACCGATGAAGCCTATCTCTATACCCTTATGTGCTATATCGAACAAAACCCGCTTAAAGCAGGCATGGTGGAACGACTGGAAGAGTATCCCTACAGCAGTTACAACCATTTCCTGAAGGCACAGACACCGGCGTGTCTATCCGAGTCGTGGATCATCCGGCACTACCGAAAAGACAAAGAAGCGATCCGAAAATTGCTCTACAGCGAGATAGATACCGCACAGCTGCAGGAGCTCAAAGCCGCCTCTTCTTTGCTTGAGGCTCCCAACATCGATACAAAACCCGATATTGAAAAACTTAAAAAAATGTTTGATGAGCGTGATGATATCAGGACGCGAAACGCAAAAATCGTGCAAGCCTATGAACAAGGCTACTCTCAACATATGATTGCCAACGTTCTAGGTATATCACAGCCGGCGGTACATGGGGTGATAAAGAGAAGCAATAAATGAGTTATTATTATCACCTGACCCCTTTTGCCTCATTATTATCACCTGACCCCTTTTGCCTCATACGTTTCCTCTAAGTTTCTCCGGAGAAATAAACATCAAATCCGGACTATCGGAACTTAGTGGGAAAGTGACTGTGAAGTTTCCCGTGACAATAGGTCTCTCTTTTGATGATTATACGCTTGAGGGATTTATATTTGATATCAATGGAGAAGGGAGTATCGGGGCCGCAGGGGGTGCCAAAAGTACCGTCACTTATAAACAGAAAATTCCCAATGCCTTAGACTTAGATCGAGATTTTGGCTCTCTTCTTGTAGGTCCGTTTCGTTTCGTTTTCAACGTTACTGCAGAACCCTATATATTATTTAAAGCGAAGTTTAAATCAGAAAACGGATCGGCCAATGCGGCATTCAATGCCTCTGCAAAGATGCGTGTCGGCTATGAATATGTAAAAGGTATGGGTGGCCATGGATACAAAAGCGCATCTTCACGTACCGGAAAATCCGGAGATATTACTGCGGAAGGTGAAGAGAAACTCGCTCTCGATGCTGAGATCTTTGCCGGAATAAAAGGATACTTTTTGGGCACAGCCTTGATAAATGGTGTCGATGTGTCTCTAAAAGGTGGGGCCACATTCATAACCGGTCCGTATATCAAATTGGAAAATAAATGTATCAATTGTGCACGATCTTTGCGAGGAACGTATGGAATCGATGGGGCAGTAAAATTCTCTGCAGAAATGACGCTAGAGCTGGCTAGTCTATTGAAAATCTCTAGTGGATATAATAGTGGCTTAGTAACCGTTTTCAATCAATATGAAACATTTTTGAATAACTATCTTGGTGCATGTCCAAATTCGGGAAACAATACCCCGATTACGATCCCTTCCGGTTTGTTTACGGCACAGTTGCATTGGTCCAACCCTTACGTGTCGATGACACTAAGCAATCCTCTCATGGGGGAGAGTGTACACAATTGCGGTTTTGCCGCGGCGGGGTCGGGGGATCTGACGCTCTATGACGTCTATCCGGGGACCTATCCGGTCACGATGAGCGCCGAAGGGTACGATGCCATCCCCGAAGAGATGAACCTCTCCGATACGGTGACGCTCGATGTCCATGCGGTGACGGCCAACTCTCACGGCTCCTTCACTGTCACGAATCGGTATCAGTATCCCGATTTGGGTGTAGGAGGCCACCTGGCCGACATTGTCATTACCCGCCCCCGACCCGGCAAGCCGCCCGTGGTGGAGTATGTGCCGACTTTCCCTACTGGCGGAAGAGGAGGCTACGGCAGCAGAGACGGGGGGAGCGGCCCCAGTGTGCCGTACCTGATCGATCCGGGCAATAGCCATATTACTCCTCATATCACCCCGCCGCCGTTCGAGTACCGGGATCCCCCGCTGTGCCAGCCTGCCTATAGCTGCGGCTGTATGCCGTGCAAGTACGCGATCCGGATGTATCTGAATCAGGCCAGTCTCGGGCCCATCTCCGGTGCACGGGTGCGGCTCTACCGGGCGGATGAAGCAGACGATGCGAACCGGACGATCCTCTATGTAGGAGAGAGTACCGTTAGTACCGACATCAACAAAGCCGGGATCATCCGCCTTCCCGTCCCCTCTCCACGCGATCCGAACTGGAATGAGCAAGAGCAAGCCTTCATGGAAAAGATCGCCGATTATGACGGGGATTTCATCCTGGAAGTGAGCGGCGGAGTGGATATCGACCGGGACGATGATTGGCAGGTCGATTCGCACTTTACCCGGGTCAACGGCACGTTGCACTTGATCCTGAGCAAAGAGCAACTGCTAAAAAACGACTACAAGGTCAATATCCTCACCGAGATTGCTTACCAAGTCAGCCGGGATCTCATCGGCAAACACTACGATCCGATTCGGCTGCATGAGCGCCTCGATGACGTGGCCCGTCGGGTGCTGGTGGAAAAACTCTATCCTGATGCCACCGAACCCATCGGGCGCAAAGACCTGATGTGGTGGATCCCCGCTTCTCATAAAAACTGGCTCCTCAAACCCTATGATTCGACCCTGGAGCCGATCGTGCAGAAGGTCTATGCCGGCGAGGATATCGCCGAGGATGCCTACCGCTACGTCTATGAACCCTTCGGCAACGCCCAAGGAGATGCCGGCGTACCCGTGGTACGCAGCCAGTGGTTCCATGTGGATGAGAACCAAAGCGGCCCCCTGCGCATCGGCACGGTCAAAGTGGCCGACGAAGGCAACAGCAGTGTTACGGGCTTCTCCCTCAGCGGCGAGGGAGCCGAGAATTTCCGTATCGACGGTGAGGGCAAACTCTATGCCAAAGAGGGGGTGACATTCGATTATGAAAGCCGGCCCTACTATCAGCTCACCCTCACGGCCCGCAACGCCCAAGGGAGCAGCCGTCCGGTGAGTCTGTATATCATTGTCGACAATCTCCCCGACGTTCCGGAGGATCGGGGCTTTAGCGGCGGGAGCGTCGCCGAGGACGCCCCCGAGGGGACCGTGGCGGGACAGGTGATCTTCGATCCGGGCGCCGCGCCGATCGATCGGATCGAATTGGGCGGTCCCGACGCGGCGAGCTTCACCGTCGATCGCAACGGAACGATCCGGGTTTCGGCCCATTCGCATCTGGATTACGAGCGCTCTCCTGCCGCGCACATCACTCTGCAGGCGTTCAACGCCCTGGGGGCCAGCCGGGTCGTTCCCGTGACCCTGGCTGTCACCGACGCGGTGGATGTGCCCATCGTAGGGACCTTGGATGTGAAGTTGCCCGAGAATTCCCCTGCCGGGACCCTCGTGGGGACCGTTTCGATCCAGAGCAACGAACCGCTATTGGACTGCAATCTCAGCGGAGACGGGGCGCAAAACTTCACCATCGACCGCAACGGCACCGTCCGGGTGGCTCCCGGTGCGAAACTCGACTATGAGACCCGTGCCAACTACGTTCTCTCCGTACACGCCCGCAACGCCCTGGGGAGCGCCCGCCCCGGATTGCTGGTGGTGCGATTGCAAAACCGCCCCGACGTTCCGGAGCTTGGCGAGCGCAACTACCATGTCTACGAAACCGCCGCGGTAGGAAGCATCGTGGGCAACGTCCCGGTCGAGAGTAACGGCAGCGCTCCGGTAAGCGGCTTCGAGCTGCGCGGCGGGGGAGCGGAGTATTTCACCGTGGATGCCCAAGGAACGATCCGTACCGCTAGGTCCTTGCCCCGTCACGAAGAGCGGGCTTATCTGAGCTTCGACGTGATCGCCGCCAACGCCCAAGGCAAGAGCCTCCCGGCCCGGCAGATCGTCTATATCGACACCCGCCGTCCTATCCTGGGGGGCCTGGATACCTGGGTTTATGAAAATTCCCCCGCAGGGACCGATATCGGACGCGTTCCAGTCGCCCGCAGCGCCGAGCCGATCACCGAGTACCGCCTGGAAGGGGAGGGGAGCGAAGATTTCACCATCGACCGTAACGGCACGATCCGGGTCGCTCCGGGGGCGGTGATCGACTATGAGCAAAAAACCTCCTACACCCTGCGTGTCTATGCCCGTAGCGCCGCCGGAGAGAGCGCTCCGGGTACGGTACGCATCCGTGTTGTCGACCGGGACGATACGATGCAGATCCGAGGATTCTCGACCCGGATCCCCGAAGACACCCCCGTAGGGAGTATGCTTGGGATCGTCTCTTTGCTGCGTACCGGAGGGAAACATTTCGATCACTATCAGCTCAGCGGAGCGGGCAGCGAACACTTCGGTATCGACAACCAAGGGGTCGTCCGCCTGGTGCGCGAGGGGCTGGATAACCAAAAAGAGCCCTCCTACCATCTCGGTGTCGTCGCCGTCTCCGATGACGGCAGCTACAGCAACACCGCCTGGATCGATATCGGGATCGACGACAGTCTGCGGGGCCATCCGATCCTGGCCCCTACGACGCTGCACATCGCTGAAAATGCCGCAACGGGAAGCGTCGTCGGTCGCGTCCGTGTCGTCGATCCGGGCAGCAGCCCCATCGAGCGCTTCACTCTGCAAGGCACCGGCCCCTTCACCATCGACGCCAACGGGACGGTATACCTAAACGGTACACTCGATTATGAGCAAAAGCGCCGCTATCATCTGCAGGTAATCGCCTATAACCGGCTGACCTCTAGCGCCCCCTATGAACTGACGATCGAGGTGGACAACGTCCCCGACACACCGCCCACGCTGGACAATAGCTCCTGGAGCGTCGAAGAGAATGCCAGTGTTAGCACGGCGCTGGGGCAGATCCCCCTTCGCGATCCGGGAGAGGGCAATATCACCGGCTATAGCCTGGAAGGAAGCGGAGCGGGGGATTTCCGTGTCGATTCTGATGGAACCCTCCGGGTGGCGCATCCGCTGGATTATGAAACGACGCGAGAATACGATCTGCGCGTCACGGCCCAGAGCAGCACCGGAGCGAGCCGCCCGGCGCGGGTGCATATCGCTGTGCGCAACGTCCCTGAGTTCGTCCCGGTGCTTTATCCCACCGACCTGGCGGTCGAGGAGAACGCCACGATCGGTACGAAGTGCGGAAGCGTCCGTGAGGCCCCCGGCGGCGACAGTCCGATTACCGGCTATTGGATCGACGATGCCAACGGTACCTTCTCCATCGATGAAAACGGCACGGTCTACGTACGAAAAGCCCTCGATTACGAAACGAAGCGGGAGTACAACCTCACCGTGCGGGCCCGCAACGCGGTGGGCTGGAGCGATCCGGCGCCGCTGCACGTGGGGGTGCTCAACGTCATCGACGACGAACCGGTGCTCGAAGATGCCCGCTGGCAAATCCAAGAGAACGTTCCGGTAGGGACCGAAGTGGGGCGGATCGAGATCAACAGCACCGGTACTTCCCCCATCACAGGTATCCGACTTGAGGGGGACGGCGCGGAAGATTTCACCGTCGATGCCAACGGGAGTGTCCGTACTGCCGGATCCATTGACTACGAGACACAGTCGCACTATCATCTCCGGGCGATCGCCACCAACGCCAAAGCCGACAGCCCCGCCGCCGATGTGACGATCGATGTGGTGAATGTGCCGGAACTGCGGCCGGTGCTTCAGCCTTTCTCAGGGGAAATTGCAGAAGACCAGCCGGTCGGGACCGTAGTCGGTCAAATCACTGTACAGGATGCCGGAGACACGCCGATCAGTACTTTCGCACTCGATACCAACACTACGTTTGAGATCGACGATGAAGGGACGATTCGCTTGAGAGCTCCCCTGGATTTCGCGCAGAATTCTCATTATCAATTGCATGTCCGTGCGACGAATGAAGCGGGAAGCAGTGATCCCGTCGCCGTGGATATCACCGTATTGCAGGTCCACTATCGGGGGGATTCATCCTCGAACGAAGTCGAAGGAAGTGATCGGGACGAGGATTTTGATATGCGTGGAGGGGACGATGTCGTACATGCGGGAGGCGGAAACGATGCCATTCGCGGAGGAAGTGGAAACGACACGCTTTACGGTGGCGGCGGAGACGATACCTATGAGTATACGTTGGGTGATGGAAACGATACGATCGACGATCACATGGGAGAAGACGATCGGCTTTTGTTGCATCATATCGCCAAAGAACACGTATCGTTTGTGATTTCCCGCAACGATTTGATCGTTCATATTCTGGATGACAACAGCACGATCCGGATTGTCAATTGGAAAAACGACGATCAAAAGATCGAGCAATTCGTTTTTGACGATGGAGCCGAAATCGATTTGGAAGATTTCGATCTTCCGATTGTCGCACCCGATGCCGGGATCGTCGATCTCTCGAAACTTGGCAATGCGCATGCGGCACGTGTGGTGCAAGGGCGTATTGTTTATGTGGGCAACGGATATAAAAGCGTCGATCACTGGATATTCCACTACGATGGGGGCAATCTGATCATTGATACCCTCTCCGAATTGGCCGAGAATGGGCATACATACATTGATATCGACGGTGACGGCCGACAAACCGGTCTGGATATCTATATCTACCTGTTCCGTCAGGATGCCGATGGAAACTGGCAATACGTAGCCAGCGACGACGATAGTTCCTCTGGTACTGCCGACGGTTCTTCCCATCATTACGATTCATATCTCAATCTGTCACTCTCCGAAGGGGAGTATATGTTATCGGTGAGCAACTATTCATTGTCCCAATCGGCCGCACTCGGGAATCGTAACGGTTCGAGTTGGCAGTATGAGCACGGTCCCTATCAGATCACATTCAACGAAGAACTCGAATTTGATGCCAT
This sequence comes from Campylobacteraceae bacterium, assembly GCA_027081405.1. Classification (GTDB taxonomy): domain Bacteria; phylum Campylobacterota; class Campylobacteria; order Campylobacterales; family Sulfurovaceae; genus Nitratifractor. Next base: position 32,828 of record JALWKO010000084.1, on the reverse strand, counting down.
GCCGGAAAACGCCGAGGGTGACCTTTATGGGACTGATCATTACAACTTCTACGTATTACGAAATGATTTGGATCCGTACAATATCGACGGATTGCAAATCGAAAATCCGGTCATCGTGGATGCAAACGGTACAGTAGTCGATACGTTGGGAAGGGTGGAAGTGCATGGAAACCACCTGGCATATTATCCGGAAGACCGTTTCAACGATCTCAACGGATCGGTCGAAGTCAACATCGTCTATGATGTACTCAACCAGCATGGGGTGAGAGCCCAATCGCTACTGACACTGCATGTCATTCCCTCGATGTATACCCACGTAGATCGGAATGTCGATCAGACGTTGTGGGAAGAGATCAAGAGCCGGAATGCCGTGACGGATCTGAATATCACCAAAGAGGAGTGAGAGGGATTCTGCCTCTCACACTCTAATTGAAGTCAAAAAAGAGGAACGGGGGAGACGATCAGAAGTGATAATGTACCCCGACAGCGAAGAAATCGATATCGGCTTTCCCTTTTGGGTGGGGCCTTTGTCCCAAAACGTTCGCAACGCGCGTGCCTCCACACCGAAATACGCGTCAAAATCGTATCCCGGCTTGAATAGGAGTCCTTGCGTATCATCTTTATACCGGCACCCTCGGGAGCAGACGCTTTTGAAGGTGCCGTAGATCCATCCGGCACCGATGTACCAGACATGATCGCTCTTGATGGGGCTCACTTCGCTTGTGGCCGGAGCGACGCTATCGTACCCTGTGCGGAATATCAAAACGAAAAAGGCAAATAAACTTTTCCCACCAGTTCCGCGTATTCCTTTTTTGGATCGCTCATGGCGGTGATCCCTCCTCCGCTGTGGTAGCGCCACCGCTTCCCGTCCAGGGCCAGAAAGCGGATCATCACGGCGCTGCGGAGCTCCTCTCCCCGGACGACGCCGTACACTCCGGTGTAGAAGCCCCGTTCCTCCCCTTCGGCTTCGGCGATGATCTCCATCGTTTTCCGTTTGGGGGTTCCGGTGATCGAGCCGGCGGGGGTGATCGCTTCGAGGATCGCCCCGATCCGGCTTCTCCACTCTCCGTCCAGCCGGGCGGAGATCTCTGAACTGCTCTGGATCAACTCCCGCCCTCCGGCCCGGATCGTCTCCAGATAGCGGAAGCGCCGGACTTGGGTTGCGGTGGCGACCCGGTTGAGATCGTTGCGCATCAGATCGACGATCATCACATGCTCGGCCGTCTCTTTGGGGTCGTCGAGGAGCCGTTTGGCCGCGTCGGGGAGAGAGGCGTCGGCGGTCCCTTTCATCGGGTAGGTGGCGATGGTGTTCTGGCGGATCGTGACGAAGGCTTCGGGGGAGAAGCAGACGAACGCTCCCGGGACGAGGAGGCGGTAGGGGGCCGCGGCGTAGCGGTAGATCGTTTCGGGCGAGAGGTCGCACTCCACCGGTGCGGGGAAAGTGAGGTTGAGCAGATAGGTCTCCCCCGCTTCGATGGCCCGCATGACCCGCTCGAAAGCACGGAGATAGCGGGGGTAGGGGATCGGACGGGATATGAAGCGATAACGCACCGGAGGGGGTGGCGCGGAGGGTTCACCCCCGTTCCAATTCCCCAGGGCCCAGTACACCCCTTCGGGGAGGGCGTCGAGTGGTTCGGCGAAGATCCGGCTCCGGTCGTAGGAGAGGATGAAGAGGAAATCCTCCCCCGCCTTGCCAAGCGCGTCGATCCGCTCAAATCCTTCCCAGGTCCCGAGCCACCGCACGCTTAACTGTCCAGGAGGAGGAGTTTGAGCACCGCCATCCGGACGAAGACGCCGTTGCGCACCTGATCAAGCACCATGCAGCGGGGGTCGTCGAGGATCTCGTCGCTGATGTCGATGTTGCGCATCACGGGACCGGGGTGCATGATCAAAATCCCCCGATCCCCCAGCAGCTCCTCGGTGATGCAGTAGTGGTGGGCGTATTCGGCGTAGTCGTCGAAAATCGGCTTTTTGTGCCGTTCGAGCTGGGCGCGGAGGCTGATGATCACGTCCACGTCGTCGAGTACCTCTTCGATCCGCTCGTAGCGAGGCAGATCGGTCGCCGGAGGCATGAACGGCTTGGGGGCGACCAGGGAGACTTCGATCCCCATACGGCGGAAGAGGCGGATGTCGCTGGCGGCGACGCGGGAGTTGACGATGTCCCCCACGATGGCCACCTTGCGCCCGGCCAGATCCCCTTCGAACCATTCATACAGGGTATACAGATCCAGCAGCGCCTGGGTGGGGTGGGCATAGCTCCCCGCCCCGGCGTTGATCACCGGGACCATCTCCATTTCGGCCAGGCGGGCGGGGGTGTCGTTTTCGCTGTGGCGGATGATCACCCCGTCGGGGCCCATGGCGCAGAGGTTGGCGAAGGTGTCTTCGAGGGTCTCCCCCTTTTTGGTGGAGCTGCGTCCCGGGTCGAGATGGACCACGTGGGCCCCCAGCCGTTTGGCCGCGATTTCGAAAGAGCTGCGGGTTCGGGTGGAGTTTTCGAAAAAAAGGGTGATCAGGAGGCGGTCCTGCAGAAGCGGCGGGGGAAGTTTGGCTTTGAAGCGGGCGGTGTCGTCCAGGATCGCCCGGATCTGCCGGAGGCTGAGTTGATCGGTGTCGACGAGATGCTGCATCAATCCTCTCCCGTTTTGGTTCGCTATTGTACCCCAAGTTCCGCGGCGATTCGTCGTGCGTATGCGTCGATCCCCTCCTCCAGTTCCCACCAGCTGCCGGGGAAGCGGGCGTCGTAGAAGGGTCGCGTCAGGGTGTCGAAGCGGTCCCTCTCCCGCCGGTTGACGCACCACTCGTGGGGGATCCCCCTTCGCTCGAGCGCCTCGAGGGAGAGGAGGGTGTCGTTGATGCACCCCAGTTGCGAGGGGGTCACCAGCAGCGCGGGGCACTCCAAGGTGCGGATCAGGTCGATCATCCGCGACTCTTTCGTGAGCGGGACCATCAACCCTCCCGCCCCTTCGACGAGGAGGATGTCGCAACGGGATTCCAGCTCCCCGATACGGTAGAGAATTGTTTCGATTCGGATCACCCCCTCGGTGTCGGCGCAGAAGGGTGCGGCGGGGAGGGGGAAGGTGTAGGCGGTGAGATCGCGGGGAGTAACGTGAGCGAAGCGGGGATTGGACGCGGCGGCCCGCTCCAGCAGTGCGGCGGCGTCGGCCGGTTCGTCTGAGACCCCCGTTTCGACCGGTTTGCACGCCCCCGGACGGAGCCCGAGACGGGCAAAGGCCTCGACCAGAAGCCCCGTAGCGTAGGTTTTTCCCACCCCGGTTCCGGTGGCGGTGACGAAAAGACGGGCCACTTGCATTTCCTCCCGAAAACGTGTATAAAAGTGTGTAGAACCGAACGATCCTCCGCATGGAGGGGTGGCCGGAAACGGCGGTTCGTCGGCCCCGTTCGGATTTTCGGTATAATAGAATTACCGATAGTGTGAAGAATTGTAACATACTGTCCCTGGACGGATGCGCAGGGCGTCCGCCGGACTGTGGTCAAGGAGAACCGATGCCCAAAACCGTAGAGACCCCCCGAAGCGAAACGGAGCTCAGGGAGCCTCCGCTGTATCGGGTGATTCTCCACAACGACGATTACACGACGATGGATTTTGTGGTGGAGGTGCTGCGGAGCATCTTCCATAAGTCGCCCGAAGAGGCCGAGACGATCATGTGGACCGTCCACAAGCAGGGGCGGGCGGTCTGCGGAGTCTATACCTTCGAGATCGCCCAGACCAAAGCCGAGCAGGTCAAACGGATGGCCCGGGCCAACGAGTTCCCCCTTCTGGCGACGATCGAACAGGACGAATGAAACGGAGACGATTGAATGATCAGCCTTGAACTCAACAAAGTATTCATGCGTGCCGTCGAATACGCCAAACGCAAAAGGCACGAATACCTCACCCTCGAGCACGTCTTCCTCGCCATCCTTTCGGCCCGTGCGGGGGAGTTGCTCCTGCAGGCCCTGGGGGCCGATACTGCTCGGATGAAAAAAGATCTGGTCGCCCACATCTCCGCGCACGTGCCGGTGCTCGACCGGGAGGCCGATCCGATGGAGACGGTGGCCCTCTCCCGGACCGTCAACCGGATGATGGGGCAGCTCCACGCCGCCGGGAAAAAGGAGGCGACGATCGGCAACATGCTCGTGGCGATCCGGGAAGAGAACGAAAGTTACGCCGCCTATTTGATGGCGAAAGCCGGGATCAGCCGCCTCGATATCCTCGAGGCGATCTCCCACGAAACCCACGAAGAGGGCGAAGCCCCCGCCAAGGAGGGGGAAAGCACCAGTACCACCCCCAATCTGGACGATTTCACCGTGGAGCTCGTCTCGCTTGCGAAGGAAGGGAAGATCGACCCGGTGATCGGGCGGGAGGCGGAGATCGAGCGGGTGATGCAGACCCTGTGCCGCCGCAAGAAAAACAACCCCCTTCTCGTGGGCGAACCGGGGGTGGGAAAAACCGCCATCGCCGAAGGGCTGGCGCTGCGGATCGCCGAAGGGGAGGTCCCCGAGGTCCTCGCCGACGCCCGGATCTATGCCCTGGATATGGGGGCGATTCTGGCGGGGACCAAATACCGTGGAGATTTCGAAAAGCGCCTCAAAGGGGTTCTCGAAGAATTGCGCAACGAAGAGGGCGCCATCGTTTTCATCGACGAGATCCACACCCTCGTGGGGGCCGGAAGCACCGGAGGCGGCAGCATGGACGCTTCCAACATCCTCAAACCGGCGCTGGCCCGCGGCGAACTTCGCTGCATCGGGGCGACGACCCATCAGGAGTTCCGCAACTTCTTCGACAAGGACAAGGCCCTCTCTCGCCGCTTCGCCCGGATCGACGTGGAGGAGCCCAGCGTCGAGGATACCTTCAAGATCCTCAAAGGGGTTCAGCACAAGTACGAGGAGCACCACAAGATCGCCTTCAGCGACAAGGCGTTGCGGACCGCCATCGATCTGAGCGTCAAATACATCCACGACCGCTACCTCCCCGACAAGGCGATGGATCTCATCGACGAAGCGGGGGCCCATTTCATGCTCCGCGGGGAGAAATACGTCGAAGTGACCTCCGAGGATATCTCCCGGATCCTCGCTTCGATGCTCCGGCTCCCCCCCGCGACGCTGGAGCGGGACGACACCGAGCGGCTGCGGACCCTCGAGGAGCGGCTCCGCAAACGGATCGTCAGCCAGGACGAAGCGGTCGCCACGCTCACGAAGGCGATCAAACGCTCCTATGCGGGGCTGGGACGCCCCGAAAGCCCGATCGGAAGCTTCCTCTTCGTCGGCCCCACCGGAGTGGGGAAAACGGCGCTGGCGCGGGCACTGGCCGAGGAGCTGGGGATCCATTTCGAGAAGCTCGACATGAGCGAATACATGGAAAAGCACGCCGTCAGCCGGCTCATCGGCGCCCCTCCGGGATACGTGGGCTTCGAGCAGGGGGGACTGCTCACCGAGATGATCAAGAAGCACCCCCATACGGTGCTGCTGCTCGACGAGATCGAAAAGGCCCATCCCGACATCATGAACATCCTGCTGCAGGTGATGGACGGGGCCAAGCTCACCGACAACAACGGCGTGGTGAGCGATTTCAAAAACGTGATTCTGGTGATGACCTCCAACCTGGGGACCAAAGAGGCCAACGTCATGGGCTTCGCCAAAGAGGAAGGCTCCAAAACCGAGCGGGCGATGAAAGAGTTTTTTTCCCCCGAGTTCCGCAACCGCCTCAGCGCGGTGGTCCGCTTCTCTCCTCTGGATACCGAGGCGCTGGCCAAAATCGTCAAGATCGAGGTGCGTGAGCTCTCCCGCCGCCTGGAGGAAGAGAAAAACGTACGCCTCAAAGTCTCCAAAGCGGCCCGCTACCGCATCGCCCAAATGAGTGAGCAGGGCTTTGGGGCCCGGGACATCGCCCGGATCGTCGACGAGGAGATCAAAGAACCCCTCACCGAAGAGATCCTCTTCGGGAAACTTCGTGAGGGGGGAAGCGCCCGCGTCGATTGGGACGAAGAACACGAACGATTCCGCTTCTCCTTCGAGTCTGCCTAATGGGCTCGATGTTCGACGAAACCTACCTCATCAGCGCCCTGGGGCCCGACCATATCTTCCCCGATCCCCGTTTCGCTTCCGACGAGGGGCTGCTGGCCTTCGGCGGCGACCTCGACCCCGACCGGATCCTCAAAGCCTATCGCAAGGGGATCTTCCCCTGGTACACCCCGGGCGATCCGATCCTATGGTGGTCCCCCGATCCCCGGCTGGTCCTCTATCCCGGCAAAGTACGGGTCAACCGCTCCTTCGCCCGGGTGCTCCGCAACGCCCCCTATACGGTCCGCTTCGATACCGACTTTTCCACCGTGATCCGCGCCTGTGCCTCCGTCCCCCGACCCGGGCAGAACGGCACCTGGCTCACCCCCGAGATGATCGAAGCGTACGAGACGCTCTACGAACGGGGATTCGCCCACAGCGTCGAAGTCTATATGGAAGGGGAATTCGCCGGAGGGCTCTACGGGATCGCTATCGGAGCGGCGTTTTTTGGGGAGTCGATGGTGTCGCTCCGCCCCAACGCCTCCAAAATCGCCCTCAAGGCCCTAAGTGATGTTTTACAGGAAAGAGGCTATGATTTGATCGACTGCCAGGTGGTTACCGATCACCTGCTTCGCATGGGTGCGGAAGCGATCCCCAGAGCCCGTTTTTTGGACGAGCTGGAGCGTGCCGTATCCCGGGGAGGGGATTGGGGCAGCTGGTCAGATTTTCACTGGGAGTATCGTGATGGTTGATACCGATCTGGGCTTTTCCCTCTGGCTCGATTTCATCGAAAGGGACTTCCTCAGAACCCGCTTCGTCGAGCTGGTCGAAAACGGGGTGGTCAACGGCGCCACGAGCAATCCTTCGATCTTCGCTTCGGCGATCGGAAGCTCGCCGGCCTACCGGGAGGCGCTGGCCTCCCTGGCGGGGAAAAGTCCCAAGGAGAAATACGAAGCGTTGGCCTTCGAGGACATCAAAAACGCCGCGATCGTCCTGCGGGGGGTTTACGATGCGGGGAGCGAAGGGTACATCAGCATCGAAGTCGATCCGTTTCTGGCTCACGATACCGATGGGACCGTCGCCGAGGGGCGGCGGATTTTCAAAACCATCGACGAGCCCAACGTCATGATCAAAATCCCCGCCACCGAAGCGGGGTACGAAGCGATGACCGAACTGCTCAGCGACGGGATCAGCGTCAATGCCACGCTGGTCTTCTCCCCCGCCCAGGCCCGCCGCTGCCTCGATGCGATGAAAAAGGGGATCGACGAATTCGAGAACACCGGGGGTGAGCGGGTCGAGGCGGTGATCAGCGTATTTGTCAGCCGCTTCGACCGGAAACTCGACGAAACCCTGGCGGCCAAAGGGCTCCCTACAGCCCAGACGGGGATTATGAACGCGGCGAAAATTTACAACATGGTCCAGTCCAACCGCACCCCCAGCATCCGGACGCTGTTTGCAAGCACCGGCGTCAAGGGGGACCATTTGCCGGCCGATTACTATATCCGTAGCCTTTACGGTCCCCACTGTGTCAATACCGCTCCGCTACACACGATCGAAGCCTTTGAGGCGGGGGAAAAACCCGAAGTGGTCCTCCCCATCCCCGAAGAGGAGATCGACGCCTATTTCGAAACCCTCCACTCCCACGGGATCGTCATGAACGAGGTGCACCACGAGCTGATGGAGGAGGGGCTCGGGGCGTTTGAGAAGGCTTTTGCCGATCTTCTGGAGGAGTTGGCCGATGCGCGCGAAGCTTAACGTTTATCTCAAAACCCTGGTCGCCAACAAAGGGAGCGATCTTCACCTCAAAGCCAATTCCCACGTCCGGGTGCGGATCCACGGGGTGCTCAAAAAACTGGGCAATGAGTTTATCGAGCCCGCGGCGATGGTCGAACTGATCCGCCAGATCACTACCGCCGATCAGTTTGTGGAACTGCAGGAAAACAAAGCGCTTGACTTTGCTTATATCCTCGATGAAGCGAGCCGTTTCCGGGTCAACGTCTTCTATCAGATGGAAGGCTTGAGCGCCGTTTTCCGCCTCATCCCTTCCAAGATTCCCACCGTCGATGAACTCCGCCTCCCCCAGGTGATCAAAAAATTCGCCGATATCCCTCGGGGGCTGGTACTTGTCACCGGTGTGACCGGATCGGGGAAATCGACGACGCTGGCGGCGATCCTCAACCGGGTCAATCACAGTTACAACAAACACATCATCACCCTCGAGGATCCCATCGAATTCGTCTACAAAGATGAAAAATGCCTCATCAACCAGCGCTCGCTGGGGAATGATTTCAACAGTTTCCACGAAGCGCTCCCCGCGGCGCTCCGGGAAGACCCCGATATCATCCTCGTGGGGGAGATGCGGGATACCGAGACGATCGACATGGCCTTGCATGCGGCCAACACCGGTCACCTGGTCTTCTCGACCCTGCACACCCTCGACGCCAAAGAGACCATCGACCGGGTGATCGGAATGTTCCCCGAAGGGGAGCAAAACCGGGTCCGGCAGTCGCTCGCTTCGGTTCTGTACGGGGTGATCTCCCAGCGTTTGGTCCGGACCGTGGACAATGCTCGGATCGCCGCCGTGGAGGTGATGATCCGGACGGCGCGGATTTCGGAACTGATCGCCGAAGGGCGCGATTTCGAGATCCCCGATGCCATCGCGGAAGGGAAAGACATCTACGGTTCGCAGACCTTCGATCAGCACCTTTTCGAATTGGTGCAGGAGGGGATCATTTCGGAAGAGATCGCACTGGAAAACGCCACTTCCCCCTCCGATCTCAAGCTCCGTCTGGAGGGGATCGGCAGCGGAAGCGTCGCCGGTGGGAGCCGCAAAGGGCTCTCGGCGGCGGAGCTGGACGCCTATACGTTCAAAGACGACGAAGAAGTAGAGCTCTGATTTACAGGGGAATTTCAGGGCTTTTTCGCTACCATTGCGCCCCACTTTACAATCAAGGATCCAATTATGCTCGAAGGTATCATTAGAGAGAGTATCGGCAAAAGCAACGCCAAGAAGCTGCGCCGAGATGGTTATCTAATTGCCAACATCTACGCCAAGGGTGTGGAGAATGTCCACTGTGCATTCAAAAAAGGGGACTTCATCCGGACCGTCCGCCGCAAAGACTCCCTTGCGTTCCCCGTCAAAGTGGGAGACAAGGAATTCAACGTCGTGGTTCAGGAGTACGAACTCGATCCCGTCACCGGTGACATCGTCCACGTCGACCTGCGGGTCGCCATCCCCGGATACGTCACCGATTATCTGGTCCCCGTCAAGACGGTGGGCACCCCCAAAGGACTCAAAAACAAAGGGGTTCTCGTCATCACCAAACGCCGGCTGCGGGTCCGTGGTCCGATCGAGAAGATCCCCACCAACTTCACCCTCGACGTGAGCGATCTGGATCGGGATGAGTCGATCCTCGTCCGGGACATCGAAGCCCCCGAAGGGTGCCGGTTGATGGACCGCCCCCACGTTTCGGTCTGCGGTGTGATCAAGGCCCGCTGATCGGATGGTCCTCTTCGTCGGATTGGGAAATCCCGGGCCGACGTACGTACACAACCGCCACAATATCGGTTATCGGGTCGTCGACCGCCTCGTCGAGGAGACGAACGCGCGTACGATCGGAAACCGCAGCTTTCACGGCGAACTCTACCGCCACAACGACCTCCTCTTTCTCAAACCGACGACCTACATGAACCTCTCGGGACGCAGCGTCGCTGCCGTTGCCAGGTTCTACAAAATCCCGGTCGAGCGGATCGTGGTGATCCACGATGACATCGATCTGCCGTTTGGAGACATCCGGATCAAACGGGGAGGAGGGCATGGCGGCCACAACGGACTGCGGAGCATCGACGCCGAACTGGGGACAAGCGGATACGTCCGGATCCGGATGGGGGTGGGCAAGCCCCCCTACAAATCCCAGGTGGCCGACTACGTACTCAGCGATTTCTCCCCGGAGGAGGCCGCGAAGGTGGGGTGCCTCGTCGACTACGCCACCCGGGTGGCGCTGCGGATTCCACGGATGGAACTGGAGGAGATCCGTTCCCGATACCGTCTGAAGGCAAGCGATGATCCCTGTGCCCGGTAGGCGCTACGCCCGGTATATCGTCCGCCACTATCTGCGCCATTTTCTGATCCTCCTGTTCGGACTCTCGGTCGCGGTGACGTTTATCGACTATCTGCAGAACCTTCATCGATTTCAGGTGGGGGCCAACCTCCGTCTCCTCTACGCAGTGTCGATGTGGGAGTATTTCGTCCAGCTCCTGTTCCCTCTGGTGAGTGTTTTCGCTTTTGTCTGGACGATGGTCCGTTTCATCCGGGACAACACCCTCGTGTCGCTTTTTTCTTTCGGATATGCTCCCCAAGAGGTGCTGCGTCCTTTTCTTTTCGTCGCGGTCGGAATCTACCTCCTGTTCGCGGCGCTTGCGTTCACCCCGTTTGCCTATGCCCACAACCGCTCCAGCGCCATTTTGCACAACACCCTTTCCCAGCAGAAGGTTCGGGATCTTTTTTTCAAGCACGACCGCAGTTTCGTCTATATCCGGGAGCTCGATCCGGTCCGGCGGGTTCTGCACGGGGTGATCCGCTTCGGTTTCCGGGGAGGGAAACTCGTCTCGATTCTGCAGGTGTCCCGGGCCCGCTACTCCCGGGACGGCTGGACGGCGCCGAGGGCCGAGGAACGGGTGTTGCGCTTCGATTCCCGGGGCGAAGCGGTGGGTTTCACCGATCACAACCGTAGCCATCTGACGATCCTCCGGGGGTACCGCCCCCGGGTGGTGAAACTCATCTACAAGGGGCGGAGTCTGCGGATTCCCGACGCCCTGGCCGCGTGGAAACTGCTTGCGGCCCAGCATCTGGACAGCTCCAAGATCCGGGCGACACTCTACAACACCCTCGTGATGCCGCTGTTCGCGCCGGCGTTGGTGATTCTGCTCTTTTTCCGGATTCCTCCCCACCGGCGCTATCTGAGGCTGGAGATGATCTGGCTCGTTTCTCTGGCGTCGGCACTGCTGGTGTGGGCCTTTTTCTTCGCCATGTATCGACTGGGGCGCAACGGGGTGATCGATCCGAACTGGGGGATGCTCCTGCCCGCCGGACTCCTTTGTGCTTGGGCGCTCCGGGAGGCGCTCCGGCGTAGAGTCTAAACTCTTCAGGGTACCTCTAACAAATAGGTCATGCCCACAACATCTCCAGTTTTTGTCCAGGCAATGCATCGCTTCGCAGGCATAGCCGTAGCTATGTCAAGAAGCGTTCAGAAGAAGGGGAGGCAAAATTGGATAAAATAGCCCCCATTTCCACCCAAGACAGGGGGCACGCGTGAACTTCGAAGCTTTGGCGCAGCGATACGGCACGCCGCTGTACGTCTACGATTTCGACCGGATCCGGGAGCGGTACGAACGGCTCAAGGAGGCGTTTGCCGGGACCAAATCGATGATCGCCTACGCCGTCAAGGCCAACTCCAACCTTTCGGTGATCCGCTTTCTCGCCCGGCTGGGTGCCGGGGCTGATTGTGTGAGTGTCGGCGAGGTGCTCCGGGCCCGCAAAGCGGGGATCGAACCCTATCGGATCATTTTTTCCGGCGTCGGAAAACGGGACGACGAGATCGAACGGGCCCTCAAAGAGGAGATCCTCTTTCTGAATCTGGAGAGTGAAGCGGAGATGGAGCGGGTCGAGGCGATCGCCCGCCGGCTGGGGCGGGAAGCGCGGATTTCGATCCGGGTCAACCCCAACGTCGATCCCAAAACCCACCCCTACATCTCCACCGGATTGCACGAAAACAAGTTCGGCGTCTCCCTCGATACCGCCAAACGGATGTACATCCGGGCGAAAAACTCCCCCCATCTCGACCCGGTGGGGATCCATTTCCATATCGGCTCCCAGCTGACCGATCTGGAGCCGATCCGGGAGGCGGCCGGGATCGTGGCCGATCTGGTCCGGTCTCTGGCGGCGATCGGGGTGGAGATCCGCTTTTTCGACGTCGGGGGCGGCCTGGGGGTGGTCTACCGGGACGAAACCCCCATCGACCCCGCCGATTACGCCGCCGCGATCAAGGAGGCGATCCGGGGGCTCGATCTGACGATCGTCTGCGAACCGGGACGCTACCTGGTCGCCGAGGCAGGTTGGCTCGTGACTCGGGTGCTCTACGAGAAGCGCAACGGCGACAAGCGTTTCGTCATCGTCGACGGGGCGATGAACGATCTGCTGCGCCCTTCGCTCTACGACGCCTGGCATGGGGTCCGTTTCCTCCCGGCCGACAAGGAGGAGCGGGGAGCGGCGAGCGAAGCGGAGATCGTGGGGCCGGTCTGCGAGAGCGGCGACTGGCTCGCCAAAGGGATCGCTCTTCCTCCGACCCGGCCGGGGGATCTGATCGTCATCGAAGGGGCGGGGGCCTACGGATTCGTCATGGCCAGCAACTACAACACCCGCCCCCGGGCCGCCGAGGTGGCCTGCGAAGGGGGACGTTGCCGCCTGATCCGGGATCGGGAGAACTTCGAAGACCTGATCCGTCTGGAGGAAGCCTACCTGGAGGACGACGATGACGCTTGAGCAGTTGCGTGAGCAGATCGACGCGGTGGACGACCGGCTCCTGGATCTGTTCAACGAGCGGCTGAAATACGTCCGGCAGGTGGGGGAGCTCAAGCACCGCACCAACGCTCCCATCTACCGCCCCGAACGGGAAAAGGAGATCCTCGAACGGCTCAAACGGAAAAACCGGGAGCGCAAGGGGCTGCTCAGCGACGAGGCGATCGAGGCGCTTTTCATGGAACTCTTCGCCGTGGCACGCAACTACGAACTTCCCGAGCGGATCGCCTTCCTCGGTCCCGAGGCGAGCTTCACCCACCAGGCGGCCGAGAGCAAGTTCGGCGCCATGAGCAGCTATCTGCCGATCCACACCATCAAGGGGGTATTCCGGGAGGTGGCCCGCGGCAGCGCCAAATTCGGGGTGGTGCCGATCGAAAACTCCTTCAACGGCATCGTCAGCGACACCATTTCGTGCCTGAGCGACTACGATCTCAAGATCATCGCCGAGGTGATCATCGAGATCCACCACGTTTTCGCCACCCGGGCCGAAGACCTCAAACAGATCCGCCGGATCTACTCCAAAGACATCGCCTTCGGGCAGTGCAGCCGGTTTCTGGAGGACATGGGGCTGGACGAGGTGGAGCAGATCCCGGTCGAATCGACCGCCAAGGCGGCCCAGATGGCTGCGGAGGATCCCGAAGCGGCGGCGATTTGCGCCGAGGTGGCCTCCCGCCTCTACAAGCTCCCGGTGATGTTCCGCAACATCGAAGATGAGGGGAACAACCGGACCCGGTTCTTCATCGTCAGCGATTTCGAAAACGCCCCCAGCGGACGGGACAAGACCACGATCCTCGTCCGACTCCCCAACCGCCCCGGAGCGCTGGTGGAATTCCTCCTCGATTTCAAGGAAGCACAGATCGACCTGACGAAGATCAAATCCCACATCGTGGGGGGAGAGTCGATCTTTTTCATCGAATTCGACGGACACCGTAGCGATCCCAAAATCGCCGCGATTTTCGAGCGGCACGCCGATTCGATCAAATTTTTGGGATCCTACGTCAAAGAGGCCGACGACGTCTGAGCCTGCGGGCGGAACGAACGTTTGTAGATAAAAAGGAACGACATGCGATTCAATCCGGAACTGGATGCGATCAAGACCTACGAAGCGGGCAAGCCCATTGAGCTGGTGGTCCGGGAATTCGGGATCGCCCCCGAAGAGGTGGTCAAACTCGCCTCCAACGAAAATCCCCTGGGCCCCAGCCCCAAGGCCCTCGAGGCGATCCGAACGGCCGCGCCCCAGGCCCACCGCTACCCCGACGACAGCATGTTCGAACTCAAAGGGGCCCTCTCCCGGCGTTTCGGAGTCCCCGAAGAGTCGATCATCATCGGAGCGGGGAGCGACCAGATCCTCGAGTTTGTCTCCCGGGCCAAGCTCCACCGGGAGGCTTCGGTCCTCATGAGCCGGATCACCTTCGCCATGTACGAGATCTACGCCCGTCAGCAGGGGGCCCGCGTCCTGCGCACCCCCCACTGGCGCCACATTCCGGAGGAGTTTGTGGAGCTCATGGAGCGGGAGCGCCCCGAGGTGGTCTATCTGTGCACCCCCAACAACCCCACCGGGGACGCCACCCCCAAAGCCGACGTCTTCCGGATCATCGAAGCCGCCGATCCCGATACCTTGGTGGTGGTCGACGGGGCCTACATGGAGTACGCCGCCGCCAAGGATCGGTCTTTTGCGATCTCTCCGTCGGAGATCCTGGCCTACCCCAACGCGTTGTATCTGGGGACCTTCTCCAAAGCCTACGGACTGGGAGGCATGCGGGTGGGCTACGGGATCGCCCGCCCCGAAATCATCCGTGCGCTGATGAAGATGCGTCCCCCGTTCAACATCACCACCCTCTCCCTGGCCGCCGCTACGGCCGCATGCGGGGACGACGCCTTTATCGAGCGGACGATGGAGCTCCATTTCAATGAGCTGGAGCGCTACGAAGCCTTCGCACGGGCAAAGGGGTTCGAGACGATCGAGAGTTTCACCAATTTCATCACCTGGATCCTCCCCGAGGGGATCGACTCGACCCGCCTTTCGGATGCGCTGCTCCGCCGGGGAGTGATCGTGCGGAACCTGGCCGGATACGGTCTGAACGCGGTGCGGATCACCGTGGGGACCCCCCGGGAGAACGACCGCCTCTTTGCGGCGGTGGAGGAGGTGCTCGGATGAGACGCTGCCCGATCCGTCGCGGCCCGCTGCCGGAAGGGAGCGCCCCCTGGAGTCCCCGTCTCGGGGATCTTCGTCGGCGGAAGATCGTCCGGGACGAAGAGCTCAATTTTTTCCGTCACCGATGCGAAGACGCCTGGCTTGCGAAGCTTCTGGAAGAGATCGGGCTTTCAGGGAAACGGCTCAAGCCCTCCCGGGCCCGCAAACTGATCTTCGAAGCGCTCCGGCGCTACCGGGAGGAGGGATGAACATCCACGGATACAGCTACGAAGAGCTCGAGGAGCTGGCCGAAAAGATCCGGCGAAAAATCCTCGAAACCGTCAGCCGTACCGGAGGGCACCTGAGCTCCACCCTGGGGGCGGTCGACCTGATCGTGGCGATGCACTACGTCTTCGATGTCTCCAAAGATCCCTTCCTTTTCGACGTCTCCCACCAGGCCTACGCCCACAAGCTGCTGACTGATCGCTGGGACCGTTTCGACACCCTCCGGCAGTGGGGTGGGATCGCCGGATACACCAATCCCGAGGAATCCCCCTACGACTACTACAAAGCGGGCCACAGCTCCACCTCCATCTCCCTGGCCGTCGGGGCGGCCAAGGCGATCCGGCTGCGTGGCGAAGAGGGGGAGCGGATCCCCGTGGCCCTCATCGGGGACGGAAGTATGAGCGCGGGGATGGTCTACGAAGCCCTCAACGAACTGGGGGACCGCAAATACCCGGTGGTGATCATCCTCAACGACAACGAAATGAGCATCGCCCGCCCCATCGGGGCGATCAGCCGCTACCTCTCCAAAGGGATGGCCGGATCGTTCTACCAGAAATTCAAGAAAAAGACGGAGTCGCTCCTGGAACACCTCCCCGAAGGGGCGAGCTATCTGGCCAAACGCTTCGAAGAGTCGTTCCGTCTCATCACCCCCGGGATCCTCTTCGAGGAGCTGGGGATCGACTACATCGGTCCGGTCGACGGCCACGACATCCCTTCGCTGGTGGAGACCTTTCGGCTGGCACGCTCCCTGAACAAACCGGTGATCGTCCATGCCCAAACCGTCAAGGGCAAAGGCTACCGCATCGCCGAAGGGCCGATGGAACACTGGCACGGCGTGGGACCCTTCGACATCGAAACGGGCGAACCCCTGGCAGCTCCTTCTCCCAAAAAAAGCGCCACCAAAATCTTCAGCGAGACCCTGATGGAGCTGGCCGACGCCGATTCCCGGATCGTCGGGGTGACGGCGGCGATGCCCGGCGGTACGGGGCTGGGTCCGCTGATCGAGAAGTACCCCGAGCGGTTCTGGGACGTGGCGATCGCCGAGCAGCACGCGGTCACGAGCATGGGGCCGCTGGCCAAGGAGGGGTTCAAACCCTTCTGCGCGATCTATTCGACCTTCCTGCAGCGGGGTTACGACCAGGTGATCCACGACATCGCTTTGATGAACGTGGGGGTGGTCTTCGCCATCGACCGGGCCGGGATCGTCGGAGAGGACGGGGAGACCCACCAGGGGGCTTTCGACATCTCCTATCTGCGCCCCATCCCCAATCTCACCCTCATGGCCCCTTTCAACGAAACGAGTTTCCGCAAGGCGCTCCGCTTCGCCGCCCATTTCCCCACCCCGCTGGCGCTGCGCTATCCCCGGGGGGCGTTCATGGCCGACGATTTCGACGTGCCCGACTACGAGACGGGGCGGGCCCATCTGCTGCGTGAAGGGGAAGAGGTTCTCTTCGTGGGATACGGCAACGGCGTGGGGCGGGCGCTGGCGACCCGGGCGGAGCTTGCCGGTTCGGGGATCGAACCGGGCGTACTCGATTTGCGCTTCGTCAAACCCCTCGACAAGATGATGCTCCGCACCCTCGTCGGCACGTATCGCCGATGGTTCGTATTCAGCGATGGGGCCCGGATGGGGGGTGTGGCTTCGGCGATCGGGGAGTATTTCGACGCGGAGGGGATCGAAGGGGTGGAACTGGTCAGTTTCGAATACGACGACCGGTTCATCCCCCACGGCAAGACACCGGTCGTGGAGGAGCACTTGGGACTGCGTCCCCATCAGCTGGCACGAAAAGTCCGCGAAGCGTGCGGTCGGGAAAATTGAGGAAGCTTTTGGTATCCTTGTTCCCGATTTGATGAACGAGATCACAATATGAAACATGATAAAGGAAACGAAACGACGATGGCAAAAGAGTACATTTTCACTAGCGAATCGGTCACCGAGGGGCATCCCGACAAGATGGCCGACCAGATCAGCGATGCGGTTTTGGACTACATTATCGAACGGGATCCCAAGGCACGGGTGGCGTGTGAAACGCTCCTGAGCAACGGCTACTGCGTTATCGCCGGAGAGCTCAAGACCGTTACCTACGCCCCGATGCAGGACATCGCCCGGGAGGTGATCCGCGAAATCGGTTACACCGACGCCAGTTTCGGCTTCGACTACCGCAGCGCCGGGGTCCTCAACGGCGTAGGGGAGCAGAGCCCCGACATCAATCAGGGGGTCGACCAGGCCTCCGGAGAGATCGGCGCGGGGGATCAGGGGCTGATGTTCGGATACGCCTGTCGGGAGACCGAGGAGCTGATGCCGCTGCCCATTTCCCTGGCCCACAAGATCACCGCCCGGCTGGCACAGGTGCGCAAAGACGGAACCCTTCCCTATCTCCGGCCCGACGGCAAGGCCCAGGTGAGCGTACGCTACCGGGACGGCAAGCCGGTGGAGGTGACCACCGTGGTGGTCTCCACCCAGCACGCCCCCGAGGTGGAGCAAAAGCAGCTTCACAAAGACGTCCTGGAAGAGGTGATCCACACGGTGATCCCTCCCGAACTTCGCGCTCCTGAAATGGTCTACCACATCAACCCCACCGGACGTTTCGTCATCGGGGGTCCCCAGGGGGATGCGGGGCTGACCGGGCGCAAGATCATCGTCGATACCTACGGCGGCAGCTGCCCCCACGGGGGAGGGGCCTTCAGCGGCAAGGACCCCACGAAAGTCGACCGTTCCGCCGCCTATGCCGCACGCTGGGTGGCCAAAAACCTGGTCGCAGCCGGGGTGGCCGAGCGGGTGACGATCCAGATCGCCTACGCCATCGGGGTGGTGGAGCCGGTTTCGATCATGGTCGATACCCACGGCACGGCTCAGGTGGACGAATCGAAACTCGAAGCTTGCGTCCGGGACGTGTTCGACCTGCGTCCCGCCGGGATCATCCGGAGCCTCGATCTGCTGCGCCCCATCTATCGCAAAACCGCCGCCTACGGCCATTTCGGTCGGGAGCTCCCCGAGTTTACCTGGGAGCGGACCGATCGGGTCGAAGAGATCCGCTCCTATCTGGGGCTCTGACCCCCCGAAACGTTACTCCACGTAGCACTTTCCCCCCGTTTTTTCTCCCTTTTGAAGTTAAAGGATCGTTTAAATTTCGTGTGATATAGTGAGATTCACAAAAACGAAAAGGAGTTCCACATGGCAGTCATGATCACCGATATCTGCATCAACTGCGCCGCCTGTATCGACGAGTGTCCCGTAGAGGCGATCGTCGACGAGGACGATAACCCCACCGGTGAGGATACCTATTACGTCTATGCCGACAAGTGCGTCGAGTGTGTCGGATACCACGATACCCCCGCCTGTGCGGAAGCCTGCCCCACCGAAGGGTGCATCGTCTGGTCCGACTGCGTCGAGGGGATGCCCTGCCGTGAGGACGTTCCGGCCGAAGCGCGGGCGAACCACACCCCCGTCATCGAAGACTGATCTTCCGGGGCGTCCGCCCCGAAATCCACCCCTCTATTTCAAGCTCTTTTAAACCTTTTTAGGGTACAATCCCCCTCCGAAAATTTTATACTCAGGATATTCAACCGATGGAACAGACGCTTTCGATCATCAAACCCGACGCGGTCAAAAAAAACGTCGTCGGCAAAATCCTGGACCGTTTCGAGAGCAACGGTCTGCGGATCGCCGCCATGAAAAAAGTATGGCTCAGCCGCGCCGAGGCCAAGGCGTTCTACGCGGTCCACAAGGATCGCCCGTTCTTTGACGAACTG
Organism: Campylobacteraceae bacterium; assembly: GCA_027081405.1. Lineage (GTDB taxonomy): Bacteria > Campylobacterota > Campylobacteria > Campylobacterales > Sulfurovaceae > Nitratifractor. The sequence continues at coordinate 14,079 of JALWKO010000084.1, read as the reverse complement.
GTCGATTTCATGGTTTCGGGTCCGGTGGTCGTATCGGTTCTCGAAGGGGAGAACGCCGTGGCGAAGAACCGGGAGCTGATGGGGGCGACCGACCCCAAAGAGGCGGCACCCGGCACGATCCGCGCCGATTTCGCCGAGAGTATCGACGCCAACGCCGTCCACGGGAGCGACTCTCTCGAGAATGCCGAAAAAGAGATCGCCTTCTTCTTCGCGAAGCGAGAGATTTTCTGAAGCGACCCTTCGGATCGGACGATGAAGATCCGTTTCGCCAAAGTGGGCCGAAGCCCCGGATCGTTCGAGTACCGTGAAGAGCGGCTCTCGATCAGCGGGACGCTGCGCAAGGAGGATCTCCACCGGGTCGAACTCGAAGGGGAGATCGACGCGACGGTCCAGCTCGTCTGCGACCGGTGCGGAGCCCTCTTCGAAGAGCGGCTGCACGCTCCCACGACGCTGCATCTGAGCGATCGGATCGTCGAAGGTTCCGAGGATCTGGACACGATCGAGTGTGTCGGCGGGGAGATCGACATCCCCGAAATCCTCCACGGAGAGATCGAGGCGTACCGGGCGGATTACCATTATTGCCCCCGGTGCCGGGCCTCGGACCGAGAGGTCGATATCGAGTATTAAACCCAACGAAAGGATCAACGATGGCAGTACCCAAGAGACGAACCAGCAAAACCCGTGCGGCGAAACGGCGCACCCACTACAAGGTCAAACTCCCCCGTCCCGTCAAAGACGCCGACGGCACCTGGAGAATGCCCCACCGGATGAACCCCACCACAGGTGAATACAAGTCCTGATGATCCATCCGGAACGGGAAGTCACCGTCGCGATCGACGCGATGGGGGGCGATTTCGGCCCCGAACCGATCATCGAGGGGTGTATCCAAGCGATGGACGAGCGGAAATTCCGCCCCATCCTGGTCGGTGACCGGGACGCGATCCTCTCCTATATGCCCCAGTACTATGTCGAACAGGTCGAGATCGTCGAGGCGAGCGACGTGATCGACATGCACGAGCAGGCGACCAACGCCCTCAAACGGAAAGACTCCTCCATCTACAAAGCGGTCGAGCTGGTCCGGGAAGGGAAGGCCGACGCGGTGGTCTCCGCCGGGCACAGCGGTGCGACGATGACCCTGGCGACGCTGCGGATCGGCCGCCTCCCCCATATCTCCAAACCGGCCCTGGCCACCCTGATGCCCAACGTCCACGAAACCAAAACCCTCGTACTCGACGTGGGGGCGGTGGTGGACTGCAAACCCCGCAACCTCTACGAGTTCGGGGTGATGGGGGAGGTCTACGCCAAAGAGGTGATGGGGCTGGAAGCCCCCCGGGTGGGGCTGCTCTCCAACGGCGAAGAGGACTCCAAAGGCAACGAGCTCACCAAGGAGGCCTTTCCCCTGATGAAGGAGATCCCCGGCTTCGTCGGCAACGTGGAAGGACGGGACGTCTTCAACGGCACCGTCGACGTGGTGGTGACCGACGGGTTCACCGGCAACATCCTCCTCAAGGCGAGCGAAGGGGTCGCCGATGCGATTTTCACCCTCATGAAAGAGCAGATCCGCAAGTCGCTCCCGGCCAAGATCGGGGCCCTGCTGATGAAAAAGAAAGTCTTCGCCCGCCTCAAAAAGCAGGTCGACTACGCCGAATACGGCGGCGCTCCCCTGCTAGGGATCGACGGATGCGCCATCGTCAGCCATGGCAGCAGCAACGCCAAGGCGATCAAAAACGCCATCTTCCAGGCGATCCGCTTCTCCCGTTCCGACGTCAACAAGGAGATCGAAGCCCTCCTGCTGGCCCACAACGGCAAAAGCGCATAGCGCTCCCCCTTCCCGAAAGGGCCCCTGTGGTAGAATAAGCCCACATTTGCGTCCGCCCCGTACTCGGATCCCGAGCGGATCGGGCGGACGGGTACTGCAAGATCGGGGCCGAGCCCCGTCGTGACGGAAGGAAGTCGATGTCCACCAATAAACCGATTTACGCCTGCATGCGCTCCATCGGAGCCTACGCCCCCCCGAAAGTCCTCACCAACGCCGATCTGGAAAAAATGGTCGACACCAGCGACGAGTGGATCGTCAAACGGACCGGGATCCGGGAGCGCCGGATTGCCGACGCCGATACCGCCACCAGCGATCTGGCGGTCGAAGCGGCCCGGGACGCCATCAGCCGGGCCGGGATCGAAAAAGAGGAGATCGATCTGGTGCTGTGTGCCACGGTAACCCCCGATTATTTCAACATGCCCGCCACCGCCTGCGTCATTTCCCACAAACTGGGGATCAAAAACGTCCAGGCCTTCGACATCTCCGCGGCGTGCAGCGGCTTCGTCTACGGACTGAGCATCGCCCGGGCATTCGTCGAAGCGGGGATCAAGCGCAACGTTCTGCTCATCGGGGCCGAGAAATTCAGCTCCATCGTCGACTACACCGACCGGAGCACCTGCATCCTTTTCGGGGACGGGGCCGGTGCCGCGATCATCTCCGCGACCGAAGATCGGGACGAAGGGATCGTCGACATCCATGCCAGCGCCGACGGGACCTACGCCGATTTCCTCATGACCCCCGCCCCCGGATCGGTCCACCCCGCCAGTTGTGAGGTGATCGAGCAGGGGCTCCAGTATATCAAGATGAAGGGGAACGAAACCTTCAAGCTGGCGGTCAAAACCCTCACCCGCGACGTGCGCGAAATCCTCCTCAAAAACGGCATCGAAGCCGACGCGATCGACCATTTCGTCCCCCACCAGGCCAATTACCGGATCATCAAAGCGGTCGGAGACGCCCTGAAGCTCAAAGAGGAGCAAATCATCCTGACGGTCCACAAGTACGGCAACACCTCCGCGGCCTCGATCCCCATGGCGATCAACGAGATCTACGAAGAGGGGCGGCTGCGCTACGGGGATCTGATGCTCCTGGATACCTTCGGCGGCGGGCTCACCTGGGCCAGTGCGCTTCTGCCGTTTGCCGGCAGAAACTAAAAACCAGAAATGAGAAATGAGAAATTTCGGTATGCGTTGCTCCGCAACGCTTCTATCGAATCGAAATGGAGGCGGGACTTCAGCCCCGCATTGCAGAGGTGAAGCTCTGCTCAAATGACAAACGACGAAAACGCTCCCAATGACCAATGACGAATGACCAGTTACCGATAACGAACTCCTTCGAACTCCTCTCCCGTCTCAAAGCCCTCGGCTACGACAACCCCTCCCGGGATCCCTGGTGGTGGCCCAACAGCGGGAGTTTCGAGACGGTCGTCGGGGCGATTCTGACCCAGAACACCGCCTGGGAGCGGGTGGAGGTCTCCCTGGACAATCTCCGAAACGCCGGACTCCTCCATCCCGAGGTGCTGGCGGAATACCCCGAGGCTTCTCTGGAGGCGCTGATCCGCCCCAGCGGCTTCTATCGGGCCAAGGGGAGGGCACTGCGGGAGTTCTCCCGGAGGCTTCTGGAGGATTTCGGCGACTTCGCCGCGTTCGCCGAAGGGGTCGATCGGGAGTGGCTCCTTGCGCGCCGGGGAGTCGGTTTGGAGACGGCCGACGCGATCCTCAATTACGCCTGCTACAAAGAGGCGTTCGTCGTCGACAGTTACACCGCACGGCTGTTGGGTGCGCTGGGGTACGAGCTGCAGAGCTACGAGGCGGTGCAGGAGTGGATGCTCGAGGGGCTTTCGGGGAGAGAGGAGGAGCTTTTTTGCGGGATGGGTAGGGCCCAGTGTTACGCCCGCTGCCACGGGATGGTGGTGGAGTATTGCAAGGCCCATCGCACCGGCCGCCGGATCGACCCGACGCCGCTTCTGGATTTCAGTAAAAATTAAGCCCCCTTGGAGTACTATTCGACTCCCCAAAAGTTGCGTCCGTGGCTCAGCTGGATAGAGCATCTGATTGCGGTTCAGAAGGTCGCAGGTTCGAATCCTGCCGGACGTACCACCCGTTTCTTCCGAATATTTTCCATCCAAATAATTCTCTGTTTTCCCCGTTTCGATCCCCAGTTCACCTTTGCAAAATTCGCTACAATTTGGGATCTTGATTCGAGGAACGGAGCCCATGCAGATCGTGCTCATCACCAAAAACCGCATCGTTCGGGAGATGCTCCGGATCGCCGCTGAGAGCGTGGGGGCGGCGCTGACGGTGGTCGACGCCCCCGCGGCGATCCCCCCGGGGGAGATCGACTGGATTTTCGTAGACGATCTCGATCGGGAGGCGTGCGAGACGCTGCCGGACGATCCGGCCGCCTATACCGCCGAGACGGTCTGCCTCCACCGGGAGAGCGTCGCTCCCCCCGAAGGGTACGATCACTATCTGGCCAAACCGTTCCTCCCCGCTGATGTCGTCGCATTGCTGGGGGAGCGATCGGGTGGCAGCGACGAAGCGACCCAGGTGCTCGACGCGGCGGAGATCGAAACGATCCGGGAACTGCTCCAAAAAGCCGAAGCGGAACCGGAAGCCCTCACCGAAGAGACGCAGGAGCGGGAAGAGCCGGAGGAAAACGCTCCACGGAAGGAGACGATCCGCCTGGAGGGGGAGGCCTTTTTCGAGGAGCTCGCCCGTCTCAAGCCCAAACAGCTGCGCAAGCTCCTCTCCGGCGCCGAAGTGACGATCACGATCCGCTTCCCGGAGGGTGAAGCATGAGCGGAGCGATCCTGATCCTTTCGGGTCCCAGCGGGGCGGGCAAAAGCACGATTATCCAGCGCTCCGCGCCCCATATCGGGCCGTTTTATTTCTCGATTTCGACGACGACCCGTCCGCCCCGCCCGGGTGAGCGGGACGGAGTCGATTACTATTTCGTCGACGTGGAGAGCTTTGAGCGGGACATCGCGGCGGGGGAATTTCTCGAATACGCCAAGGTCCACGGCAACTACTACGGCACCTCCCTCCGCCCGGTTCGGGAGGCGCTGGAGGAGGGGAAACTGGTGATCTTCGACATCGACGTGCAGGGGCACCGGCTCGCCCGGGAGAAGATGGGGGAGATCATTACCTCGGCGTTCATCACCCCGCCGAGCCTGGCGGAGCTGAAACGACGGCTCACGGAGCGCTCCACCGACGACGAGGAGGCGATCCGCCGGAGACTCCAAAACGCCAAAGAGGAGATCGAAGCGCTGGAGGAGTACGACTACCTGATCGTCAACGACGACCTGGAGCGGGCCACCGAAGAGTTCATCGCCCTGGCCCGCACTTCCCGGCTCAAACCCTCCCGTGCCGAACGGGTCCGCTTCCGGGAGCGGTGGCTCGAACGGGAGTAGAGGACTTTAACCCAGTTGCAGTATAATAAGCCCCAGAGATTCGGGGCGAGCCCCCACGCGAAAGGATTTACATGGGTATGCCGAGTATGCCGGAACTACTGGTCATCCTGGCCATCGTCGTGCTCCTCTTCGGAGCCAAAAAGATCCCCGAGCTGGCCAAAGGGGTCGGCAAAGGGGTCAAAGAGTTCAAAAAAGCGATCAACGAAGAGGACGAGGAGCCCAAAGAGGCCCCCAAAGAGCTGACCAAAGAGGCCGAAACCTCCGCTCCCCAAAAGACCGAGACCAAGAGCGCCGAAAACGCCTGATCGCGTCGCGCTCGTACACCGTCCCCATCCATTCCATTCCACCTTTTTACGAAACGGACATCGCCGATGCAGATCAAAACCGAGCTCGAACGACTCATCCGCCAAGCCTGTGAAAACTCCGGGATCGACGCGGGGGAGATCCGCGTCGCCGAAGCGACCAAAGCCGAATTCGGAGACTACCAGTTCAACGGAGCCATGCCCCTGGCCAAGAAACTGGGCCAAAACCCTCGCCAGATCGCCACGCGGATCGTCGAAGCCCTGCCGGAAAACGAGATCCTCGAGCGGGTCGAGATCGCCGGGCCGGGCTTCGTGAACCTCCACCTGAGTCCCGGGTGGATCGCCCGACAGGTCGAAGCGTGCGCCTTCGATCCTCGACTCGGGGTCGGAACCCGCTCCGAGCCCCGGCGGGTGGTGGTCGACTACTCCAGCCCCAACATGGCCAAAGAGATGCACGTGGGGCACCTGCGCTCCACGATCATCGGGGATGCGCTGGCCAACCTCCTGGGCTTCCTGGGTGACGAGGTGATTCGCCAGAACCACATCGGCGATTGGGGGACGCAGTTCGGGATGCTGATCGCGTACCTGGAGGAACTGGGGGAGGGGGCCGAAGGGAGCCTCCAGGATCTGGAGGAGTTCTACAAGGCGGCCAAGAAGCGCTTCGACGAGGACGAGGCGTTCGCCCACAAGGCCCGAGAGTACGTGGTCAAGCTCCAGGGGGGCGACGTGCGCTGCCTCCATCTGTGGCAGGACTTCATCGACAAGTCGCTGGGGCACTGCGAAGAGGTCTACTCCAAACTCCACGTCCGCCTCACCCGCGAAGACGTCCGGGCCGAGAGCAGCTACAACGACGATCTACCGGCCATCGTCGCCGATCTGGAGGCCAAAGGGCTGCTGCAGACCAGCGAGGGGGCCAAGGTGGTTTTCGTCCCCGGTGAGGAGACTCCGCTCATCATCCAAAAAAGCGACGGCGGCTACCTCTACGCCACCACCGACCTGGCGGCGATCCGCTTCCGGGTCTCCCAGCTGGGGGCCAAGCGGATCAGCTACGTGGTCGACGCCCGGCAAGCGGGGCATTTCCGACAGGTCTTCGCCGTGGCGCGGATGGCGGGCTACGCCCCCGAAGATGTCCGGCTGGAGCACGTCTCTTTCGGGATGATGCTGGACAAGAACGGTCGCCCTTTCAAGACCCGGGAAGGGGGGACGGTGAAGCTCATCGAGCTGCTCGAAGAAGCGACCCGCCGCGCCCGGAAGGCGATCACCCAAAAAGAGGCCTACGGTCCCGAAGAGCTCGAAAAAATCGCCGAGATCGTGGGGATCGGAGCGGTCAAATATGCCGATCTCTCGATCAACCGGGAGTCCAACTACATCTTCGACTGGGACCGGATGCTCTCTCTGGAGGGGAACACTTCGCTCTATCAGCAGTACGCCTACGCCCGGATCCGATCGATCTTCCGCAAGCACGGATCCGAGGCCGAGCCCGCGCCGGTGATCCTGGAGGAGGAGCCGGAGCGGCGGCTGGGGCTGAAGCTGCTCCAGCTGGAGGAGGTGCTCCAGGCAGCGGCGCAGGATGCGATGCCCCACTACATCACGAGCTACCTCTACGATCTGGCGACGCTCTTTATGAAATTCTACGAGCGGTGTCCGATCCTGCGCAGCGACGTGCCCGAGGAGCGCCGCCGCAGCCGGCTGGTGCTCGCCCACGCCACGGCGGCCACCCTCCGGCTGGCTCTGGAGATCCTGGGGATCAAGGTGCTGGAGCGGCTGTGATGGGTCGGATCGTCGCGCTGGTGCTTATCACCCTGGGGCTGATCGCCCTGGACTGGTACCGACGCCGGGACAACCGCAAAACGCTGCTTGCCGGCGCCACGCTGGTCCTGCTGGCCTCCTACCTGATCGCCGGGACCGTCCTGCGAGCGATCCTCCCACTCTATCTGGCCCACCTGGTCCTCGTGGCCGTCGCCTGGATCGGGCTGCTGTACTATCTCCTCCGGGGGCGCTACGTGTGGTGGATCTTTTTGCTCCCCGCCGCCACTTTGGCGCTGCTGGTGGTGCTCAACTTCCTCGAAGGGTCGCGCTACGAGCGGTGAGCCTTTTTACGGTCGGAAAACTTCGATATCCAGATCCTTCAAAGTCCGGTAATGTTTGTCGTTGGCGGTGATGAGGGTTAGGCCGTATTTTGTGCACGTTGCTCCGATGAGGCTGTCGGCTAGCTCCATCGAATGGCTCAAAAAATACTCTTCCATATAGTAAAGCGCTTTCGCAGAGATCTCTTCGTCGATATAGACCACTTTGATGTGCCAGGAATGGATCATCTGCTGAAAGCGCTTGAGCTCCTGTTTGTTGCGCATACCTTGCAAAAGTTCCATGTATGTGACGGCGGAGATACAAAATTCGATGGAATGGAGCAGTTTGCGCGCTTTCTCGTTTCCGCGAAGATACCAGATCATGACATCGGTATCGATGAGATAGTCATAGATCAAAATTACGCCCTTTTCTCATGTGGCGAACCATGGTATCGACGTCTTCTTCTCGATCGCTCCAGATACCGAATGCGACATCCTCTTTTTCGTTCGGCTCTTCCAAACCGATCAGTTTTGCTTTGGCTTTGCCGCGATAGGTGATGATGATCTCCTCTTTTTTGCTCAACGCATGAAAAAGCTTGGAAATGTTGAAACGTAGATCCTTGGCCGTAACAATCATATTCTCTCCTCTAGTTTATAGTTTAAGTATAAAATAAAATAGGCAAAAAATCAATCTTCTATCATCCGGATCGATTCCACCCGTGCTATAATCCCCAAAAACTCCAAAGGACCTCCTATGCCGATGCTGGACAGTTTCATGGTCGACCATACCCGGATGCCCGCCCCCGCCGTGCGGGTGGCCAAGACGATGCGGACCCCCTGCGGGGACACGATCACCGTCTTCGACCTGCGCTTTTGCAAACCCAACGAAGAGATGATGGGGGAGAAAGGGCTCCATACCCTCGAGCACCTTTTCGCCGGATTCATGCGGGACCATCTCAACGGCGACGGGGTGGAGATCATCGACATCTCGCCGATGGGGTGCCGCACCGGCTTCTATATGTCGGTGATCGGGACGCCGAGCCCCGAAGCGGTGGCCGATGCCTGGCACGCCTCGATGGAGGACGTCCTCGCCGTAAAAAGCCAGGAGGATATCCCCGAGCTCAATATCTATCAGTGCGGCAGCTGCAAAATGCACTCCCTGGACGAGGCCAAAGAGATCGCCCGATCGGTCCTCGAGCGGGGGATCGGGATCATGGACAACGAAGCGCTCAAACTTGACCCTGCCGCAATCGAAGGGGCCACATGCTGATCCTCGTCCCCGTCGATTCGGAAGAGGGACTCGCGTCCCGGATCGTTCCCCGCATGGAGGCGAAACGGTGGGCGCTGATCGACTTCGACGCGGGGGAGGTGCGTTCGCTTCGCTTTTTCGACAGCCGCGAATCGGTCGACGCCGACTGGATCGATTTCGCGGTGCTCGAAAACCGTTTCGAGAACTACATGGATCTGATGGAAGAGGGGATGATGGTCCTGGTGCGCCGCGAAGGACAGGACACCCTCGAGGCGATCGTCGAAGCCTTCAAGTTTAAGGAACTGGACGAGATCGGCCTCTGACGCCGCTGTAGCGTACCCTTTCAGAGATGCGGCAAATTCTCTAATTGTTGGATATAATCCGCCATATCGATTTCATAATGCCGAAAAACGGCACAGGAGGTACACCATGTGGAAAGAGTTCAAAGAGTTCCTCATCAAGGGGAACATGGTCGATATGGCGATCGGTTTCATCTTCGGGGCGGCCTTCGCCACCGTCGTCAAATCGCTGGTCAACAACGTCATTATGCCCCCGCTGGGGCTGCTGCTGGGCAAAGTCGATTTCTCCCAGCTTTTCATCCCCCTCGACGGCAAGGAATACCCCAGCCTCCAGGCTCTGGAGAAAGCCGGCGCCCCCGCGATCAAATACGGGGTCTTCATCAACGACGTGGTGTCGTTCGTGATCCTCGGTTTCGTGGTATTCGTCTTCGTCAAATACTACAACCGCCTCACCCACGAAGAGGAGGTCGAAGAGGAAGCGACGATGAAAAAATGTCCCGAATGCGCGATGGAGATCCCCATCGAGGCCAAAAAGTGCCCCTACTGCGAATCGCCCCAGCCGTAACGCTTTCCCTTTTTGATCCGTACACCCCAATTTGCCCGGTTCGCGCCGGGTCAGAGGGGGGTGTTTTGTATCGCGTCTATCCGTTCAGATACGTTTCGATATCTTGCCGTATCGCTTCATCGATCTCTTTGGGCTCCAGTACCCTTAGATGGGGCAGCCAGTATTTGACGATGGGAACGATCTCCATGGGGTGGGTGATGGAGACGCTCACTTCGATGCTTCCGTCAGGATCCTCGCCAAGGATGCTCTGGGTGGGGCCGATGGGTTTCAGTCGGAAGTATCCGGCGACCTCCCGGTCGATGAAAAGCCGCACTTCGATGGGATCGTTCTCGGGCTCGAACCAGACGTTCACCGCTTCGTCGATCCGTTTTTGCAGCTCTTCGGGAACGGTGAAACGGCTCTCGGTCAATTCGACATCGGAGCATTTGCGAAGCAGATATTTTTTGACCTTGCCGTTGCGGCTGTCCAGGGCGATGATATACCAGTACCCTTCGAAATTGGCGATTTTGACGGGATCGATCTCGATGGGGATCGGTTCGGAGTCTTTGCGATAACGGCAACGAACCCTGCGACGCTCCCGGATCGCCTGTTCGATGCGTGCCGCTTCGGAGAGTTTGTCGCCGATATCCTCCATATAGAGCTTGGCGTAGTAGGGGTTGACGCTCGCGTAGCGGAGTTTGCGAAGCACCGCATGGGCTTTGGTGTAAAAAGCGCCGCCCTGACGGCGGCTCAACTCGTCCAGCAGCTCCAGCACCGCCTGATCCTCGGGATCGAGAGGAGTTTGGGCGACTCTGTCTGCGATGAAAAACTTTTCACCCCTTTTTTGGATCGGAAAATGGGACAAACGTTCATTGACATCCCGCTGAATCGTCCTCAGGTTCACACCGAACTCATGGGTAAGCTCTTTCATGGAGAGAACCTCTCCGGCATAGAGCCTGGCCAGAATCTCTCGGAGCCGTTCGTTGCTCTTTCGGTAGCGATTCTCGCGGCTGGCTTTGGTGCTTTGTCGTGTGGACTTCAGATCGGGCATGCTTCCTCCTCCCAAAAATATTCTCGAGATTATACCCTGATAACGGCTTAAGTATGACATAATGTTGTCATATTGCTGGACTATGATGCTTTCTCTGGAAGATGTTGATAAAAAGGGGAGATGCGATGATCGAGAACATGAAAGTTGGGATCGAAGTGAGGGATAAGGAGAGTCGATTGGTACTAGGGGCGGCGGATCATCAGGTCATTATGCGAAAACCCGGATATTATTTTGGCCATTACGGCAGATCTACGATCGGCGCGTTGATGTACGACGTGATCGATAAGCTCGGTCACCGGATCAAAGAAGCAAAAGGGGTCTGGGCGGTTTTTTATTGTGGTGATGACGCGCTTTTGCACGAATTGGAAAACGTGGTCGAAGAGTTCGAAGGATGGACAAGCCAAAATGCCAGTCTAGTCATCTTGTGTGAAAAGGATCCCCAGATCGCGGAGGGTATGGTGGAATATGAAATTTTGCTCAGCGGTATCAGGAAAATCGAGTAATGGGGGACGGAGAATGTACGGATCGGAAATTGTGGCACGCAATAAGTAAAGTAACATCTGCAGTGAAGGGGGAATGATCGATGCTGTCCAAATCCCAATATATCCGCGGCCTGCAATGCCCCAAATCTCTGTGGCTCTACAAACACAAGCCCGAGTTGCGCTCCGTACCCGATGCTTCTCAGGAGGCGCTGTTTGAAGCGGGGGTGCAAGTGGGGGATCTGGCCAAAAGGCTTTTCCCCGGTGGAGTGGAGATCGCCTTCGATCCCGAGAATTTCGACGGGATGATCCGCAAGACGAAGGAGCGGATCGATGCGGGGATGGAGGTCATCTACGAAGCCGCTTTCAAAGAACGGGGCATCTTTGCCATGGCGGATATCCTAGTCCGAACGGGTGAGGGCTGGGGGATGTACGAGGTCAAAAGCTCCACGTCGGTCAAGTCCTATCATCTGGAGGATGCCGCCGTCCAGTGGTACGCCCTTTCGGCTGCCATCGATCTCAAACGTGCCTATGTCGTCCATATCGACAGCGGCTATGTCCGAGAGGGGGAGCTGGAGCCGGATCGGCTTTTTGCGATCCGGGACATCACCGATGAGGTGTTGATCCGTCTGGAGGCGATTCCCGCCCGGGTCTCTGAGTTGGAAGCGATATTGAGTGCCGAGATGCCCGACGTGGAGATCGGGCCGCATTGCAACGATCCCTTCGACTGCGATTTCCGGCATCTGTGCTGGGACCATGTTCCCTCCCCCTCAGTTTTCGACCTTTACAGAATGAGGGGTTCTCAAAAATTCGCACTCTATCGACGGGGCATCCTCTCCTACGACGAGATCAATCAAAACGACGTTCCGCTGAACCGGATACAGAGGCTTCAGGTCCAATCCCATCTGAACGGGGATACAATCGTAGATCAAGAGATTATCAAGGAATTTCTCGAGACCGTCGAGTACCCGATCCATTTCTTCGATTTCGAGACCTTCCAGGAGGCGATCCCGCGCTTCGATCGTCAAAGACCCTACCAGCAGATTCCGTTTCAATACTCCCTGCATATCCTCCACGCAGACGGTACGCTGGAGCATCGTGAGTTTCTGGGAGACGAGCACAGTGATCCCCGTCCCGATATGATCGGGCGGATGCTGCGCGACATCATGCCAATCGGCAGCATCATCGCCTACAACCAATCTTTCGAGATCGGCAGGATCCGGGAATTGGCCGCCTTCGCTCCCGAGCATGAGGAGGAGCTTCTGGCCCTGACCGAACGCTTCGTCGATCTGATCGTCCCTTTCCGAAGGCTAGGGTATTACCATCCCGATTTCAACGGTAGCTTCTCCATCAAATCGGTCCTCCCCGCCATGTTCCCGAACGACGAGGAGCTGGACTACCGCAAACTGGGCACGGTCCAAAACGGCGGCGACGCCATGGAGACTTTCGCCAGACTCCACCGGCTCAAAGACCCTTCCAAAAGAGAGGCGATCCGCAAAGACCTGCTGGCCTATTGCCGGCTCGATACGCTGGCGATGGTGCGGATTTTGGAGCGGTTGCGGGAGATGGTCGAAGAGGGGGCATAGTCTCCGTTCTTTCGTTTCATCTTGTGCAGCGACAAAACTGAACTTTGTAATGTATGTTATCAGGTATCAAAACTGTAGCGGACTTTTCAGTCTGCACCAAGGCTCTTGAGTATTTTTTTCGCCAAAGGCTCTTTGATCTCTTTATGGCGAGGTACGGCTTCGATGACTCCGCTTTTTGGATTGATCCAGAGAGAATGCGACCCGCCTTCTCTTTTGAGATAGCATCCGGCTATGCGAAGCCTCTTTTCCAGATCACGACGATTCATGCCACTTCGACTTTGTCCCGTATGGCATCATCGGGCAAGCCCCGCAAAATATCTTCTCGGCGATCCTCAAGGATCAATTCGATAGCGTCTTTTAAATTTTCTTTGGCCTCTTCCACCGTTTCCCCTTGGCCGTTGGCGCCGGGAATTTCCGGACATATGGCCCAATATCCTCCTTCGGGCGCTTTCTCGATGATGGCTGTAAATTCCGCTTTCATGGTTTGTCACCTCTTTCCATAAAAATTATTAGTCCGAACTCCAACAAATATTATCCTACTATTGGAGGCAGGGCTTCAGCCCTGCATTGCGGGACTGAAGTCCCGCCTCCATCGTAGAAACCATGCCGGGTCAATCGTGCTATTTGGCTGTCAGTTATCATATCATAAACTATTGGCAACATAAATGCGAAAATTTTGGCTGGAGCCGGTTACATTGGCGAAAAACATCGGTTTTTCTCCGCAGGAACTTTGCAAGCTGGAAAAGCTGGTGAGAGAGAATCAAACGGCATTACCGAAGGCGTGGTACCTCAGGCTCTATCGGACCAGCAAGCAACAAAAACAGAATTGGCATGTTTGCGGCGGTGGATACGGTATAGAGTGGGAGGATATCGACGAGCATTTGAGTGTCGAAGGTCTCCTCCGCGGCGCTCCCGCGCCGAATTATCATGCCGAAGAGGTGGCATGAACATTGTGAATCTGCGAAGTTTTGAACTATTTTCGGCCCTTCATATCACGGTAGCCCCCTTGAAATTTTTTCGTCGATTTACTCTCAGGAGATGAGCAGATCGGGAGGAATCTCCTTCCCCCCGACGCTCAAAACGGCTCCTCCTTCGTCCAGGTTTCGGGGGAGCTCTTCGATCAGACGCCCTTCGGTATCGAAGCGAAAGGTGAACTGGCTACAATAATTGGTACAAAGACTTTTTCGTCAAGAAGGGGTGAAAGATGCCAAGAGGCGGACGGGTTAAACAGTATCCGGAGGATTTGAAACAGACAGCGATCGAGATGGCGCTGCA
>JALWKO010000083.1 GCA_027081405.1 Campylobacteraceae bacterium | reverse complement strand
GGTATAGCGCCGTACGGGGCGTGTCGTCACGGGGCGGCGGAGCCGTCGCCGTTTCTCCGCTTCGCGCCGCTGCCGCTCGAGGGCTTTTTGGCGTATTTGCTCCCGTTGCCGCCGGAGTTCTTCTTTGATCCGGCGGGTCCGCTCTTGCTGTTTTCTCCGGGCTGCTTCGTGTCGTTTGCGCTCTTTTTCGAGCATCTCCTGACGCTGCGCTTCGGTGAGATTGGGTTTGAGATACCCCTGGTCGACCAGGACGTCGACGATTTTCCGAAAGGTGGGCACCGCCGATTGGGAAGCGAAATATTTGTGGTATCCGTGGGCTTTGATCACCAGGACGCCGATGGTGTAGCGATGCCCTTTGGGGTCGTCGACAAATCCGTAAAAAGAGCTGTGGTACTCCTTGGAGTAGCCTCCGTGCTGATAGATGTGGGCCGTTCCGGTTTTCCCACCGACGGTGAGTCCCGGATATTGGGCCGCGACGCCGGTTCCGCGTCGAACGACCTCTTGCAGGATTCGTCGAATTTTGACCACGGTATCATGTCGAAGAATGCGACGGGCGGTGGGGCGACGACGAAAATCGAGTTCTTGTCCGGAGGGGGAACGGAGATGATCGAGGATCCGTGGAGTCAGGAGGATCCCGTCGTTGTTGAAGACATTGTAGGCTTTTAGAAGCTGCATGAATGTGGCCTTGAGGCCGTATCCGTAGGAACTGGTGGCGTGATTGACCGGGTTTGCCAACGCCTGGACGCTTGGGATTTTCCCAGGGAGGTCCCGGGAGAGGTCGATCCCGCTGGGGTAGCCCAGACCGAAACGGGCCAGTCCGTCGTGGAGCTCCCGCGCGCTGAGGAGTTTGGAAATCTGGGTGATCCCGATATTGGACGAGTGGACGATGATATCGGTGGCGTCGAGGCTGGGGAAGGGTTCGTCGTCGCTGATGGTGAACCGTTTGCTCAATTTGTATTTTCCGTTGTAGGTGGGAAAGACCGTATGGGGGGAGACCCGACCCAGTTCCAGGGCGATGGAGAGGGTGAGAGGCTTGAGGACCGAGCCGGGTTCATAAGGGTATTCGGTGAATTTGGCGTTGAGCTTGGAAATATCGGCCCGGGTGATGTGGAGCGGATCGTACCGTTCGGTACTGGCTAGAGCCAAGATCCGTCCCGTTTGGCTCTCTATCACGCCTGCGATGATCTCTTCGGCATCGGTTTGGCGTTTCATCCGATCCAGAACCGCTTCGATCCGTTTTTGCAGATTGATCGAAATGTTCAGTACGATGCTGTATCCGTCTTTTCTCGGGATGCGGATGGTACTTTTGGTACGAATGACGGTTCCGTAGACATCGCGTTTGCCCCGGATCAGTCCGTCACGGGTATCGTTGAGGTATTTGTCGTATCGTTTTTCGAGCCCTTTGACGCCGTGCACCTTGCGATAGCGCCCCTGGTTGGCGGTGCGTACGTAACCAAGGACCGGCGTGAGGGTATCCCCGAGCGGGAATTCGCGCACCTCACCGTTTTCGAGGATGTCCAAACCGCGCAAAACGGGCACTCCCCGTTTGTCCGGAACCGAACGGAAGACTCCCATTCGACGAAGCTTGTATGCCAGTTCTTTGAGGTAGATGGCATGGGCGGCATCGATGGTTTTGGCCAGGATGACGTTGCCTTTGCGGGGATGGCCTTTTTTGTCGTAGAAGGTTTTGCGGATTGTCTCTTCGTCGATGCCGCTATAGATCGAAAAGAGGCGAATGAAAAGATCCTTTTTGCCGGGGACGATGCAGGGTGCGTAGACCGATGCTTCGTAGCTTTTGTTGGAGCGGCTGAGGGTATATCCGTCTTTGGAGATCACCGCGCCTCGCAATGCCCGGTCGTGAATGACGGCGGTATGGGAGGGGAGCTTTCTGGGGGCGGCGATCGTCCGGGCCACGCTGCCCAGAAAAACGGCGATGAGTACGCACATGGCGATAAAGAGCCACAGCAATTTGACGCTGCGGCGTTTGAAAACCGTTTCGTTTACCATGCCTCTCCGTTTTATGGGCGTTTCGTGCCGTCGTGACGAATAAATTGACTGTATTTTAGTGAAAACTCTCTTGACTTTGACTATAATATCGGCTCTTGATACTAATTAATAAAAAATTTCTGAAAAACGGGGCGCAAATGGCCGATCGGACCCTCTTTTTCGCCGTAGCCGCATTGTTTAGCGTATCGCTGGTGATGGTCTATTCCCTCTCGGCGTTTGCGACAATGTATTTCGGTTACGGTCCATGGCACTTTTTTGTCCGTCAGCTCGTTTCGATCGTTTTGGGGTTGGGAATCATTCTGGTTTTGAGCTGGCTCGATCCAAAAGAGTGGTTCGTGCCGATCGGATTTGCGATTTTCTGGCTTTCGCTGTTGGCGATGGTGGTGATGCCTTTTTTGCCCGCGTCGCTGGTCAAGACCGTGTTGGGGGCCAAGCGTTGGATCCACCTGGGGCCGATCTCCGTAGCACCGGTGGAATTTTTCAAGATTGGATTTGTCTTTTTCATCGCCTGGAGCTTTTCTCGGAAGCTGATCCATCATGGGAAGCTTCGACTTCTGGATGAAGTGCGGATCTTGATGCCCTATCTCTTCGTCCTGGGGGTGGCGGTGGTCCTCATCGCCATTTTCCAAAAAGACCTGGGCCAGGTGGCGGTGATCGCCGCGACGCTGCTGATTTTATTTCTCATCGCCGGGCGGAGTATGAAGCTGTTTTTCTTTTTCCTTGGCCTGGCTTTAGTGGCGTTCATTGCGCTGATCCTCATCGCGCCGCACCGATTGCGCCGGATCGAGAGCTGGTGGTCGACGGTGCAGGACAATTTCCTGAGTTTTTTCCCCGATTCGCTGGTGGCCAAACTGCGGGTCCCCGAAGCGGAGGAGCCCTATCAGATCGCCAACTCCCTCAATGCGATCCACAATGGCGGCTGGTGGGGGCAGGGGCTTGGAAACGGACAGTTCAAACTCGGCTATCTGAGTGAAGTCCATACCGATTTCATCCTCTCCGGTATCGCCGAAGAGCTGGGGTATGTAGCATTGGCGGCGGTGACGGGACTGTTGCTCTTTGTGGTATTCCGGCTGCTCAAACTCGCTTCGCGAATGGATGAGCCGATGTATTATTTTTTCACCGTCGGGGTGGCACTATTGATTTTTTTCGCGTTCGTGGTCAATAGCTACGGCATTTCGGGGATCACGCCGATCAAAGGGATCGCGGTGCCCTTCCTTAGCTACGGCGGGTCGCAGATCCTGGCGATTTCGGTGGGGATCGGGATGGTGTTGATGCTTTCTAAAACGATCCATTATCCCCAAAAGGATCGATAATGGGAGCGATCGTGATGACAGGAGGGGGGACCGGCGGCCATCTGGCGATCGTCCGTTCCGTCAAAGAGTCTTTGAGGGATCAAGCGTTGGTCTACATCGGTTCCGAATCGGGTCAGGATCGCCGATGGTTTGGAAACGATAGAGATTTCGCCGCGCGGTATTTTCTCCCCACCCGGGGGGTGGTCAACCGGGGTGCCGTAGGAAAGGCGGCAGCGCTATGGAACATGGCGGGCGCCACGTTTCGTGCGATGCAACTCCTGCGCCGCCATCAAGCCCGCGTGGTGTTTTCCGTAGGCGGGTATTCGGCTGCACCGGCGGCTTTCGCGGCGGTATTGACGGGTGTGCCTCTGGTGATTCATGAACAAAACGCCGTGCCCGGGACGCTCAACCGAATCCTTCGGAAAAAAGCCCGCTATTTTCTGAGTCCGTACGAAGAGAAATCCCCGGTCCGTTCCTACCCCGTTGCCCTACGCTTTTTCGAATCGGCGCGGATCCGGAAGAAGGTGAGGACAATCCTCTTTCTTGGAGGATCGCAAGGAGCGGCCGCGATCAACGAGCTGGCCCTTGAATTGGCGCCCCGATTGGCCGAGCGGAAAATCGCGATCCTCCACCAAGCGGGTGAGCGGCACAAGGAGAGTATCTCCAAACGGTATGAGGATTTGGGGATCGAGGCGGAGGTGTTCGGTTTCACCGATGAAATGGAAGCGCTGATGAACCGGGCCGATTTCGCCATCGCCCGAGCGGGGGCTTCGACGCTGTGGGAACTGGCCGCCAACGGTCTGCCGGCGCTTTTCATCCCCTATCCGTATGCTGCGGGGGATCACCAGAATCACAATGCCCGTTATCTTGCCGATCGTCAGATGGGATGGGTGATGCGGGAAAGTGCGATAGACACCAAGCGGATTTTGGAGATCTTCGATAAGGATCTCGAAACGACAAGTCGTCGCTTGATGGAATCTACTCCTCGAAACGGAGCCGAGGAGATCGCTCAGATTTTGCGGACGATTTAGGCTCCCTCAAGGAAATTCCAAATCGTCTCGTAGCTTTGTGGAATCTCGACGATCGTGGTGTGGTCGCTTCCCGGGATCGTGACGATCCGGACCGTTCCCGGGAAGGCCCGTGCCAGCCGAAAACTCTCCGCATGGGGAACGGTACGGTCCCGCTCGGCCAGAAGGATGAGGACGGGGGCGTGGACCCGCCCGGCGTAGCCTAGAGAAGGGAATGGATCTTTGAGAAGCAGTCTGACGGGCATACACGGGTAGCGCCGCCGGGCCAGGGAGAGGATGCTGGAAAACGGAGTGATGAGGACAAGGCGGGAGACGGGTCTGCGGGAGGCGAGATAGACCGCCACTGCGCTGCCGAGACTCCGCCCGACGAGATCGATCCTGCGGTGGCGGGAGGCGATCGCATCGTAGAGCCTCAGCGCGCCGCGATAGAGCGCCTCCATCGAGGGGGAACCGCCGCTGGCTCCGTAGCCCGGATAATGGAGAAAATAGATCGTCCGGTTCGCAAAGGCCTTTGCCAGTGTGTCAGGATCTTCCCAGTAGGATTCGGTATTGCCCGGAAAATAGACAAGCGCCGCTTCATGTCCCGGATTGCGGACCTCCACGTGGAGGATCCCCTCGGGTGTATCCAGATCGAAGCCCTCTTTGGGGGGCGTGCGGCGGGAGGGGCGAAACAGTATACGCCGCTGGAAAAGGTAGAGATATCCGAGCATCCCGCCGTAGAGCAGGGCAAAAACGAGAATCAGAAAGACCGGTATCCGCATCACTCCCCCTTTCGGGGAATTGTAGCGCGATCAGCGTTCGTCTTCGGGGACGTGGCTCAGGGCCCACTCTTTGATCCGCCGTTTCTCCTCGGGGCTCAATCGGGCGTCCTTGTGGATCCAGAGATAGTCCGCGGGGGGCATTTTCCAGTCGACCGAATCGGCGATCTGCTTGTAGAATTTCACCTTTTTCTTCTCGTCGTAGCGCTTCCAGATGGAGAAATTGAGCCAGTTGCGTCCGTCACGGACGTGGGAGCGCACTTCCCAGGAGATCGGGGCGATGTCGCTGTACCAGGGCCAGCGGGTGTGGTTGGAATGGCAGTCGTAGCAGGAGCGTTTCAACGCCGTTTTGACGGGTGCGGGAGCGTCGATCTCCTCCCCGGGAGAGGCTTTGGGGGCGGGGGGGACGTCGATGCGGACGAACTGGATCAACGCCAGCCCGGCGATCAGCCAGCCGAAGAAATATTTGAGGGTCTTCACGCTTCTTTGTCCTTGCCAAAGATAGTGCATTGCCCCGTGATCGCACAGGCGGGGCAGAACCCGACGATCCCCGCGACGAGGGGGATGATCCCGAGATAGAACCATTTGATCCCGGTGAAATACCCCGCCGCGATCAGAGCCAGCCCCAGGACGATCCGGAACGGTCGGCAGAATTTGGCCATTTTCTTCGCGTTGATCGCCATGATCACTCCTTCTTATAGATTCCGACGCAACTATAGCAAAAATGGGAGTAAGAAACCGTTAGGGAAGATGGAAGATGGCGGCTTGATAAAAATTTTCAGGTAGTATAAACCCCTAACTACTAACTACTTCAGACCCACAAATTGTTGATGAGATTGGAGGCAGAGCTTTAGCCCTGCAGTGCGGGGATGAATTCCCGCCTCCAAAAATATGCTCCAAAAATATGCGTTGCAACGCACCGCCCCGCAATCTATCTTCCATCTTCCATTATCAATTTTCCATCTGCGCCCAAGGCGCCCCAAAATTTCTCATTTCTCTCTTCTCATTTCTCATTCAAATCGCGCCGCCATGCGGCGCCACTTCACTCCTCACTCCCAACTCCGATTCTTGTCGCTTCCAGAAAGAGATATTCCCGTCCGGTGACGACGACGCGGAACTTGTGCTGCTGGAGATATTTTTTGATCCAGAAAAGATCTTTGATGACCAGGGAGAGTTCGCTGAAAGGGTAGTGCCGGGGGCGGGCGCCGTAGATCAGTTCGCCGTCTTGCCAGCGGGCGTTGGGCCAGCCGAGCAGGATGGCTCCATCGGGGGTGATGCGTTCCTGCACCAGGTGCATGAGCAGCGGTTTGAGCTCGATGGAGGGGCTTTGGAGCGTGCCGATGGAGAGGATCAGGGCGAAGCGTTCCGGCGGAAGCTCCCTGAGGCGGTTGAGGTCGTGGATCCGGGTGCGAAGTCGGTTGCCGAATCTCGTTCGGGCCTCCCGGAGCGCTTCGGCGCAGCGATCGACTCCCAGGACCTCTCCTCGAAACCCCTTGGCGAAGATCGGTTCGAGTTCGTCGCCGCGGTTGGGGCCCAGGGCGAGGATACTTCTGCGCTTGGAGACTTTCAGCCGTTTCAGCGCCCGCAGATACGGCAGATAGAAAGCCGGCTCCTCGTTTTTGCGGATCCGGGCGAAGGGGCTGGTGGGAGCGTATTTCTCCCCTCCCGTCTCCCGGTGGAAACCATCCTCGGAGATCCTCTCCATCCGAAGCAACAGCCGTCGATCGTCGTGGCGTTCCGGGGTCATGAGCCGGCAACCCAACAGCCCCGCCAGGTCGTTCCATGCGCGCCAGGAGCGGCAGCAATACAGGACCCCGTCGATCACGAGCGTCTCACCCGCATAACGACCCCGGCAGCGGTCGGGATCGAGGATCCAGAAAGCGGCGATGCCGGAGCGCTCCAATTCCGGGAGGAGACGTTGGACGATCTCTTCCAACGAGGCGGCGCCAAGATCAACGGGGGTGGTTCGCATTCTGTCAATCTTCGGCGACGGCAGGCTCAACACTCGGCACTCAACGCTCTTTACCCCACCTTCAGCGCGTCGGGGCTTTCGAGCTCTTTGACTTGCCAGGGGAGTCCCTGACGATTGAGCTCCTCCATGAAAGGATTGGGATCGAACTCCTCCATGTTGTGCACGCCTACTTCATACCAGACCTTCTCGAGCATCAGCTTGGCCCCGATCATCGCCGGGACGCCGGTGGTGTAGCTCACCCCCTGGCTCATGACTTCGGCGTAGCACTCTTCATGATCCTTGACCTGGTAGATGTAGATGGTGCGCTCCTTGCCCTCTTTGATGCCGTGGACCACGACGCCGATGTTGGTCTTGCCCTTGGTGCGGGGCCCCAGAGTCGCCGGATCGGGGAGCAGGGCCTTGAGCACGTGCAGGGGGATCACCCGGCAGCCGTCCACTTCGATGGGATCGATGCGAGTGAGTCCTACGTTATCCAGCACCCTCAAATGGGTCAGGTAGCTCTCTCCGAAGGTCATCCAGAAGCGGATCCGCTCCAGGCCGGGGATGTTTTTGACCAGGGACTCCTCCTCTTCGTGGTAGAGGAGATAGCTGTCCTTGGGGCCCACCTCGGGGTAGTCCCAGACCATCTTGATCTCCATCGGTTCGGTCTCTTTCCATTCCCCTTTTTCCCAATAGCGCCCTTTGGAATTGACCTCCCGGATGTTGATTTCGGGGTTGAAGTTGGTGGCGAAAGGGTAGCCGTGGTCTCCGGCGTTGCAATCGAGGATGTCGATGGTCTTGATGGTGTCGAAGTAGTGCTTTTGGGCGTAGGCGACGAAGACGTTGGTCACCCCCGGATCGAAGCCGCTGCCCAGCAGCCCCATGATCCCGGCTTCCCGGAAGGCCTTGTCCCGGGCCCATTGCTCTTTGTATTCGAATTTGGCGGTGTCGGGATGCTCGTAGTTGGCGGTATCGAGGTAGTCGGCCCCCGTGGCGACGCAGGCGTCCATGATGGTCAGATCCTGGTAGGGGAGTGCTACGTTGATGACGATGTCGGCCTCGGTCTTGCGGATCAGGTCGATCACCTCATCTTTGTGATCGGCGTCGACCCGGGCGGTTTTGATCGTAACCCCGGTCTTTTCCTTGACGTTCTTGGCGATGGCGTCGCACTTTTCCTTGGTTCGGCTCGCCAGGGTGATCTCGCCGAAGGTTTCGGCGTTCATAGCGCATTTGAAGGCGACTACGTTTCCCACGCCGCCGGCGCCGATGATGAGGGTCTTGGGGGACATCGCTACTCCTCCTGTGGAAAATTATGCGATTATATCACGCAAAGGAGCCCATCATGCGTGTGTCCCGGATTGTTTTTCTCCTTTTCGTCATCTTGCTGGTCCTGGGGATCGTCGGGGCCTTCGTACGGGTCTATCGGGTCAGCGACGTGAGTATGAACGACACCCTGATGGACGGCGATCTCGTCTGGGTGGAAAATTTCAGCCGGGGGATCCATGTGCCCGACTATTTCGGGATCTTCGTCGATCGACACATCCTCGCTCGGCCCGAGCGGATCGAGCGGGGGGACCTGCTGGCGTTTCGCCACCCCCTCGATTCCCGTCTCTATCTCAAACGGTGCGTCGCGCTACCCGGGGATCGGATCTTCGAAAAAGACAAGGATTTCTACCTCCAGCTGGGGGGCGACTCGGCCCGGACCCTCCGTTTCGCCGAGCGCTACGGGATCGAGGCGGTGCGTGCCCACGGCGGCTGGTGGCTCAAAAACCCCTACGCCCGTTTCTACAATATTCTGCACGACCCTTCGGTGGTCGGGCCCGCCGAACTGATCGACGTACCTCCCACCACGATCCCGGCGGGGCACTATTATCTGATGGGGGATTTCCGGGACAACTCCACCGACAGCCGTTTTTTCGGTCCGGTACCGTATGATTTCATCTATTATCGGGTGTTTTGGATCTGGCACCGGCCGCTGGGTCTGGAAGCGATCGCTGCGATCCCCCGCTTCGATCTGTTCCACCCCCAGGTGATCCGCACTCCGTACCCCGACTCCCGCTGAAAGGTCCCGATGGACGAGATCCTGAACAATCTGCAGCTTTATGGCTATATCATTCTGGCGTTTTATTCGTTCGGAGGAGGGATGCTCGCGCTGATGGGGGCGGGGATCCTCTCGGCGTTGGGGAAGATGGAGATCGTCCCCTCGATCGTCGTGGCGACGACGGCCAATTTCATCGGGGATACGGTGCTGTTTTGGCTGGCTCAGACCAACAAACGGGAAGTGCTCAAATACCTCCGCAAACACCGGCGCAAAATCGCCTGGACCAACCTCCTGATGCGCCGCTACGGTCCGCTGGCGGTCTTCATCCAGAAATACATCTACGGGGTCAAAACCCTCGTCCCCATCGTGATGGGGCTATCGCGCTACGATTTCGCCAAATTCGTCGTCCTCAATCTGTTTGCGTCGATTCTGTGGGGGCTTGTCGTGGGGCTGGGGAGCTATTGGTTCTCCGCTACGGTGCGTCAGTGGTTCGGCTGAATCAGCGGGCGACGGCGTAGCGCTCCATCTGCTCGTCGATGGTTCGCTGCATCGTCTCCCGCACCGTTTCGTACCAATTGTCGGGGGCGTTTTTGACGTCGATCGGATCGAGGTAGATCACTTTGACCGTGCCGCTGTGGGCGGTGTGGTCATGTTCGTTGAGGACCCATTTACTCCCGACGATCACGACGGGCTGGACCCGGAGTCCTAGCTTCTGGGCGACGAATTTGGGGCCCGGTTTGAAACGGAGGAGTTTTTGGCCGCTGCCGCGGGTCCCTTCGGGGAAGATGGCGATGGCGCGGCCGTATTCGTCGAGGCTCTTTTGGACGTCTTTGAAGAGTTTGACCAATCCCGCCTTGTTCTCTCGGTCGACCGAGATCATCTCCCCTTTGCGCATGAGCCGTCCGTACCAGGGGATCTCGAAAAGTTCCTTTTTGGCCACCCAGGAAAAATGGGTGTTTTCGATTGCTTCCATCGTGATGATGTCGATGATCCCTTGATGGTTCATGATATACATCTGGGCGTGAGGATCCCGCTCACCTACCTTTTCGATTTTCGCTCCAAGCAAAAAGAGGATGACGCGGTTGAGCTTGTGCATGATCGTCCCCTTGTGACGGGGAAAAAGGTAAAGGAGCGGGATCATCCCGAGTCCGACGACGACTGCGATGACCAGCGCACCCCAGAGATACCTAATCTTTGCAAACATCTTCGTCCTTGATCCAGCCGGTGGCGTTGTGGTATTCGATCTTGTAGAAATGGCCGTAGCGATGCAAGATGGGGGCTTCGATGCGTTGCGGAATTCGCGTCCCTACGGTGCTATCGGGGATGGGGAGGATATACAGTGGCGCTCCTTGAGTGACACAGATTTTTTTGAGCGGCAAGAAGAAGGTTACGAGCAGCGCTACGGCAAGTATGAAAAAGAATAGATAGAACCAGTCCCGATAGATGAGAAACATCAGCAGCAAGAAGATCGCCAGCGCTCCCACGCCGTATTTTTTGAGCTTGGTGAAACTACTGTCTTTTGGGTTGAGGTCCACCTGGGCGGCGACCGGCTTGTATCGATAGTTGGTCGATACCGTCACGGGGACGAAACGCTGTTTGATCGTATCGAAGTAGCTAAAGGTGATCTCGGGGACGTTGGCGGGGATGACGAAATAGTATTCCGCGGATGCCAGCGCACCGTTTCGATGGAATTTTTCGATCCCGTCTTCGACCACTCCGGGGATATGCATGTCTTCCAGATTGGCTTCGTGGGCGACAAGGTTGAGATAGATGAGATTGTTTGTGTCGTCGAAGGTGGAAACCTGGGAGTTTTTGACGGTGAAATCGCTGGCGATGACACCGCAAAAGCGTTGTTCGGGTTCGGCGTGGAGTGGGCGGACCGGGATTTTGCGCCCCTCGAGACGATAGGAGGCCCGGTCATCCTGGATCCAAAGGGTAGGGAGGGAAAAATCGCTCCGCTCGGCCTTGAAATAGAAGGTGTAAAACCCGTCGTTTCCGTTGATGATGGTCAAAGGGCGTGAAGCGAGGGGTCGGATGGCGGAAGAAGGGTCGAAGCGGAAACTGGGATGGGAATCTTTGGCATCGGTCCCCAAAACGGTGACCGGAAAAACCTGATGGAGATAGACCGATTTCGGAAGATAACTATAGCGATAACTCGTCTGGAGATTACGGGCGCACAGCGGTACGACGATCCACAGGATCAGCAGCCCCGCCAGCGCCCGGAGTCTCATGCGTAGTGGAGCCCTTCGAGCATTTTGACGCCGTCTTCGGAGCCGAGGATGCTCTCGATCGCCCGTTCCGGGTGGGGCATGAGGCCGAAGACGTTTTTGCTTTTGTTGCAGATCCCTGCGATCTGGCGCACCGAGCCGTTGACTACGGTGGGTTCACCGTTTTCGTCGCAGTAGCGCAGGAGGATCTGGCCGTTTTTCTCCATATCGTCGAGGGATTCGTCGTCGACGAAATAGTTGCCGTCGGCGTGGGCGATGGGGACACGGAGGACCTCCCCCTTCTCGCAGCGGTTCAGGAACGCGTTGTCGGTGTTTTCGACCCGCAGATGCTGGATCCGGGAGATGAAGTGCAGATTGTCGTTGCGTTTGAGCGCGCCGGGGAGCAGATGCGCTTCGGTGAGGATCTGGAATCCGTTGCAGATCCCCAGGACCCGCCCGCCGTTTTCGGCGTAGGCCTGCACCGCCTTCATCACCGGGGAGAAGCGGGCGATGGAGCCGGCCCGGAGATAATCGCCGTAGCTGAACCCTCCCGGGACGACGACCAGGTCGGTGTCGGCGGGCAGCAGTTCCTCTTTGTGCCAGACCAGTCGGGTTTCGTGCCCCAGGCGCCGGAAGGCGTAGACGGTGTCGAACTCGCAATTGGTTCCCGGGAAGCGGAGGATGGAGACCTTGAGCGTTTTCATTGGACGATCTCGATGTCGTAATCTTCGATGACGGTGTTGGCCAGGAGGGTTTCGGCCATTTTTTCGACCTCTTTGCGGGCCGCTTCGGGGTCGTCGGCATCCAGGTCGAGGACGATCTGCTTGCCGACGCGCACCTCCCGGACGTTCGTGAAGCCCAGGGAACCCAGGGCGTGGTGGACCGCTTTGCCCTGAGGATCGAGGACCCCCTCTTTGAGATAGACGTTGACGATCGCTTTCATCGTGGCTCCTTGTATGGTTTTAGCGGTTGCGGATGCGGCGCAGCACTTCGGCATAGGCCGCGGCCAGACCTCCCAGCCCCTGGCGGAAGCGGTCCTTGTCCATCTTTTCGTCGGTCTTGGCGTCCCAGAGGCGGAAATTATCAGGGCTCAGCTCGTCGATGAGGATGATGTTGTCGTTTTTGTCCCGGCCGAATTCGAGTTTGAAATCGACCAGCTTCAGATCGAGCTCCCGGTAGAACTCCTGCAGGAATCGGTTGATCTTGCGGGCCATGTAGCGGATGTAGTCCAGCTCCGCCGCTTCTTTGACCAGTCCCAGGATGAGGCAGTGTTGGTCGTTGAGTTTGGGGTCGCCCAACTCGTCGTTTTTGTAGTCGAACTCCACGAGGGGGAAGGGCAGCACCGTCCCCTCCGCGATCCCGAAGGTGCGGCTGAGGCTCCCCGCGGCGATGTTGCGGACGATAACCTCGATCCGGATCACTTCGGCCCGTTTGTGGAGCATATGGGTGTCGTCGAGGAGTTTGACGAAATGGGTGGGGATCCCCTTTTCGTTCAGATAGGTGAAGAGTTCGGCGGAAATTTTGTTGTTGAGTGCTCCTTTGCCGGCCTCTTCGGACTTTTTCGCGCCGTTGAAGGCAGTCAGGGAGTCTTTGAATTCGGAGATGAGTAGATCGGGGTCGTCGGTCTCCCAGATCTTTTTGGCTTTCCCCTCGTAGAGGAGAGTGGTCTTGTGGGGTTCCATCGGTTTAGTTTCCTTTCCGTTCCTGGGTGAGGATCAGTGCTTTGAGGATATCTACGGCGCTTTTGAGCTGGGCGTCTTCGTAGAGCTCTTTGCGGGTGATGATCTTGGCTTTGGATTTCTTCTCTTTGGCGGATGTGGCTCCGGCTTTGGGAGCTGTGGCGTTGGACTCGGCGGCGGGGGATTTTTGGTCGATCTTTTGCAATTCCGCCTTGAGATGCTCTTTGAGATCCTTTTCTTTGATCGCCAGTTCGTCCTCTTTTTTCTGGGGGACTTTGCCCGGGTAGACGATCACGTCGGGGGTGACCCCTTTGTTCTGGATCGTCCGGCCGCTGGGGAGATAGTAGCGGGCGACGGTGAGTTTGAGCCCTTCGTCCTTGCCGACGGGGATCACCACCTGCACGCTCCCTTTTCCGAAGGTTTTTTCTCCCACGATCACTGCCCGGCGGTCATCTTGCAGCGCTCCGCTGACGATTTCGCTCGCACTTGCGCTTCCGCCGTTGACCAGGACCACGATGGGGGTTTTGGTGTCGGTACCGGCTGCATGAGCCTTGTAGACCTCGTTTTCGGATGCGTTGCGCCCTTTCTGGCTAACGAGGACCCCTTTGTCGATGAACATATCAAGCAGCCGTACCGCCTGATCCAGCAGGCCGCCGGGGTTGTTGCGCAGATCGATCAGGTATCCCCTGGCTTCCGGATGGGCGGCGATGGCTTTTTTGACCTCGTCGACCACGTGGGCGTCGAAGCTGGTGATCCGCAGATCGAGGATGGAGCTTTTGTTGTCGTCCAGCGGAACGATCTTGGGTTTGACCGATTTGATCTTGATGATGTCTCGGACGATCTTGATCCGCAGCGGTTTGCTCTCACCCTTGCGGACGATGGTGAGGGTGATGGGGGTTCCCGGTTTGCCCCGCATCAGATTGACCGCTTCGTCGATGCTCATCCCCAGAGTCGCTTTGTCGTCGATCTTGAGGATGATGTCCCCCGCTTTGATCCCCGCGCGGGAGGCGGGGGTATCCTCGATGGGGGAGATGACCGTCAGCGCGCCGTTACGCATCCCTACGACGATCCCCAGGCCGCCAAACTCTCCTTTGGTCTGGATATTGAGGTCTTTGAACTCTTTGGCGGTCATGTAGGCCGAGTGGGCGTCGAGGTTTTGCATGAGCCCTTTGAGGGCCTTCTCGATGAGGGTGGTGGTGTTGACCTCGTCCACATACTGCTGTTCGATCAGGTTGAGGATCTTGGTGAATTTGATGTAGGCGGAGAGCTTGTCCTCCATCGCCTTGCTGGGGGCGTTCTCCCGGGCCATCAGCGATCCGTTGAGCGCCAAGCCGGCAGTGAGGGTGAGGGCGAAGCCCGCCAGGATCAGTTTGACATTTTTGGTGAACATCTTCGATGCCGTCCTTTGTAATGAAATGTTGGAGCGACTGTATCACACCGACGTAAACCGAAAGGAACTCGGACGATAGTGAGCGATATTTTATCACCAATGTGTTTAGAGTCCCGCAATGTAGAGCGAAGAGCGAAAAATGAAGAGTGAAGAGTGAAGAGTGAGGAGTGATGGGGCGCTACGGGGCGGCGCGGATTGAATGTGTATCGTGGGATAGCTATCCCACGATGGAATGGAGAATTTTGGGGCGCCACGGGGCGGTGTGAACTGAGTGAGGAGTGAAGAGTAAGGAAGCGCAGGATGTTTCGTGGCGAAGGTGGCGTGAGGCGGAAAGTTCCGAAAAATTTCTCCCGATGCAAACTAGGTAGCAATCTCTTTGCGCGGCGTGCGCTATAGTTTCGGTAAGTACAAACGCGCAAGCGAGCAGGAGGAACGAATGAGCAACATTTTGGAAAAACTGACCCACCAGATGACCGAGACGATCGAATCGGCTCTGTCGCTGGCACTGCACAACAAAAACCCGGAGGTGGAGCCGATCCACATGGTCTGGGCGCTGCTGACCAACAGCTCTTCGGTGCTGAATCAGGTGCTGAACAAAATGGGGGTCGACAAGGCCGCCATCGAGCTGGATGTCGTGAGCCAGGCGAAGAAACTCCCCGCAGTGTCGACGATCACCAAGGAGACGATCAAACTGTCGCAAAACACCGTCCGATCGCTCCAGAACGCCGAAGGGGTGATGGCCGCCAACGGCGACAAATACCTTTCGGTGGACACCTGGATCGTCGCCAACCTCAACGAACCCTATTTCAAGGAGACGCTGGGCAAATACATCGATCTGATGGAGCTGCGCAAGGAGCTCGAGGCGATGCGCGGCGGCAAGACGATCGAGAGCCAGACCGACGACGAGAAGCTCGAGGCCCTGGAGAAATACGGAATCGATCTGACCCAGAAGGCCCGCAACGGCGAACTCGATCCGGTCATCGGCCGGGACGAGGAGATCCAGCGGACCATGCAGATCCTGATCCGCAAGACCAAAAACAACCCCATTCTCCTGGGGGAACCCGGGGTCGGTAAGACCGCCATCGTCGAGGGGCTGGCCCAGCGGATCGTCAACAAGGAGGTCCCTCTGAGCCTCCAGAACAAGCGGCTGATCCAGTTGGAGATGAG
This sequence comes from Campylobacteraceae bacterium, assembly GCA_027081405.1. Taxonomy (GTDB): domain Bacteria; phylum Campylobacterota; class Campylobacteria; order Campylobacterales; family Sulfurovaceae; genus Nitratifractor. The sequence goes on along the minus strand of JALWKO010000083.1, from coordinate 16,218 downwards.
CTCCCTCATCGCCGGAGCCAAATACCGGGGCGAATTCGAAGATCGGCTCAAAGCGGTGGTCGAAGAGGTGCGAAAAGACGGCAACATCATCCTCTTCATCGACGAGATCCACACCATCATCGGTGCGGGCGCGAGCGAAGGGAGCATGGACGCAGCCAACATCCTCAAGCCGATGCTGGCCCGCGGAGAGCTCCATACCATCGGGGCCACCACCCTCAAGGAGTACCGCAAGTACTTCGAGAAAGACGCCGCGATGCAGCGCCGCTTCCAGCCGGTCAAGGTGGACGAACCGACCCAGGACGAGGCGCTGCAGATCCTGCGGGGACTGCGGGAGCGTCTGGAGGCGCACCACAACGTCCAGATCCTCGACAGCGCCCTCGTGGCGGCGGTGAAGCTCTCGTCGCGCTACATCACCGACCGGTATCTGCCCGACAAGGCGATCGACCTGATCGACGAGGCGGCGGCGGAGCTGAAGATGCAGATCGAGAGCGAACCCTTCGAGCTGGCCAAGGTCAAGCGGGAGATCCAGCGCCTGCAGGTCGAAAAAGAGGCGCTCAACATGGAGCTGACCGCCAAGAATGAAGAGCGGATCCGCGAGATCGAAAAGGAGCTCGCCGATCTGGAGGAGAAAAAACGGCAGCTTGAGAGCCAGTTCGAGACCGAAAAGGAGATCTTCAACAAGATCGCCGAGATCAAACAGACGATCGAGGAGAAGCGGCGCGAAGCCGAGCTGGCCAAGCGGAGCGGGGACTTCAACAAAGCCGCCGAGATCGAATACGGCGAAATCCCCGCGATGGAGAAAGAGCTCGAAGAGCTCAACGCCAAATGGGACGAGATGCAGAAGCAGGGGACCCTGCTCAAAAACGCCGTCGACGATGAGATGATCGCCACGATCGTGAGCAAGTGGACCGGGATCCCGGTCAACAAAATGCTCCAGAGCGAGCGGGAGCGGATCCTGCACATCGAGGACTATCTCAAAGAGGAGGTGGTCGGCCAGGACGATGCGATCAAAGCGGTCGCCCGGGCCATCAAGCGCAACAAAGCCGGGCTCAGCGATCCCAACCGCCCCATCGGAAGCTTCCTCTTCCTGGGGCCCACCGGGGTCGGAAAGACCCAGACCGCCAAAGCGCTGGCCAAGTTCCTTTTCGATACCGAGAAGGCGCTGATCCGGATCGACATGACCGAGTACATGGAGAAACACTCGGTCAGCCGGCTGGTGGGCGCCGCCCCCGGATACGTGGGGTACGAAGAGGGGGGACAACTCACCGAGGCGGTCCGGCGCAAACCCTATAGCGTCGTGCTGTTCGACGAGGTGGAAAAAGCGCACCCGGATGTGTTCAACATCCTGCTGCAGGTCCTGGACGACGGGCGTCTGACCGACAACAAAGGGGTGACGGTGGATTTCAAAAACACCATCATCATCCTCACGTCAAACATCGCCTCGGACAAGATCATGGAGTTCAAAGATCCCGCCGACCGGGAAAAAGCGGTGCGCGACGAGCTGAAGCATTATTTCCGGCCCGAGTTCATCAACCGGCTGGACGACCTGATCATCTTCAACCCCCTGGGTGAGGAGCAAATCATCCAAATCGTCGACGTCCTCTTCCGGACGATCGAGAAGAAGCTGGAAGAAAAAGACATCAAAGTCATCCTCACTGACGCGGCCAAAAAATTGGTCGCCAAGGCCGGATTCGATCCGGTCTACGGTGCCCGCCCCCTCAAACGGGCCCTGGCCGAGATCATCGAGGACCGTCTGGCCGAGATGATCCTCGAGGGAGAAGTCAAAGAGGGCGATACGGTCACCTTCGACGCCAGCGGCGACCAGATCGTCACCCGCGTGGGCTGATCGGCCTGCGGGTTCATACTCTCTTAAGTTGCGTTTCGATACAATCCCCTTCACTTTCGCAGATCCGGGTATCGTGTCGTAGGCCGTACCCGACTATCGATTGAGAGATCATTCGCAACGAGGAACGAACGATGAAACGAACCTATCAACCCCACAATACCCCCCGGAAGCGGACCCACGGGTTCCGCGCCCGGATGAAGACCAAAAACGGTCGGAAAGTCATCAACGCCCGTCGGGCCAAAGGACGGAAGCGATTGGCCGTCTGAGTCGCTGTGATTCGATCACTCTCCAGCGAGATTTCGATCGGATCTACAAACGTGCCGACAAAGTTTGGCACACTCCGCTATTTGTCCTTTTCTACAAGAAATCCTCCCGGTGTCGTACCGCTTTCGTAGCGGGAAAAAAAGTCGGCAAAGCGGTGGCGCGCAATCGCGCCAAACGACTGCTCCGGGCCCATCTTCTCGAAGAACTTCCCGACATCGTTTCGGGCGAGTATATTTTCGTCGCCAAAGCTCCGATCGTCACGACCCCCTATGCGCAGCGTCGCAAGGCTTTTCGAAACGCGTTGAAAAAAGCGGGCTTGCTACGCGTCGGGTCCGATCGCGGAATGTAATGGAAAACTGGGTATAATCGCCCCCATTCAAACACCACATCATTTCGTTTTTATAAAGGTTCGATCTTGGAAAATGTCGATTTGAACAAACGCTTGCTGATCGCACTGGTTTTATCTTTTGTCGTGATGGTGGGCTTCAGCTATCTCATGCCCGCCAAAAAAGGGATCCATCCGCTTGAAGCCAACCGAAGCACCGCAGCTGCTGCCACCGCGAAGCCGATGACGGCCAAAGCCCCCGCGGCTCCTGCCGCTCCTCTGTCCGGGGCTTCCACCCCTTCCGCTCCGGGTGCCGTGCCTTCCAAGACCGGGACGCTTGCGGCGATCGCCACCGTGGAGACCGCCAAATATCGGCTCCGCTTCGACCGTTTGGGGCGGATCGAAAGCGTGGTGCTCAAAGAGCACAAATACCGGGACAAAAAAGGCAACCCCCTCGAGCTGATCGATCCGGCAAAAACGCGCCCTCTGGAAGTACGCTTCGCCGATACGGCACTCAACGAAGCGGCATTCAAAACCCCTTATCGGGTTTCGGCTGCCGAACTCAACGCCACGACCAAAGCGGCGGAGCTGACGCTGACACAAAATCTCGGCAAAGTCACGCTGAGTAAAATTCTCCGTTTCTATCCCGACGGCCATTACGATCTGAGCGTGCGGAGCGAGCCGGCGACCACCTTTTTCATCACCACCGGGCACCGTCCCGAAGCCGATAAATCCCGCTATCTGATCGTCCGAGGCGTTCTCGTGCGTGACGCCAAAGGGGTGATCACCACCGTCGAAGACGGCAAAGCCAAGGAGAAGGTGACGATTCCTGACGGGACGATCCTATCATCCTTCGATCGTTATTACGCTTCATTGCTCTACAATTTCGACAAGCCGTTTGAAACGGTCGTCTCTCCCGATACCGGCAACGATCCGCTTCCTTTCATTACCGTTCATGGTGCGAATGCGTTTCACGGTTACGTCGGTCCCAAGGAATGGAAGCTGTTTTCCCGTCTGGACAAGCGTCTGACTGACGCGATCGAATTCGGCTGGTTCACCTTCCTGGCCAAGCCCTTTTTCCGTATCATGCTGGCGATCTACGATTTCGTGGGCAACTGGGGCTGGGCGATCGTGATCTTCACCTTCCTGGTCAAATTGGTTCTGTTCCCCCTCTCGTACAAGGGTATGATGTCGATGCAAAAACTCAAAGATCTCGCCCCCAAGATGAAAGAGATCAAAGAGCGTTATGGGGACGATCCGGCTAAAATGAACCAGCAAATGATGCAACTGTACAAAAAACACGGAGCCAACCCCATGGGGGGATGTCTGCCCATGTTGCTGCAAATTCCGGTCTTTTTCGCCCTCTACCGGGTGTTGCTCAACGCCGATGAGCTCCAGGGGGCACCCTGGATCCTCTGGATCACCGACCTTTCACGCCAGGATCCCTATTTTATCCTGCCGATTCTGATGGGTGTGACGATGTTCGTCCAGCAGCAGCTCACTCCCAATTCGATGACCGATCCGATGCAGCAGAAGATCTTCAAATGGTTCCCGGTAATCATGACGTTCTTCTTCCTCACCTTCCCGTCGGGACTGGTGCTCTACTGGCTGACCAACAACATACTGACCATCGCGCAGCAAGCCTATATTAACCGCGCCTACGAAAAATACAAAGCGCGGCTCAAAGCCAAAACGGCGCAGAACGGGTGAGGGGGAGACGATGAAAAAAATCCAGGCACCCACACTCGAAGATGCGTTGCGACAGGCGTGCAAACATTTCGGTTGTTCGGTTACCGAATTGCGCTACGAAGTGGTCCAGTATCCGAGCAAAGGGCTTTTGGGACTTTTCGGCAAGCCGGCGATCATCGTCGCCGATCATGCTCCGGCATCTGTCAATACGGGTTCGACACAAACGCCGAAAACCCCGCGAGAATCGTCTGTGAGAAACGAAGACAGATCCGAGGCTTCCAGTGTCCAATCTCCATCTTCCGATCACACAGCTTCTCCCGGTGATAGTGAAAAACAGAGCCGATCCGACGATGCGAGCACAGCTCCGTCGCCCTTTTCGTCCAACGACACGACCCGGTCGCTGGTGGAGGACTTTTTCCACGAAGCGCCCGATCACATCCCGATGGACGAGTCGGCATTGGCCCGACACATCGAAGAGCGTCTCAAGGAGATGATCGAAAAAAGCTGTTTCGACATCGACGTGGTCGAAGTGGATGTAGAGGACGGAACCGCCTACGTCTTCATCGACGGAGAAGACGCCGCACTCCTCATCGGGAAGGAAGGGTATCGTTACAATGCCCTTTCGTACATGCTGTACAACTGGATTCACGGGGTTCACGGTCTCAAGCTCAAGCTCGAGATCGCCCATTTCCTCACTTCCCAGGAGGAGATGATCCGCAACTACCTCGTACCGATCATCGAACGGGTCCATAGCGACGGATGGGCGCGGACCAAAGCGTTGGATGGGATTTTGGTGCATATCGCGCTGGAGCAATTGCGAGAAGCCTTCCCCCACAAATACGTAGCGATCCGAAAAAATCGCGACGGCTCCCGTTACGTCCTGGTGACCGATTTTCACAAACACGGCAAATGAATCGCGATACGATCGTCGCCCTCTCCACGGCTCCCGGAGCCGCGGCGATCGCCATCGTCCGCCTCAGCGGTCCTGAAGCCCGTACGATCGCCGCACGGATCGCTCCTGCCGCTACGTTTGCCGAGCGTTTCGCCCAACTGTGTACCCTCTATGATGCCCAAGGCGAAGCGATCGACCGGGGGATCGTGCTCTATTTCGCCGCCCCCCGATCCTTCACCGGGGAGGAAGTGGTCGAATTCCAGTCTCATGGGGGGATGATCGTCGCCGAGGCGCTCCTGGAAGCGGCCAAAAAACTCGGAGCGCGCCTGGCCGAACCGGGGGAGTTCTCCAAACGGGCGTTTCTCAACGGCAAAATCGACCTGAGTGAAGCCGAGGCGATCGCACGGATGATCGAAGCGCGAAGTCGCGATGCGGCCCGGATCCTGGCACGGCAGATGCGTGGAGAGCTCTCCCGTTTCGTCGAGGAGGCCCGTTCGGCGCTTTTGGAGGCTTTGGCCCATGCGGAGGTGATGATCGACTATGCCGAAGAGGACCTCCCCGACGATCTCCTGGAGCGCCTGCGAGGGCGTCTGGAGGAGCTGCGAGTCCGCTTCGTCGACCTGGTTGCGTCGAGCCGTCGACGCCGGGGGCTCATCGAAGGCTTCCGAGTGGCGATCGTTGGCAAGCCCAACGTAGGCAAAAGCTCCCTTCTGAATGCGCTGCTGCGGTACGAACGGGCGATTGTGAGCGAGATTGCCGGAACCACCCGGGACACGATCGAAGAGTCGATCCGGATCGGGACCTATGTCGTGCGGATCGTCGATACCGCCGGGATCCGAAATGCCGCAGACAGCATCGAGCGGATCGGGGTGGAGCGTTCAATCGAGAGTGTTCGGGAAGCCGATATCGTCATCGCCCTCTTTGACCGGAGCCGTCCGCTGGATGAAGAGGATCACCGGATCCTCGAGCTGATCGAAACCCACCCCGAAAAGGAGTGGATCGTCGCTCTGAATAAAAGCGATCTTCCCCCAGCGATCGAGACCGACGAATTGGATCGTTACGATCCGATTCCCATTAGCGCCAAAGGGGAGTTTTCGGGGCTGATCGCCCGACTTGAAGCGATCCTCAATGCCCGGGGAGCAGACGAGGAGTTGATGCTCACATCCGAGCGGCAGATCGAAGCCATCGAGGAGGCGGCGCGGCAGATCGGTGAAGCGGCAGAACCGTTAAACCGTGGGGAATTGGAACTCTTTAGCTACCATCTGACCGAAGCGATCCGTTCCCTGGCTTCGATCACCCGGCCCCTGGAAAGCGGCGAAATCCTCGACCGGATGTTTTCGGAGTTCTGCCTCGGCAAGTAATTCTAATTTTCATACTGTATAATATGGGACTGAATTCCGTTCGAGAAGGGGAAACGGTGTATCGATGGGTAATGCATGGTATTTTGGCATTGGCGCTTGCGTTGGGCCTGGGGGGATGTGTACAAAACAGTCTCCTTTTCAATGGTGCCGAATCGATGTTTTCCCGACCTTCGGCACAGACTGATCGTCCGAGCACCGAATCCAACGGTACGCAAATCGATGTTTCGGGTGTCACTTCCGGCGTCATTTCCCAGGGCAGAGTGCAGCGTATCCCGTTTCCCGTAGAGGAGTACAACCGTCTGCCGCTCAAAGGGAGCGCCACGGTTACGGGAGATATCTATCTCATCGACGCCAGCGGACGCAAAATCTACGGTCGCCAGACCCGTCTGTATCTCAACCCGGTCACGAGCTATTCGCGCCAGTGGTATACCGAGAGTTACCTCGGCGGCAAGAAAATGACCAAAGCCGATCCGAGACTTTTCAACTATCTGCGCTTTACCACCTCGGACGCCAAAGGACACTTCGCATTCTACGGCGTCCCCCCGGGACGCTACTATCTCATCGGCGTGGTCCGCTGCGGCCAGGAGTGCGGATACGATAGCCCGCATAATATCCGGATCGCCCGGGAGATTACCGTGGGCAACGAAACGCTCACGATCGATCTTAATCGCCCCATCTAAGTAGGGACGGTTTATCTCCATAAAAAACCGGATGAATGTAACTGTTGATCCTGAACTTGATTCAAGATCCACAGTTACAGGGAATTTGTAGACATGAACTCCGGTTCAAGTTCGAAATGACGGCTGTTGTTCAGAGCTCTCATTTTGTTTTATGCTTCCCGTTTCCGATAGAACTCCCGCTTGAATTCCGCGAATTTTCCCGCCAGGATCGCTTCGCGCATTTGTCGCATCAGATCGAGGTAATAGTAGAGGTTGTGGATCGTCGCCAGGCGGAAGTAGGTGAGCTCCCGGGCCCGGAAGAGGTGGCGTAGGTAGGCCCGGGTGTAGGTGCGGCAGACGATGCAGCCGCACTCGGGATCGATAGGTTCCTCGTCGGTGGCGTAGCGGGCTGCTTTGATGGTGACTTTGCCGAAGTGGGTAAACAGGGTTCCGTTGCGGGCGTTGCGGGTGGGCATGACGCAGTCGAACATGTCGACCCCCCGCTCGACGTTTTCCACCAGATCCTCGGGGGTGCCCACCCCCATCAGGTAGCGGGGTTTGTTTTCGGGCATGAAGGGGGTGGTCCACTCCACCGTATCGTACATTTCGGTGTTGGCTTCCCCCACGCTGAGCCCCCCGATGGCGAAGCCGTCGAAATCGAGCGCGCAGAGCTCCTCGGCGGAGATTTTGCGGAACTCCCGGTCGGTTCCCCCCTGGATGATGGCGAAGATGTTCTGATCGACTCCTACGCCTTCTTGCTGTTTTTGCCGATGGTAGGCGATGGAACGCTCGGCCCAGCGGGTGGTCCGCTCGATGCTTTCTCGGATCCGGTTCGGTTCGGTGGGCAGGGCCACCAGGTCGTCCAGGATCATCATGATGTCCGAGCCTAGGTTGTACTGGATGTCCAGCACTTTCTGGGGGGTGAAGTGGTGTTTGGAGCCGTCGATATGGCTGCGGAAAGTGATTCCATCCTCGGCGTGGGTGACCCGGTCGCTGAGGCTGAAAGCCTGAAAGCCCCCGCTGTCGGTGAGGAAGCTTTTGGGAAAACGGGTGAATCCGTGCAGTCCCCCCATCTGCCGGACGATCGTGTCGCCGGGGCGGAGGTAGAGGTGATAGGTGTTTCCCAGGATGATCTCGGGGCTCAGGTGGCTCAGAAGATCGAGCGCGTCGAGGGATTTGACCGCCCCCACGGTGCCGACCGGCATGAAGACGGGGGTGCGGATCACCGAATGGGCGGTGGTGATCGTGGCGGCCCGGGCACGGCCGTTGGTGGAGTCGATGCGGAACTGCATTGTGTTATAATCCTCTCCATTTCCTTTCGCACCGCCGGGTGCGTCGCGTGAGGCTCCGACGCGGCATCGTGCCGTCTCGGGACCCCTTCGGGGGGATTCTACCCAAAAGAGGGTCAAAAGAGGTATGGTGAAACAGATCCTGATACTCGCCGAAGGGCTCGTCGCCGAAGAGTTCATCCGCAAAATCAACAACAAACGGATTCCCGACAACCGGTACCATCTGGTCCTCTCCGGCGATCTGGAACTGCCCGAGAAACTCCAGGTGCAGCTGGAGATCCACCGCTTCGACCCCACCAGTTACAGCCGGATGCGGCGCTTTTTCATCCAGTACGATTTCACCGAAGTGTTCATCCTTCTCGATTCCCTCGAAGACGCCGGCGAAGCCCACAAAAACGTCCGGCGGATCGACGAGCGGATCCGGATCGTCCTGCTGGACCGGTGGAACGCCTTCGCCAAACTCCGGCACAGCGCCACGATCGTCGTCAACGCCAACGAAATGGTGGCCAACCACCTCTACAATTTCCTCCCCGGCGTTCCCGTCGTCGCCCAGAACGTGGGACTGGGGGAGGGGGAGATCATGGAGGTACTCGTCCCCTACGGAAGTAGTTTCGCCTATCGCCATGTCGGGTCGATCGCCCAGGTCAAATGGCGGATCGTGGCGATCTACCGGGACCAGAAGCTGATCCTCCCCACCGGCGCGACGATGATCCGCCCCCAGGACATCCTCCTCCTTGTCGGGCGTCCCCAGGTACTCAACAACATCTACCACCGGATCCAGAACCGCTCCGGGATGTTCCCCGAACCGTTCGGCCGCAACCTCTACCTCTATCTCGATATGGACCGGGATCAGGCCAACGCGCTGGAATACCTGCGCCAAAGCGTCTATCTCCTGGGAAAGGTCCCCGAACGGGAACTCTTCGTCCGGGTGGTGCGTCCCGGGGATTTCGGCGTTTTGGAAGAGATCCGCTCCTTCGTCTCGGATCGGATCACCGTGCACATTGACTACGAGGGGAAGACCCCGACGGAGATCCTCACGGCCGACGCCCAGGAGTTCGACATGGGGCTCATATTCGCCTCTGCAGCCACATTTGGCAAAAAGGAGGTTTTCGACGGGCTCTACGAATCGAAAAAACTGGTCTATCTTTTCGGTAAGGAAGCGGTCGAGTCGCTGGAACGGGCTGCGATCCTCGCGGCGGAGGAGGAGCGGATGGAGGCGATCTCCTCGACGAGTTTCTACATCGCCGAAACGCTGGGGCTGGGGCTGTGTCTGTGTATTTTCGACCCCGAAGGGGATTTCGACCGGTACACCAAAACCGTCGAGCATTTCGAAACCCTGGCGCATATTTTCCACCAGGAGGTGCAGATCGAAAGGAAGCAGGTCAATCCGGTCCGGACTTTCCGGGAGATGGAGCGGATCCTCCACATCCTCCCCTTCGGAAGGACCTTGGCTCCCCGCCGCCGCTGGTCCCTCTCCCCCGATCCCGAGCGGCTGATCCTCACCAAAACCTCCCATCCCAAGCTTCTCGTTCCGGTAGAGATGTGATCGGCGACGATTTTTCACCCGTTTTTCGATAGAATAATCCCACTTTCCCGCGCATCGCGGGCACATCACGACGAGGTATGCCATGATCGTCCCGATCGAGCCGGTTCCAGCTCCCCCCAAACGCTACGACATCATCATCGACACCCTTCCGCCGCTACGTTTCGAGGTGCCGGTGGCGATAGTGACCAATCCCACCGTCGCCCGGCTCCACCTGAAACGGGTCCTGGAGCGGATCGAAGCCTCCAAAGTGGAGGTGTTCGAGGTTCCAGATGGAGAGGAGTACAAAACGATCGATACCGTCCTTTCGATCCTCGACCGCCTCTTCGCGGCCCGTTTCGATCGCAGTTCGCTTCTGATCGCCCTGGGGGGCGGCGTGATCGGGGACATGACCGGATTTGCCGCCAGCATCTATCAGCGGGGGATCGGTTTCGTGCAGATCCCCACGACGCTTCTTGCTCAAGTCGACGCCAGCGTCGGGGGAAAAACCGGGGTCAACACCCGCTGGGGGAAAAATCTCATCGGGGCCTTCTACCAGCCCGAAGCGGTCTACATCGATCCCGATTTCCTCTCGACCCTCCCGAAGAGGGAGTACGCCGCCGGGATCGCCGAAGTGATCAAAATGGCGGTGATGTTCGACCGGGAGTTTTTCGACTTTCTGGAGGGGCACGACCTTTTCGAGCGGAGCAGCGTGGTACGGATGATCGCCCGCAGCGTCGAGCTCAAAGCCGAGGTGGTCAATCAGGACGAAAAAGAACGGGGGCTGCGCGCCGTGCTCAACTACGGCCACACCTTCGCCCACGTGATCGAGAACGAAACGGGATATGGACGGTATCTCCACGGCGAGGCGGTGGCGATCGGGATGGTGATGGCCAACGAACTGGCAGTGGAGTTGGGGCTTCTTGGTCGCGCCGAGGCCGACCGGATCCGCGCCCTGCTGGAGCGCTACGGTCTGCCGGTGCGCTACCGCGTCGAGGATCCGGAGGCTTTCTACGAGCACTTCTTCCTCGACAAAAAAACCGCGGGGGGCAAGGTGAAATTCATCCTCCCCGGAGGATCCATCGGTACCCATACGATGCGCGACGACGTCGATCCCGATCTGGTGCGGCGGGTTCTGGCCCGCTTCGGAGGGTAGGATGGGGTTCCGGATCCGTTTTATCGCCGTCATCGCATCGGTGTTGGTCCTTTCGGTTTCGGCATGGGGAGAGGAGGGCAATGCCACCGAGGCCTCCGGCAACCAGACCGTCGTCCAGGCGGAAACGCAGGAGAACACCTCCCGCCTGGCCGCCTACCGGAGGCAGTTGCAGAATCTGCTCGAGAGCGCCGATACCGAAAACCTTTGGGCCAAAATCTACAGCGGCTACCGCACCTATACCGAACTCCTCGATCGCCAGCGCTGGCTGGTGGGGGAGATTTTCCGGCTCAAACACAAAAAGACCCTCACCCCCGAAGAGCGGGAGAAACTCGAATCCTTCGAAAAGGAACGCCAAACCAACGAAGGGAAGCTTACGCTGCTGGGGGAGTTCCAGAAAGATCCCTTCAAACGGCTCCTGGAGCCCCCAAAAATCGAAGAGCCGCCCCATATCGGCAACCCCTTCGGGATCATCACGGCGCTGAGCTATCTCAAGAAGCTCAAAGGGGAACAACAGGCCTACGAGGAGAATTTCCGCAGCCTCGCAGACCTGATCGACTCCCTCAAGCAGGAACGGTCGGTGATCACCCGGATGCTCCGCTACGCCCCCGAGAGCCCCGATCTGCGCAAACGCCTCAAACAGATCGACGAGGAGCTCGAGACGCTTCGCTCCCCCTACGAGATCCTCAAGACCACCAAGGAGGTCTACAACAAAAAGATCGACGAAATCCGCCTGCGGCTCAACGAAGAGATCAAACGGGAAGCCCGCAAAGCGGCCACGATCGGGACGATCCTTTTGGTCTTTTTCGTCCTCTTTTTGCTCACCAAACACTTCGTCCGACGCTATATGGCGGCCAAGGAGAGTTTTTACACCATCAACAAGGTAATCAACATCCTCTTCATCACCCTGGTGGTTCTGGTGCTCCTTTTCGCCTATATCGAGAACGTCAACTACCTGGTGACGATCCTGGGATTCGCCTCGGCGGGGATCGCCATCGCGATGAAAGACTGGTTTATGTCGTTGATGGGGTGGTTCGTGATCGTCCTGGGGGGTGCGATCCACGTGGGGGACCGGATCAAGGTGGTCCGTGATGGGGTCGAGTACGTAGGGGACGTGGTGGACATTTCGCTGCTGCGGATGACGATCCAGGAAGACATCACGCTGACGACCTACATGCACAACCGCCGGGCCGGACGGATCATCTTCGTCCCCAACAATTACGTCTTCACCGACATGATCGCCAACTACTCCCACGCCGGGCTCAAGACGGTCTGGGACGGGATCGACATCACCGTGACGTTCGACTCCAACACTTCCAAAGCCACCTCGATCGCCAAAGAGGTGGCCAAAAAATACTCCAAGGGATACACCGACATCACCCGCAAACAGCTCAACAAACTCCGCAGCAGCTACCATCTCAAAAACACCAACGTCGAACCCCGGGTCTACGCCTTCGCCGAGCCCTACGGGATGCGGGTGAGCGTGTGGTATCTCACCAACGCCTTCGCGACCCTGACGCTGCGCAGCACCATCTCCCAGGAGATCGTCGAGCGTTTCCGCGCCGAGGAGGACATCGCGCTGGCCTATCCCACCCAGTCGCTCTATCTGGAGCGCCCCATCCCCAAACCCCGGCACGACGAGCCGGCCGAGAGCGAGAACGGATGAGCAAAGAAAAGGTCTTTTTCAAAACCTTCGGCTGCCGCACCAACCAGTTCGACACCCAGGTGATGATGAGCCGGCTGGAGGATTTCGAGCTATGCCGTGACGAGGCGGAGGCCGACGTGGTGGTGGTCAACTCCTGTACCGTCACCAACGGCGCCGACGCGACGGTGCGCCACTACATCAACGCCCTGCGTCGCCGCAACCCCGCAGCCCGGGTGATCCTCGCTGGCTGTGGCGCCCACTCCAAAGGGGAAGAGCTGCTGCGGCAGGGGAAAGTCTACGGCGTCATGGGCCATTCGGAAAAAGAGCGGATCAACGAGATCCTCCACCGCCCCGAAGGGTTCTACGAGATCGGCGATCTGGAGCACGTCGATTCGACGGTGGTTGGGGAGTTCGTCGGCAAGAGCCGCGCCTTCATCAAGATCCAGGAGGGGTGCGATTTCCGCTGCAGCTACTGCATCATCCCCTCTGTCCGGGGCAACGCCCGGAGCCACGACGAAGCGCAGATCCTGGAGCAGATCCGTCTCCTGGCGGCCAACGGTTTCGGGGAGTTCATCCTCACCGGGACCAACGTAGGCAGCTACGGCCGGGACCGAGGGAGCTCCATCGCCCGGCTCCTCAAGCGGATCTCTCAGATTCGCGGGGTGCGACGGATCCGGATTGGGAGTCTGGAGCCGATCCAGATCGACGCGGAGTTCAAGGAGCTGCTGGATGAGCCCTGGATGGCTCGCCATCTGCATATCGCGCTCCAACACACCTCCGACCGGATGCTGGAGCTGATGAACCGGCGCAACCGGTACGCCGAGGACCGGAAGCTCTTCGAGGAGCTCGCGGAGCGGGGATACGCCCTGGGGACCGATTTCATCGTCGGCCATCCGGGGGAGGGGGAGGCCGAGTGGCGCCAGGCGATGGAGCGGATCGAAGAGCTCCCCCTGACCCATGTCCACGCTTTCACCTATTCCCCCCGGGAAGGGACCCCGTCGGCGTCGATGGGGCCCGGAGTGCGGGGAGACATGGCCAAAGCCCGCCACCGGGAGCTCACCGAACGGATCCGACAAAAAAACCTCGCTTTCCGCCGGGAGCATCACCGGGATCTGACGGTGCTGCTAGAGAGCGGGGAAGATGGACGCTACCGGGGCTACGACCAGTATTACAACCGGATCGTCGTCCGGAGTGATCAGGATCTGGAAGCCACCTGGGTTTACATCGCCGAGGCCGAAGTGCACAAGGAGGAGAACCGTGCGACGCTTTCGCTGGGATAATCTCAAAATCGCCGCCGCGGGGGTCGCGCTCCTGGTGATCCTCGGGCTCGTTCTGGCGCTGCGGGACAACACCCGGCTCATCAGCGGTGAGCAGCTCAAGGTTCTAATGCGCAAACAGCTCGTCACCCGGGTGGTGCTGGACGAGCCCTACCTCTACGTCCGGACCGCCCGGATGCGCTACAAAGTCCCCGCCCGTGGGATCGATCTGGCCGAAGTGGCCGACCGCTATCCCCTGGAGGTGCGCGGCTCCCATCCGCTGGCGTGGCTGACGGCGCTTCTGGGGCTGCTGGCTCTGGGGGGCGGAGCGCTGTGGCTGCTGCGCCGCCGCCAGGGATCCGAGCCCGGGTCCCTCGTCGAGGGGGAGCCGCTGCGCGAAAGCGCCTCCGCCGAGACGGTCGCACCCACCCGCAGCACCGTACGGTTCCGGGACGTGGCGGGGATGGAGGATGTCAAAGCCGATCTGGCCGAAATCATCGATTTCCTCCGCCATCCAGGCAAATACCGCAAACTCGACGTCCGCCTCCCCAAAGGGGTGCTCCTCGCCGGCCCTCCGGGGGTGGGGAAAACCTGGCTCGCCAAGGCGGTGGCGGGCGAAGCGGGGGTACCTTTTTTCTACCAGAGCGGCGCCAACATCGTGGAGATCTACGTGGGGATGGGGGCCAAACGGGTCCACGAGCTCTTTCAGGCGGCCAAACGGCAGGCCCCTGCCATCGTCTTCATCGACGAGATCGACGCGGTGGGCAAGAGCCGGGGCGAAGGGCGCAACGATGAGCGGGAAGCGACCCTCAACCAGTTGCTCACCGAGATGGACGGCTTCGAGAGCGGCTCGGGGGTGATCGTCATGGCGGCGACCAACCGGATCGAAATGCTCGATCCGGCCCTGCTGCGCCCCGGACGCTTCGATCGCCGGATCCACATCTCCCTCCCCGACGAAAGGGAGCGCAGGGCGATCCTGGAGCTCTACCTGCGCAAAAAACCCCACGCCCTCGATCTGGACCGGCTGGCCCATCTGACGGTGGGATTCAGCCCCGCGGCCCTCTCGACGCTGGTCAACGAAGCGGCGCTACACGCGCTGCGCAGGGGGAGCAAACGGCTCGAAGACGCCGATTTCGAGGCGGTGATCGAAGCGGTGGTCAGCGGCAAGCGCAAAATCCTCAGCTTCAGCGAGGAGGAGCGGAGGATCCAGGCGGTCTATCAGTCGGCCAAGGCGCTGGTGGCCACCTGGTACGACGTGCCGTTCGAGAAGATCGGGATCGTCACCACCCGCCTGGAGGAGACCGAGCGGGAGATCCTCAGCCGGGGGGATCTGCTGGCCAGGATCAAGGTCCGTCTCGCTGGTCCGATCGCCACCCGGGAGGTGCTGGGGGAGCGCTACAGCAACGCCGCCGAAGATCTGGCCCGTGCCCGCCGGGAGGCGCAGTCGGTGATCTTCGACTACGGGATGGGGGAGGGGATGCTCCCTTCCCAGGAGGAGGTGGAATCGCTTCTGGCCGAGCTCTTCGAGGAGACCGCGGCGATGCTGCGCAAACTCGAATCGGCCCGCAAGGCGATCGAGGAGCATCTGCTCCGTCACGAAAACATCGATCCCCTCCAGGCGCGGGAGATTCTCCGTGCGCTTTTTTAGCGGCTTTTCCCTCTGGGGGGAGGCGGAGCTTTTCGCCGATTGGCTGGTGCAAAGCGACTATGCCGTCGCCGGTTTCAGCTACGGGGCGATCCGGGCGCTGGAGCATGCCCTCTCGAGTCCCCGGCGCATCGACCGGCTGCTCCTTTTTTCTCCCGCCTTTTTCCAGACCAAAAAAGAACGCTTCGTCACCCTGCAACTGGAGGCGTTCCGCCGGGACCCGGAGGGGTATCGCCGCAATTTCCTCACCCGCGCTGTCTCCGGGGCACGGATCGATCTGGAACCCTACCTCAAAGAGGGGACATTCGAAGAGCTGGAGGAGCTACTGCGCTACCGCTGGGAGGCGGAGAAACTCCGTGCACTTTGGGAGCGGGGCACGGTGATCGAGGTCTTTATCGGAGAGAAAGACCGGATCATCGACGCTGCCGGGGCGCTGGAGTTTTTCACTCCGCTGGCGACGGCCACCTACCGCTTTCGGGAGGCGGGGCATTTTTTGCGGTGATGGAGCGTTGGAAGAGCATGTTATAGTCAATGTTTTATTTTAGCGAGGCTCTAGACTAGCAGAATGCTATTACTCCACCAAAAAACTAACTCAAACATAAGTGAAAAAACACTACACTAATGAATGGAAAGAATTGATGCGAGAAAAGTGGATCGGAGGACTTTGCAGTA
>JALWKO010000082.1 GCA_027081405.1 Campylobacteraceae bacterium | reverse complement strand
CGAGCGGTGCGGAGCGCTGGAGAGGTTCAGCAACTTTTCCGAACTCGTCTCCATAGCGCTGCGGGAAAAGATCGAAAAGATCGAAGAAGAGAACTACCGTGCACAAATCGCCGCCGCCGCGAAGGATCCGATGGTTCTGGAGGATATCCGTTCGGTCGAAGAGGATTTCCGCTACGCCGATAGCGAGTGGTAGGGATGCAGTTTGCCGTCTATTGGGCCGATGTCAACCCGGTCGTAGGCCGTGAACAGGCCGGCCATCGTCCCGTCCTCGTCGTTTCCAACGATATCGAAAACCAGATGGACAACGTCACGATCGTTCCGATCACATCCCGCAAGCCGGGCCGCAGGATCTATCCCAACGAAGTGGATTTCACGCTGCTGGGCAAAGAGGCGATCCTGCTCTGCCACCAGATCCGGACAATCTCGAAACGACGTCTCAGCAAAAAAATCGGAACGCTTACCGAGCCATCACTTCGCGAACGAATCCTCCAGACCGTATGTAGGCGCGTGACGCCGGTATCACTATAAAAATCTCCGAGCCACTTTTCATATGCGTTCCCACCGGGGACGGTGGGAACAATCGAAACAAACCTCTTTTTTTATTGACAACCCCTCTTTTAAAAGATAATATATAGTACTAAATATAGTATAAAAAAGGATACATAATGACTCGGATCCTTAGCAAATATACCGCCAGTATCTCCGAATTGAAAAAAAGCCCCTCCTCCGTCATCGAAGAGGCCGGCGGAGAAGCTGTAGCGATCCTCAACCACAACAAACCCAGCGCCTATCTCGTCCCGACTGAACTATATGAAAAGATGATGGAGATCATCGACGACTATTATCTGGCCCAGGAGGTCGAAGCACGCCTGAACGACGGCGAAGAACCCGTCAAGGTCGATATTGATGCGCTATGAGCTTGCCTTCAAGCCCAAAGCGCTCAAAGAGTGGTCGAAGCTGGACTCGACGATCAAAGATCAGTTCAAAAAGAAGCTCAAAGCGCGTCTGAACAATCCCAAAGTCCCAAAAGATAGGCTCAGAGGGTACGCAAACGTCTACAAAATCAAACTGCGTACTTCCGGATATCGGCTCGCTTATGAAGTCCGAGAGAGTGAAATCGTCGTACTGGTGCTGAAAATCGGTAGGCGAGATCGCATTTATGAGGAGTTGAAAAAGATTGAGGGATGAGAATTGTCATCGGGGATAGTCCTATCTGACCCTCTGACCCCTGACGCCGGTATTGAAATAAAAATCTCCGAGCCACCTTTCATTCTCGTTCCCACGCTCTGCGTGGGAACGCAGACGGGACGCACGCAGTCTATAGTAGCACGGTAAGCCATCCATACTTAAATATGCGTTCCCACCGGGGACTGTGAGAACGGGTCGGAAATGAATGCCCGGGTGGAAATTCTCCCACTCTGAACGGTCCCGATTAGACGGGATGTATGTATCGACAATCCGCAGAAGTCTAGCCTCCTATTCAATCGTCAGATAACTTCTACACTGTTCCGCTAATCTCACGGATCAATTCAACAATCTTATCTCCCTCAAATTGCGTTCGGAACTCGATCTTCACCGCATCGCCGAAAAACTTCTCGGCATGACGAATCTTTTTTCGCTCTTCCTTGCGTAGCTCTTCGTCCCCTTCGACGTTTTTGGTCTCGACAATGAAGTGCAGCCGCTCTTTACCGTCATTGAATCGGACGACATAGGCAAAATCAGGCGAATAACTCTTGCCGCCAGCCACGGGAATTTTGATAGAGTTTTTCGGAATTTTGGTAAAAACGATAACTTCACGGATCTCTTCGACGATGTTTTCCCGCTCCAGTTCCGAATCATAATAAAGCTCTTCAAACAAGTAACGTTTGCTTACCCTTCCCGCATCGTAGAGCACTCCCACATCGCTTGCATTGATTTCAGAGAGCACATTGCCGCTTTTGTCGGTCAATTTCGTCGGATGGATGCGGTTGGTCACTTTTTGATAATCAACCGTATAGCGATCAAAGGATCGATACAACAGATAGTCATTGAAACGCGAAGCGAGTTTCCGTATCGTCGTAGCGTTGAGCGCATTGGTGATAGCGACTTCGCTGGCTACGATCGCACGATGTAGCGTCAAAAGATTGACATGCATCGCATCGGCCAAGCTTCGCACAAACGCATTGTAACTCATCAACGCAACAGGCGTATTGTCTGTATATTGGACCGAATGTTCTTCGACACTTACAGCCTGATCTCCTTCGATTTGCACCTTTGCTTCCCGCTCCTTGATCCCGTCTTCAAAAAGCAGCTTTTGGTTCTCTCGGAAAAAGTCCGTCAGCAAGGTTTCGAATTGCCCCTCATCCTCAAATCGATACTCCAAGACCACTTTTTCATTGAGTTTCTCCCATAGCGCTTTGAGCTCGGGATACTTTTCGGTACGCACACGGACTTTCTTTTTCGGATCGCTTGCCTTGCGGATTTTGTTGCTTCCGACACCTTCGAAGATCAGAGGATAGTTCCGTTTTATAAACTCAAATCCCCCTGTTTTGAATTTATTGGATCGTGTAATGACGTTTTCTTCGTCCAGACGCTCCAGCAACGCATCCTCGTCGATTCGATACGTTTCACAAATTTTCTTGATCATCTCATCACTGAGCATCTCGGGAGCCTCTTCGCTACTGAAGGCACCCGACTTGGTGTTGATCTCATTGACCAGCTTATCGACGAAATCGCTCTCTGTAAAATCGACGAAATAGTGCAGATAAAACTGCTCCTCTTTGACGCGGTATCCGTATTGATTTACCGGCAGGCGAAGGCCGCGTCCGACCTCCTGAAGTTTGGAAATTTCGCTACCGCTGCTGCGCAGTTTGCAGATCTGAAAGACATTGGGGTTGTCCCACCCCTCCCGCAGCGTCCATTTTGAGAAAATGAAGCGCCGGGGATTCTCCAAATCCAGGAGCGCCTGTTTGTCATGCAAAATCTCGTTGACCTCCTTCTCCACCGCTTCGTCGCTGTCGCTGTTGTCACGGGAGAAATAGCCCCCATGCGTGGCCGAGAGATTTTCGAGCGTCTTTTCCAGGTAACGGCGATAAAAGGGATCATCCTCCGTTTCCAGCCGCTTTTTCGCTTCCGCTTCGATGTAGGCTTCGATACTGCGGCGAAGATAGCCGTCGCTGTTTCGATACTCTTCGATATTGTCGATGAAAAAGAGGCTCAGCGGCTTGATTTTCACCTCTCGTCTCATCAGCTCTTTTTCCAGATCGAAGTGGTTGCGCACCGCCTTTTGGATCATGATCTCCTGAAGCTTTTCGTCGTAGCTGTAGGGGTTGATCTTGTCCCCTTTTTTGAGCTCCAGTCCATTGGAGAGCAACACGAGACTCTTGTTGAGCTTCTCGATCCAGAGTTCTCGCATCGCGGGGTGCAATTTTCCCAGATCCTCTTTTTTGATGAATTTTTTGCTTTTCTTGGTTGTGCCCTCTACCAACTCGAAGGATGCCTCTTTGCCATCGGTGTCGATAAGCTTCACGTAAGCGTTTTTCCCGCTCTCAAACTCGGTGATGTGTCCAACTACCCCTTTGACCAGGTTTTGATTGAACGCATCGACGGCGGTAAGCGTATAGACGAGATTTTGGTAGTCGATGATTTCGACTTTCTCTTTTTGGCCGAGGCTATTTTTTACCGTCACGGTTTTTCGAGGAAACGTCGCCCCGTAGCGGAGGATGAATTGAGGCTTCATCCGCTGAATGTTTTGCCAGGTTTTGTTCTCTTTGTCGAAACGGTGCGGCTCATCGATGATCACAAAGGGGCGCACCGCCGCTATCGCATCGAATGGAACCGTGTATCGGTCAAACAGCCCCTTATCGAAGCTCTTTTGCATCGTATCGGAATTGATCATCCCGGCATTGATCACCATCACCTGGATCGCGTCGCGCTCAAAACTCCCTGCATTGACGAAGCGTTCCACCGCCGGTGGCATCGAGAGCTTTTTGTTTTTATTTTTCTTTTGGCTCTCGACCACATGCACCTGGATGATCTTGCCGTACTGCTCTTTGAAGTGCTCTCTGGCATCCGGGGATGTCAGGAAACTGATCGTCCCCGCTTTGATCGAGAGAGTAGGCACCACCACGACAAATTTGAAAATCCCGTATGTTCGGTTGAGTTCAAAAATCGTTTTGGTGTAGGTATAGGTTTTGCCCGTTCCCGTCTCCATCATTATGTCGATGACGTTGCTACCCTTTTTTGCACCGCCGGCAATGCCGTTTTGCTCTTGAATTGTGTTGATGTTTCGGGCATAACGTGCATTATGGTGCGCCTCGATCTTCGGGTTTAGATGAGGCGCATCCACCCCTTCGGGTGCGCGTACCGGCAGACCGTC
Source organism: Campylobacteraceae bacterium (assembly GCA_027081405.1). Taxonomy (GTDB): domain Bacteria; phylum Campylobacterota; class Campylobacteria; order Campylobacterales; family Sulfurovaceae; genus Nitratifractor. Next base: position 5,104 of record JALWKO010000082.1, on the reverse strand, counting down.
AAAGACGCCAATCGTGCTTTTGACCGCCGCGCTTTGGTGGAGGAGGTTTCTTTCAAAATTAAATCCCCGCATCTCAATACCTCGTGACAAACTCGATGCTGTCGCCCCCGCCTTTTTTGTAGTCGTAGGCTTTGAGGTTTTCGGCCAGTTCTCTGAGCATCTTGCTCTCAAACCGATACCCGAATGCGATCACTGCGTTCGGGGTAAAGTCGGCATCTTCGTCCATCTTTTCAAGCAAGGCTTTCAAATGTTCGGTCGTAAACCCTGCATCCATCAGATAGAGCTTATTTCCTGCCAAATACGCCGTATAACCTCCCAAATCCACCGCCACAGGCTCGATATCAAGCGGTACGCCGTCGTAGGTCTTCCAGGTCAGCAGGAGCGTTGCGACCTGCTCATCCGTCAAGCTATCGGGATCAAAAAGCCTCGCCTCTTCGCTCGGCGCTTCGATGGCGGCGCGGTAACCTTCGGGAACGGGCACCGTCTCGAAGATCTTAAATCCCCCGTCAAACTCGCTCTCGGGGTGCTCGGCGCGTATCTTTCGCGCCGCGCGGATCAGCCGCTCGCGGGTAATGTCGAAAATCGTCGGCTCCTCGATCCCCAACTCGTTTTTGACAAAATCATAGGCGGTTTTGTTTTTCTTCGGATCGATCGGTTCAGGCAGCTGCACCAATATATAACGGCGATGACCGCCATCCTCGGCATTGAGCTGCATCATAGCATCCCCCGTCGTGCCGGAGCCGGCGAAGAAGTCAAGGATGAGGTCGTTTACCGAACACGAAACTGTAACTATGTCTTTGATTAATTGTGTTGGTTTCGGATTGTTAAAAGTATTGGAAGGCATTAATTCATGGTATTCACTCGTTGCTGTATCTGAAGTATACGCACTATCTAATAAAAAAGATTTCATTTTTGTAGTTTTCTCGCCATTTTCATCTTCCAAATATACACGCTCATAAATATCATATTCTTTTTTTCGTGAGTTGTACTGAACCTCCAATTTATCCTTTTTTTTCAAAAAAGTTTCTTTACCCCAACGCCATCGTCCATCCTCACCATTTGATAGTTTTGGTAGAATCTCGATCCTTGTTTTGTTTTCATTCTGATCTAAAAACAAGTCATTAAGATCCTTATCATAGTAAATGGGATAAAACATATTCGGACGATCTTGTCTTTTTGAACCACTTCCTCTTTTTCTTAATCCTTGCCTTCGATAAAGCCTTCCATTGGAATCTTTATATTTATACTCTTTTAATTGATCTTCACTAAGAGGAAGCCCGTTCATCTCAAATAAATCAGATTTTTGATAAACCAATAAATATTCATGTGCTGTAGCAACATTTTTTCTATCACTTCTGCCCGCGATATTGTTAACTACACATATTTCAGCTATAAAATTCTCTTCCCCAAATATCTCATCCATCAAAATCCGCAGTTGCGCCACTTCGTTATCATCGATGGAGACGAAGATCACCCCGTCTTCGCGCAGCAGATGGCGGGCGATGTAGAGCCTGGGGTACATGAAGGTCAGCCACGCCGAGTGGGAGTTGCTTCCACTTTGGACAAAATCGAGGATCCGCTTGGCCCGCTCCTTGTCGATCCCCGCCAACCGCGCTAGTTCGGAGACGCTGAAGCGTCGATCGTCTTTATAGACAAAGCCGTCACTGCCGGTGTTGTAGGGGGGATCGATATAGATCATCTTTACCTGATCGCGGTAGGCATTGACCAGATGCTTGAGGACATCGAGGTTGTCCCCTTTGATCAGCAGATTGCGTGACGCGGTATTTTCCTCTCTTGCGTTAAATGCTTTATCTTCCTGCAGCAGCGTTTCGGTCTCGTTCGTCGCCAAAAGCCTGGCATAGCTCTTGCCCAACCACTCCAGCGAATAGCTCTCCTTGGAAAAATCGACCGCTTTAGCCGATAGTTCTTGCCGGAACTTCTGCAGATCAAAATCACCGTTTTTATCGAAGCATTCTGGGAAATGACGCCGAAGCACCGCTAACGTGTCGTTTTGATCCTTGATATTGCCTGTGACAATCTCTTCCATATCTATGGGATCCTTGAAATTATTTTGGGATATTGTAGTTGAATTACACTAAACACAAGGTTTTCACCCTTCATCCCTTAATAATAATGAATCGAGTAATGATCACCTGCTACTTGGGGTGTCAGAGATTGCACCCCTAGGCACAAAGCGGTCAGGATGATATATCGTTATTCCTTGCACCCAAACGTCCCATCCCTACCCGCCTTGAGTGAACATATCCGGAGGAATCTCCCTCCCCCCGACGCTCAAAACGGCTCCCCCTTCGTCCAGGTTCCGGGAGAGCTCTTCGATCAGACGCCCTTCGGTATCGAAACGAAAGGTCCTGCCGTCGAGGTGGTGGTAGCGGTATTCGTGGATCTTCCCCCATAGCTTCAGTTCGCCGCCGGTGTCGCGGTAGTGTTCGCGGACTATCCGGCCCACCTCCCGGAGGGTCGCTTCCAAGCCCTGGTCGTAGACCGTCTCTTTGTCCAAAGAAATACGCCGTTTGGACTCCATGAACGCCAGGGCGAAGATCGGTTCGTTTTTCCTTCGGAAACGGGTATCGACGAAGATATAGGGGGGCAATAGGCGGGAGAGGACCGCCCGGCGTTCGGCCTCTTCTTCGACGATCCGGTCGATCTCGATCGGATCGACTCCGGCCAGCGAGGCGAGCTTTTTGGCGAAGCTTTCGGAGCTGTGGACGAAGTCGTAATGGCCGTGCGCCAGCCAATTTTTCAACGATCCGGCTTTCAGAAAATCGCTCAGACTCTTCTCACCTTTTCGAATGTCGTGATATCCCAGTGAGCGCAGCAGCTCTTTGCGGTCGGATGCTTTGACGAAGTGTACAAGGGTGTCGTAAGTTCTCATAATTTACCTCCTGGTGAATAGAGGCAATAAAACGGTCGAAGTTTCGGGAATCGAAACATCGCTATTGTAACACGCGGCTTTGACACCGTTGTGTCATGTTGGCCCAAGTTTCACGGAGAAACGTTCCGGGTGACGACCGGTTGGCTGTACGCTCCCCCACTCTCAACGGAATCTTCCAAAAAAGCTCTGCCATTTGGGGGGCTGGATCCTCAATCGAGTTCAGAATGAGGAAGAGGAATGGTTTCCGTTTTTCGGAACACTCCATACACAAAACCGACATCCTCAGGGCGATCCCTTCCCCCGATCCCGCTGCAATGGCGACGGCCTCCGGAAGCCGCGCCCCTCCTCTATGCCATTAAACACACAAGGCAATCGCCGTCTCCCCGGAACGCATCTTCACTTTTTGCAAAGTAATACTTGACACTTTATGATTTATGCATTACAATGGCACTATCCCCCGGAAAAATCCGGGAAAGAAAGGAGAAAAAGATGAAAAAGCGCTACGAAGATCTGAAACGACCCCTCCACCCTCTCGATCCCCGACGGATCTGGTACGCAACCGTCCGGGCCTTTCTGAACGGGCCGGGAAATCTCTCCGACGGGATCCGGATCGGCAACCGCTACGGATACGACTCGGGAGTGATGCTCGACTACGTCTACAAAAACCGCCCCTCCGGCAGAGGATGGATCGGAAAACTCATCGACCGGATCTATCTGAACTCCGTCGGCTGGCGGGGGATCCGCAACCGCAAGGAGATCACCAAAGGGGCCATCGTCACGGAACTGGAGGAGCTCCTGAAGGGAAAAGAGCGGATCGACTACCTCGATATCGCCTGCGGCGGAGCCGAATACGACCTGGAGGCGATTGCCGCTTGCCAAGCGGAGCGGATCGACGCCGAGCTGCGGGACTACCGGCAGGAGAATCTGGACAAGGCGGCCTGCAATGCCGAAACCCTGGGGCTGAAGTGGATCCGTTTCCGGCGGGCCGACGCCTTCGATAGTGGCAACTACCCCGAAAAGAGTCGTGATCTGATCCTCAGCTCCGGCTTCTGGGAGATTATCCCCGACGATAGATTGGTGCGCCGGTGCCTGCACGACTGCGGCCTCGCCCTGCGCCCCGGCGGGCGGCTGATCTTTACCATCCAGCCCGACCATCCCCAGCTGGAGCTCATCGCCCGTACATTGCGCTCCCACACCGGCGAACCCTGGGTGATGCGGCTGCGTCCTCTGGAACTCTTCCGGGAGTGGATGAGAGAGGCGGGGCTGCGCTATCTGCGCCACGCGATGGAACCCTGCGGGATCTTCGGCGTGGTTGTGGCGGAAAAAAAGTAAGGTCATTTTGGGCTTCGCCCGGTCATTCATGGTCATTTGGGGTCGTTCGAAGGATTTCCCCCAATGACTGCAAACGAAGCGAGCAAAATGACCTCAAATGAAATAGTGAAAATGCTTTTCCCAAAGAGGGAACGAGAATAGCGAATATCCCAAATTATGCAATAGAAAGTGCGTCAGATGCGCCGGTGCTCGATGTGTATGGCTGAACAGCCAAAACGTAGGCGCACTCGGAGTGTGCGTCGAGGCTTTGGATGTGTTGCCCATGCCATCGATGATCGATGCAGATGGCGTACAGACTAGTGCATATTTTGGGATTACAGAAAGGAGTCTCCCATGACCGTCTACGACCTCAAACCAGCCTTCGTGAATCTGCTGCGCCCTATGGCGGGCCGATTGGTGCGAAGGGGGATCACCCCCAACGCCGTCACTCTGGCGGCCCTGGCGCTCTCCCTCCTGGCAGCGGGGGCCGTGGCCCTGGGGGGCGGGGCGGCCTGGAGCCTGCTGGCCCTGCCGGTCGTCCTTTTCGTCCGGATGGCCCTCAACGCCCTGGACGGGATCATGGCCAAAGAGTACGGCCTCTCAAGCCGGCTGGGGGCCTACCTCAACGAGCTGGGGGACTGGCTCAGCGATACGGTCCTGATCCTGGCCCTGGCTTTCGTGCCGGGGGTCTCCCTCCGGAGCGCCGCGCTGTTTGCACTGGGGGCGGGGCTGAGCGAATTCGCCGGCGTCCTGGGGGCGGCGGTGGGGAGCGGACGGCGCTACGACGGCCCCATGGGCAAAAGCGACCGGGCCCTCGTCCTGGGCACCTTCGGCCTGCTCAGCGGCCTGGGGATCCTGCCCGCGGGCTGGGGCGATCCCCTCCTCTCCCTGGCAGCGGCG
>JALWKO010000081.1 GCA_027081405.1 Campylobacteraceae bacterium | reverse complement strand
ACCTCCCGGACCCGTTCGGTGGTAATTTTATCCAAATTCTCCTCATAGTGCAGGAGGGGCGTGAGGTCTCCCCGGGCCAGATAGGAGCCGAAGAGATCGGCGGTGGAGGAGGAGCTTTCCAGCTCGTGGAGGAAGTCCACCTTGGTGTTGAGACGTACCCGCTCCAGTTCCTCGGGGCTGACCCCTTCGGTCTTGAGCTTTTCGATCTGGGCGAGGATCTCCCGCTCCAGCGTCTCGGCTTTCACCCCCGGGTTGGCCACGGCGAGGAAAACGAAAATTCCCGGATCCTTGAGCTCCAGGTTGTAGCCGTAGATTTGGTTGGCCAGCCGTTTTTGCTGCACCAGGACCCGCACCAGACGGCTGCTTTTGCCGCTGGATAGGATCTCGGAGATGGCCGAGAGGACCACCTGATCGGGATCGCGGAAATCGGGGATGGGGTAGGCGATGGCGATCGTTTCGGCGTGGTTGTTTTCTTTGTGGATCACCACCCGCTTGGCTCCGTCGACCTTGGGTTCGGCGGGATGGTTGTTTGTCAGCAGTGAGCAGTTGCAGCGCTCTTTGGGGCGGGGGATGGAGCCGAAGGCCTTTTGGGCCGCGGCGAAGACCGCGTCGGGCTCCACGTCTCCGGCGACGACGACGATGGCGTTGTCGGGGCGGTAGAACCGGGCGTGGAACTCCCGGATGTCCTCGATGGTCCAGCTCTGGATGTCGTGCATGAATCCGATCGGGGTCCAGTGGTAGCTGTGCTCCACGTAATGGGTGTTGAAGAGGCGGAAATAGAGGTAGCCCATGGGGTTGTTGTCGGTGCGCCAGCGGCGCTCTTCGGCGACCACTTTGCGCTCTTTCTGGAACTCTTCGTCGGTGAGTTTGAGATGGGCCATGATCTCGGCGTAGAGATCCATCGCCATCTGCATGTTGGGGGTGCTGGTTTTGATGAAGTAGTGGGTGTAGTCAAAACCGGTCGACGCGTTGTCGACGCCGCCGTGGGCTTTGACGATCCGGTCGAACTCCCCCTCCTTGAGGTGCTCGGTCGATTTGAAGTTCATGTGTTCGAGCATGTGGGCGATCCCGGTTTTGCCCAGGATCTCGTCCCGTGAGCCGACTTTGTAGAAGATGTCGGTGGTGATCACCCCGGTGCCGTTGTGCAGCGGGATGGCGTAGACCTCCAGACCGTTGTCCAGCGTCTTGTGAAAGTATTTGGGTAGAGAGTTTGCCATAAGTGCTCCTGGGAGCAGCAGCGAAGCTGCCGCAATGAAAAATGAAAAATGAGAAATGAGAAATATTTTGAAAAGATTTCTACAATAAAGCTTCATCGGTATTGACCTTTATCCATGATTGAACCTTCAATGAAAATGAAAGCTTTGCAGTGCGAAGCAGCCGAAATTTCTCATTTCTCATTTCTATCTTCTCATTAAATTTTCCATTCCGCTCCGACCGCTTCGGAGATATGCGCGAATCCGTCGGCCCGGGCGAGGCGGATGAGCCCTTCGTTGATCCGACGCACCAGGGCGGGGCCTTCGTAGATGAGCAGGCTGTAGATCTGCACGAGGCTCGCCCCCATCCGTATGCGGCGGTAGGCTTCTTCGGGGCCGTCGATCCCCCCTACGGAGATCAGCAGGGTCTTGTCGTGGAACTCCCGTCCGATCGCGGCGAAGAGTTCTCTCGATTTTTCGGTCAGCAGCGCTCCGCTGATCCCGCCGAAGTCTTTGGCCCGGGGGGTGAGGGTGTAGTCGACGGTGGTGTTGGTGGCGATGATCCCTGCCGCCCCCGCTTCCACCGCCGTGCCGCACAGATCGACCGCCTGGGCGGCTTCCATGTCGGGGGCGATCTTGAGAAGAATCGGCTTGTCGGTGATGGAGCGGCCGATCCGGAAGACCTCCCGGATGAAGGCTTCGTTTTGCAGATCCCGCAGCCCCGGGGTGTTGGGGGAGGAGATGTTGATCACCAGATAGGTGCCGTAGTCCCGGAAGGTTTTGAAAAGGGTTTCGTAATCCCGGATCGCCTCCCGCTCGGGGGTGTTTTTGTTTTTGCCGACGTTGATCCCCACGGGGTAGTCGAAAAACCGCAGCTTGCGCAGCCGTTTGGCCATATGGTAGGCCCCTTTGTTGTTGAACCCCATGGCGTTTTGGATCGAGCGGTCCTGCACGAGGCGGAAAAGGCGGGGTTTGGGGTTGCC
>JALWKO010000080.1 GCA_027081405.1 Campylobacteraceae bacterium | reverse complement strand
GGCTTCCGGGCCGTTTTGTGCGCCGTGGGGGAGGGTCGGGCCGTTTTGGGGCGGTGCGGTTTCGGGCGTGGAGCCGTTTTGGGGGGAGCGGCTTTGCGGGGACGGTGGGTCGGATGGGCTTTGGGGCGCGTGGGGACCGGGGTCCCCAGACTCACGGCGATGCCGTTGCGGTTTTTCTCCACGTAGTGGCGGGAGGGCTCTTCGTGGCGGAAGCCGAAAAAGTACAACACCGCCCCCACCACAGCCAGATAGATCGCCACGGCGGCGACCAGTGCCTGGAATCGTTCCTTCTCGCGTCTCATTGGGTCAGGAGCGAAACCTGTACGAATCCCGCCGCTTTGACCGTCCGGAGCAGATACATCACGTCGGCGTAGCGGAGCCGCTCGTCGGCCCGGATGAAGATGGGCGTCGCCTTGTCGATCGTCCGGGCCTTGAGGACGAAATTGTCGGCGAAATCCCGCCGGGTAAAGGTCTCTTTGCCCAGGTAGATCCGTCCGGTTTTGTCCATTCGGATCGTGAGGGGGGTGAGTTTTTTGACCTTGTGGGTCCGGGTCCCCTGCGGAAGGGTGATCTTCTCCTGGAAGGTGATCGTGGGCGCCGTCACCATCAGGATCGCCATGAGCACGAGCATCACGTCCACGAAGGGGGTGATGTTCAGATCGGGCGTTTCGTCCCAATCGAAAAGGCGCATCTCATTCCTTCGGTTTGGGGGGATTGGCCAGGACGATTTCAGCCTGAGACTCCAGGAGCGACCCCAGTTCGAAGGCCCGCCGTTTGAGGAGGAGGTGGAAGGCATACGCGAAGACCGCCACGAAGATCCCCGCGGCGGTGGCCACCAGCGCTTCGCTGATGGCCGGGGCGACCACCGACAGAGAAGCGCTCTTCTGGGTCCCCAGCCGTCCGAAAGCCTCCAGGATCCCCACCACGGTCCCGAACAGTCCCACGAAGGGGGAGGTGGAGGCCATGATCCCCAGCGGGGTCAGCCCGCGGGTGGCGCTGCGCAGCGCGTCGTTGACCGCCGCCTTGAGGGCCGGTTCGTTCACCGATCCGATCCGGCGCAGGTAGCCGTACAGCAGCGAATCCCGTGCCACGAACGACGCTTCGCCCCGCAGCAGTGCGCTGAGCGAGCGGCTCTCCACGGCGATGCGACGGTTCAGGAGTCGGAAACGGTAAAGGAAAATCCAGAAGGTGAAGATGAAGTAGGCCGAAAGCACCAGCAGCACCAGCCAGGTGACGGCGCTGCTGTGGGAGAGATAGGAGGAGAGGCCCACCGTTTCAGTACGCCTTTTTCTTGATCGATTCGACCTTGCTCACCGCCGCGGCGATCGCCACGTCGGAGGTCTGGGCCTTGCGCAGCAGCTCCTTGGCCTCTTCGAGGCGCTCGGAGAGGGTCCCCTCTTCGTCGCTGATGAGGACCGCGCCGTCGACGATGCAGCTGACCTTGTTTTCGTCGACTTTGACGTAGCCTTTGTCGATGGCGACCATGATCTCTTTGCCCTGGGCCGTTTCGATCGTGATCACCCCGGTGTCGAGGAGAGAGACCAGGGAGGCGTGGTCCGGCAGAACGCCGAATTCCCCTTCCTTCCCGGGAAGGGTCACCATCCGCACGTCCCCGTCGTAGATCACCCCGTTGGGGGTGACGATCTCGAGTTTCATCGTTTTCATGGAGGTCCTTTGGGCTTAGGAAGCCTTCTCTTTCATTTTCTCGGCTTTGGCGATCGCCTCATCGATGTTTCCGACCATGTAGAAGGCGGCTTCAGGGAGGTGATCGTACTCACCGTTGAGGAGCCCTTTGAAGCCTTTGATCGTCTCTTCGAGGGTGACGTAGCGGCCGGGAGCTCCGGTAAAGACCTCGGCGACGTGGAAGGGCTGGGAGAGGAATTTCTCCACCTTCCGGGCCCGCTCGACGATCAGCTTGTCCTCTTCGCTGAGTTCGTCCATACCGAGGATCGCGATGATGTCCTGCAGGTCCTTGTATTTCTGCAGGATCGCCTGTACGCCCCGGGCCACCTGGTAGTGCTCTTCGCCGATGATCTGGGGATCGAGCATCCGGGAGGTCGAATCGAGGGGATCGACCGCGGGATAGATCCCTTTTTCGGCGATGGAGCGGTTCAGAACGGTGGTGGCGTCCAGGTGGGCGAATACCGACGCGGGGGCCGGGTCGGTCAGGTCGTCCGCGGGGACGTAGACCGCCTGGACCGAGGTGATCGACCCTTTGGTGGTCGAGGTGATCCGCTCCTGGAGTTTCCCCATTTCGCTGGCCAGAGTGGGCTGGTATCCCACCGCCGAGGGGATCCGCCCCAGCAGCGCCGACATCTCCGCACCCGACTGGGCGAAACGGAAGATGTTGTCGATGAACATCAGAACGTCCAGCCCCATCTCGTCCCGGAAATACTCGGCCATCGTCAGACCGGTCAGGGCGATCCGGTTCCGCGCTCCCGGAGGCTCGTTCATCTGACCGTAGCAGAGGGCGACTTTGTCCAGAACGTTGGACTCTTTCATTTCGTTGTAAAGGTCGTTCCCTTCCCGGGTCCGCTCACCGACCCCGGCGAAGACCGAGTAACCGCTGTGCTTCATGGCGACGTTGTTGATGAGCTCCATGATGATGACGGTCTTCCCGACCCCGGCACCGCCGAAGAGTCCGACTTTCCCCCCCTTGGCGTAGGGAGCCAGCAGGTCAACGACCTTGATTCCGGTCTCGAAGATCTCCGCTTTGGTGCTCTGGTCTTCGAAAGCGGGGGGTTTGCGGTGGATCGACCACATGGTGTCGGCTTTGACCGGCTCGCCGTCGTCGATGACGTTTCCGACCACATCGAAGATCCGTCCCAGGACCACTTCACCGACGGGGACTTTGATCGGGGCGCCGGTGGCTTTGACCTCCTGGCCGCGCACGAGCCCCTCGGTCATGTCCATGGCGATGGTCCGGACCCGGTTGTCCCCCAGCTGGATCGCCACCTCCAGTACCAGGCGGGTCTGCTTGCCGTTGACGTCCAGCGTCGTCTCCAGCGCCTCGTTGATCTCGGGGAGATAGTCGGTGAACTCCACGTCGACTACCGGCCCCATAACCTGAATGATTTTTCCAGTCATACTACTCTCTCCTCGTGCTTATTTCAGTGCTTCCACGCCGCTGATGATCTCGATCAGCTCGGTGGTGATGGCCTCTTGGCGGGCTTTGTTGTACTGGACGGTCAGGGTTTTGACCATCTCCTTGGCGTTGGTGGTCGCGGCGTCCATCGCCTGCATCCGCGCCCCGTGCTCGGCGGCGAGCGAATCGAGCAGCGCGTAGTACATCACGTATTCGATATAGCGATGCACCAGCGCTTCGAGCAGGGTGTCGTCGTCATCGGGCTCGAGCTCCAGCTCCGAAGGGCTCGCCTGAACCTCGGGAAGGCGGCTGGCGTCCACGGGCATGATCTCGTCGATCCGGATCTCCTGGGTAATCATGTTGACGTAGCCGTTGTGGACCAGGATCACCCGGTCGGTTTTTCCCGCGACGTAGTCGTCGACGCAGCGGCGAATGAAATCGGCCGCCTCCTTGTAGGTGGGGGAGGCGCTGAGCCCCTCGATCGCCTCGAGGAGATCGGTTTTTTTGAAGCGATAATAAGCGATCCCCTTTTTCCCGATGGCGCGCAAACGGACGGTGACCCCTTTGGCGGCGTAATCGTCGACCAGTTGGTTGACCGCCTTGATGGTCTGGGAGTTGAACCCTCCGCAGAGCCCCTTGTCGGCGGTGATGAAGGCGATGTCGACCGTTTTGGGGTTCTCGATCTTCCGGAAATAGACGTTTTCGGTCACGTCGTTGTATTTGGCGATCTGCACCGCGATCTCGTCGATCATCTCGGTGATCTTGCGGGCGTAATCTTTGGAGCGCTTGGCAAGCTCTTCGGCGCGTCGGAGCTTCGCGGACGAGACCAGCTTCATCGCGTGGGTGGTCTTCTGCGTCCCCTTGACGCTCTTGATCTTGCGTTTGATGTCTTTGAGGCTGGCCATGATGCACCTTTACCTTATGCGGCGAACTGGGACTTGAAATCCTCGATCGCTTTTTTGAGTTCCTCTTCGTTTTCGCTGTCGAGATCCTTGGTCTCCCGGATCTTCTCCAGGATCTGGGGATACTTGGCGTCGATGAAGGTGTAGAACTCCTGCTCGAAGCGGTTGATCTCCGAAACGGGGATATCGTCGAGGTAACCGCGGGTACCGGCGTAGATGATCACCACCTGCTTCTCGACGGGGATCGGAGAGTACGGAGGCTGCTTGAGCAGTTCGGTCATCCGCATCCCCCGCTCCAGCTGCTTGCGGCTGTGCTCGTCCAGATCGCTGGCGAACTGGGCGAAAGCCTGGAGCTCCCGATAGCTTGCCAGGTCGAGGCGGAGGGTACCGGATACCTTCTTGATCGCTTTGATCTGGGCGGCACCCCCGACCCGGGAAACCGAAAGACCCACGTTGATCGCGGGGCGGATACCGGCGTTGAAGAGATCGGTCTCCAGGAAGATCTGTCCGTCGGTGATCGAAATGACGTTGGTGGGGATGTAGGCCGAAACGTCCCCCGCCTGTGTTTCGATCACGGGGAACGCGGTGATCGATCCTGCACCCAGCTCGTCGCTGAGCTTGGCGGCCCGCTCGAGGAGGCGGGAATGGAGGTAGAAGACGTCTCCGGGGTAGGCTTCCCGCCCCGGAGGACGGCGCAGGATCAGCGACATCTCACGGTACGCGACGGCGTGCTTGGAGAGGTCGTCGTAGAAGATGACCGCGTGACGTCCGTTGTCACGGAAATATTCGGCCATCGTGACGCCGGCGTAGGGGGCCAGGTACTGGAGTGCGGAGGGGTCGGAGGCACCGGCGTTGACGACGATGGTGTACTCCATCGCTCCGGCTTCTTCGAGCCGCTTGACCAGTCCGGCGACGGTGGACTGCTTCTGACCGATGGCCACGTAGATGCAGATGACGTCCTGGCCTTTCTGGTTGATGATCGTGTCGATCGCCAGGGTGGTCTTCCCGGTCTGGCGGTCCCCGATGATCAGCTCCCGCTGACCCCGTCCGACGGGTACGAGGGCGTCGATCGCCTTGATCCCGGTCTGGAGCGGTTCGTGGACCGATTTACGGGCCATGATGCCGGGGGCTTTCTCTTCGACGAAACGGGTCTCCTTGGCTTCGACGGGCCCCTTGCCGTCCAGGGGTTCACCCAGGGGGTTGACGACCCGGCCGACGAGGGCGTCGCCGACGGGGACCTCCAGGAGGGTCCCCAGGCGCTTGACGCTCATCCCCTCGCGAATCGTACTGAATTCCCCGAGGACGACGACCCCGACGCTCGACTCTTCCAGGTTGAGCACCTGCCCTTTGACGCCGTTGTCGAATTCGACCATCTCCCCGGCCATGACGTTACTCAGGCCGTAGACGCGGGCGATCCCGTCACCGATCCCGATGACCTTCCCCACTTCGTTGATGTCGACGTTGAGTTCGAAACTCTCGATCCGCTCTTTGATGATCGAGCTGATCTCGTCCGCTTGCAATTTCGCTGCCACTGCTGCTCCTTTCTGTGATGTGTGTTAGAGGGCGCGCTGGATGTGCTCCAGCAGATCCGCTTTGATTCGGGATTTGGAAAGGCTGAGCTCCAGGCCCAGGTCTTCCACCGCTACGTGGACGCCGTCGTAGTCGTCGCGCGTCTGGGTCAGCTTCACCTCCGCACCGCTGTGCTCGGAGAGGAGTTTCTCCAGACGTTCGATCTCGTCCGCCTCGAGTCGGGTATCGGCCTCGACGATCCCTTCGAAACGGTTTCCGCGTTTTTTCTGCTCGAAGGCCAGCACCTCTGCCAGGTCGGGGACCAGGTTGAGCCGCCCTTTTTCGCTCATCAGCTCCAGCAGATTGTAGAGCTTGGGGTCGAGCGCATCCTTGAGGGGCTCGATGATGAGGGCGAATTTCTCCTTCCCCGGAACCAGGGGGGAGTTGACCACCGCCGCCGCTTCGGAAGCCGAAAAGGCTTCCGCCAGCGCCCGCAGCGTCGTCAGCACCCCGTCGAGCTCTTCGGAGCCGACGCTTTCCATCAACGCCTTGGCGTAACGCCGAACGATCTGTCCATCCATTTATGCCGCCTTTTTGCTAAGGATTTCCACCACCCGGTGGGCATCGAGGGGGATCTCGTCGGTGGGGATGTTTTCGTCGAGCAGGCGGGCGACCGCCTCCCGGCGCATCTTGCGCTCCTCGACTTCCATCCGCTCCCGATATTGCTTCTCAAGCGCTTCGAGCTCCCGCGCTCTGAGCTCTTCGTAGCGGGCTTTGAGGATCTCCACCTCTTTTTGGGCGTCGCGGAGGATCTCTTCGGCTTTTTTCTCGCTTTCGGCCAGGGTCTGTTCGGCGTTCTTGCGTGCTTCCCGGGCCTCCTGGAGCATCCGCTCGATCTCGCCAAGGCGCTGGGCGATCGATTGGCTCCGGTTCTTGAAGAAATTGCGGACCGGATCGGCGATCAGATAGTAGAGCAGCCCGGCGAAGATGAGGAAGTTGAAGATCCGGGGGACGATATCGGTCTCCCTGCCGGTGATCGCGAAATAGTGGCTCGCCTCTTCTCCGTGCCCTTCGGCCAGGAGCAGGGCCGGAACGGCGAGGGAAGCGAGAGCGATGAGGGTCTTTTTCATGGCGTATCCTTCGCTTTTCAGAGTTGGGTGAATTTGGCTTTGAGGGCCTCTTTGATCAGCGGGATCTCGGAGAGCACCGCCGCGCTGAGGGCTTTCTCTTCTTCGCTCAGGCGGGCTTTGAACGCTTCGTACTCCTTCTCGAGTTCGGCCGTTTTTTCCGTCAGCGCTTTTTCGGTCTCCGCCTTGGCGGCGTCGATCGCTTCCTGGCGGAGGCGGGCCGCCTCGGCGCGGGCCGCGTCGAGATTCTCCTGTGCTTTTTTCAGCAGATCGTCACTGTCGGAGCTGAGATTTTTCGCCGCTTCCAGATCGGCGGCGATGGTCCGGTCCCGCTCGTCCATGAACCGGATCAGGGGTTTGTAGAGACGATCGTTGAGCTGATAGAGAAGGAAAAAGAAGATCAAGAGCACCACAATCATCAAACCGGGGGATAGTTCCAGCATCGCCACTCCTCGAAAAATTTGGGGAATTTTATCATTGGGGAATTTAAAACGGGGTTAAGGGGGGCTTATTTTCCTCTTTTGTCGAGGAAATCGATGAATTCCCGGAGAGTTTTTTCGTCGTCGATCCGGATTTCGACGCTTTTTTGCTTAATCTTGTGGGGAAACGGCAGGAGCGTTTCGATCCGACGGGCCTCAGCTGGGGGGATCTCCCACCCTTTGGAAGCTTTTTTCGCCGACGCGCTCCCGCCGCGGAAACTCTGGATCATCCCCTCCACTTCCCGGACGCTCAGCTTCCGGCCAATGATCGAATCGACCAGAACCCGCTGCCGCGATTCGGGAAGGCCGACGAGAACCTTGGCGTGGCCGGGGGTGATTTTCTGCTCCCGGAGTTTCTGCAGCGCGTAGTCTCCCAGTTGGAGTAGACGGAGGGTGTTGGTGATCTGGGAGCGGCTCTTGTGGACGATGGAGGCCAGCTCCTCGTGGGTGATGCCGTGCACTTCGATCAACTCTTTGTAAGCCTGGGCCAACTCGACGGGGTTGAGATCCTCCCGCTGGATGTTCTCCACCAGCGCCAGCTCCCGCATCCGCAGCTCATCTAGATCCACCTCGGCCACGACGGCCCGGATCGTGGGGAGCTCCATCAGACGATGGGCCCTCAGGCGGCGCTCCCCGGCGATGAGGATATAGCGGTCGCCGTTGGGGATCACCACTACCGGCTGGAGCAACCCGTGGCGTTTGATCGATTCCCCCAGTTCCCGAAGTTTCGTTTCGTCGAACTCTTTGCGGGGCTGATAGGGGTTGGGTTCGACCGCTTCAACGGGGATCTCGAGGACCTGGACCCCCTCCCCTTCGGCGAGCTTTTCGGGGGCCAGTTCCTGCTCGTAGGCCTGTCCCACCTCTTCGAGGATCGCTCCGAGCCCTTTTCCGAGTGCCATCGACTCAGGCCTTCAGGATCGCTTTGGCCAGAGCACGGTATGCCCGAGAGCCTTTGGAACTGGCCGCGTAATAGGTCACCGGTTTGCCGAAACTGGGGCTTTCGGCCACTTTGACGTTGCGGGGGACGACGATGAAATCGTCCTTGAGGGTAAAAAGCTTGTCCTGAAAATGGTGCTCCAAATCGGCCAGCACCTGTTTGGAAAGATTATTCTGCCCCGAATACATGGTCGGCAAAAATCCTTTGATCCGCAACCCCGGATTGATCGTACGCCGCAACAGCGATACGGTATTGAGCAGCTGGGCCAGCCCCTCCAGGGCGAAAAATTCGCACTGAATCGGGATGATGACCGAATCGGAGGCGCTCAGAGCATTGATGGTGATGGGCCCAAGCGCCGG
Source organism: Campylobacteraceae bacterium (assembly GCA_027081405.1). Taxonomy (GTDB): domain Bacteria; phylum Campylobacterota; class Campylobacteria; order Campylobacterales; family Sulfurovaceae; genus Nitratifractor. The sequence continues at coordinate 1,155 of JALWKO010000080.1, read as the reverse complement.
CGGGGAATCGATGATGACATAGTCATACAAACCTCGAACGTCATCCAGCGCTTCACGTAAAATCAGTTCCCGTTTTTTCCGCTTCCCCGAATAAAAGTCCTTTTCGACCCCGACAAGCCCGATATTGGAAGGGGCCAGATCGAGCCGTTTGATGGACGTTTTGAGGATGATCTCCGAGAGCTTTTTGCTTCCGATGAGGACATGATAAATATTGAATTCGTAGTCGTTGCGGCTGAATCCCAGATTGGTCGTGGCATTGGACTGGGGGTCGGCGTCGATGAGAAGGACCCGTTTCCCTTCGTCGGCAAGAGAGGCGGCGAGGTTGACCGCGGTGGTGGTCTTGCCCACTCCCCCTTTTTGATTGGCGATACAGATCACTTCACTCATCGTTGACATACGATCCTCTCTCCGTCGATTTGAACTGTCCCGTCGCCCATCAAACGAGCGTTTTGCAGCGAAATAAGCCCTGAGTACGCATGAATCGCGTAGGGGCGGCTCTTTTCGAATTCTATCCGAAACGAACTAAAGATCTTCTTCCACGAGGGGGGATCTTCGCACCGTTTCAGGAAATTCTCAAGAAGCGTCCGGGCAGACGCGCCGATGCGCAGCGACGCGAACTCCTCCCGGGGCCCCGAAAGGTTGACCCCGATCCCGGCGACGACGAATCCTCGGAGCCGACGGGTGATGACACCCCCCACCTTGGCCCCATCCCGATAGAGGTCGTTGGGCCATTTGACCCAGACCCGGGGATCGTAGGGCCGGAGCGCCTCCCGCATCAGCCACGCGAAATAGATCGACGTAGCCGCCACGGGCAAATCCTCCGGAAGGGCCGATTCGGGCAGGGCGACCGAAGTGAGCAGATCTCCCCGCCTTGCGATCCAGCGGTTCCCCCGGCTTCCCTCCCCCGCGCTCTGCTCGGCGGCGATCACGGCACACGCTTCGGTGATTCGGCCGTCCCGGATCGCCTCGACGAGCCAACGCTGGGTCGATTCTATCCGCTCAAAGGATCGAATCTCCAACTTTCAACCCCCTTCCGACACAATAGGAACGGGCATCCATCGCCCGCTTGCCCGGAGGCTGCACCCGGACGATCCGGATCGCGCCGTTGCGGCAGGATACCTCGATCCCCTCCTCTCCGTGGGAGAGGAGGGGATC
>JALWKO010000079.1 GCA_027081405.1 Campylobacteraceae bacterium | reverse complement strand
TTTCGGGAGTTTCCATCCGCATCCCGCTATGCCGATCGGATCCTCCGGGAAGGGCGGGATTTCCGTCGGATCGTCCGGGGGGAGAATCTACGGGATCGGATGGTGCTGGTCACCTCCATCGCCCGGCCAGAGCGGCTCGATCCCCATCTCCCGGGAGGGGTCGTCGCCCGGTACCACTATCCCGACCATGCGTGGCTCGATTCCGAACACTTGCGCGGACTGCTCCGAAAACACGGAGCCGATTCGCTTCTCATGACCGAAAAAGACGCGGTGAAACTCGAAGGGTTTAAGCTGCCGATTTCCCTGTTGCGGTTAGAATTGGCTCTCGATCCGGCCGTCCGCGAGACGGTCGATACCTATCTGAGGAACGCGTATGCAAACGAAAATCGAAACGGTCCGCACGCTCCTTGACGCGCTGCCCTACATCCGGAAGTTCCGGGACGAGATCGTCGTGATCAAATACGGCGGTTCGGCCCAGGAGAGCGAAGATCTCAAAGCCAAATTCGCCGAAGACATCGTGTTGTTGCACACGGTGGGGATGAAACCGGTGGTGGTCCACGGCGGCGGCAAAAACATCACCCGTACCCTGGGCGAACTGGGGATCGAAACCCGTTTCGTCGACGGGCACCGGGTGACGACTCGGGAGGTGATGCGGGTGGCCGAGATGGTCCTCAGCGGGGAGATCAACAAAGAGATCGTCGCGCTCCTCAACTCCCAGGGGGCCCGGGCGATCGGGATTTCGGGGAAGGACGCCAACTTCATGGAGGCGGTCCCCAAAGGTGGAGAGGAGTATGGATATACCGGAACGATCGAGACGATCCGACCCGAAATCGTCCAAAACATCCTCGACGACGGTTTCGTCCCGGTCATCGCCCCCATCGCTTCGGGAGGAAGTCTGGGGCACCCCGGATTCAACATCAACGCCGATCTGGCCGCGTCGCGGATCGCGGTGGCCCTGGGCGCCCGAAAGATCCTCTTCCTCACCGATACCCCGGGGGTGCTCGACCGGGAAGGGGAGCTGCTGAGCCTGCTGAGCATCGAACAGACCCAGCGCCTCAAAGAGGACGGAACGATCCACGGCGGGATGATCCCCAAAGTCGACGCCTGTATCGAAGCGCTCCGGGGAGGGGTCAAAAAGGCCCACATCATCGACGGCAGGGTGGAGCATTCGCTCCTTCTGGAGATCCTCACCAGTACCGGGGTGGGGACCTGTATCGAACTCTAAAAGGGACCCGATGGATCAGACGACCCCTCCCAGGGAGATCGAAAGTGTCTGCACCTACTGCGGCGTGGGGTGCGACATCGTCGCCCAGGTGCGGGAGAACCGGATCGAACGGATCTTCGCCCGCAAAGACGGTGTGGTGAGTCAGGGGAAACTCTGCATCAAAGGGAAATACGGATACGGATTCCTCGATGCGAGGGATCGGCTCCGCGACCCCCTCGTCGCTCGGCGATTTCTCGATCGCAACCCCGATTTGGCGGCCCGTTTCGGTGATCGCCTTCGGGAAGCCGACGGGGAGTGGTTCACCACCGATCTGCAAACCGCCACCGCCATGGCCGCGGCCAAACTTATGCAAATCAAGGAGCGCTACGGACCGGAGAGTTTCTGCGCCGTCGGAGGGGCCCGGACCAACTGCGAAAGCGCCTATATGTTCCAGAAATTCTGCCGCGAAAGCGTGGGATCCCCCCACGTGGACAACTGCGCGCGGGTCTGCCACTCCCCCAGCCTCAAAGGGATGCGGGCCACGATCGGGGAGGGGGCGGCGACCAACCCCTACAACGACATCTACGAAACCGAATTCATGATCGTGATGGGTTCCAACACGATCGAAGCCCACCCCATCATCGCCAACCGGATCGTCGACATGGCCAAGACCCAGGCTTCTCTGGCGGTGATCGACGTGCGCCGGACCAAGCTGAGCAAGCTGGCCAAATACGACTGCGTCATTCCTTTCGAGGCCAATTTACTGATTTTGAACATGATGGCCCATGTCATCCTCAGCGAGGAGCTCTACGACAAGGAGTTCGTCGCCACCCGCACCAAAGGGTTCGAAGCCTACCGGGACGCGATTCTGAACGATCCGTACGCCGATCCGGCCCTGTTCGAGCAGATCGAAGGGTACGAATATCTGGCCAAGATGATTCCCAACATCGCCCGGGAATACGCCATCAAGCGCTCGATGATCTTCTGGGGTCTGGGGGTGACCGAGCACCTGGACGGCTCCTACGCGGTGATGGCGATCACCCATCTGGCGCTCCTGACCGGAAACATCGGCAAGACCGGCGCGGGGCTGATGCCGCTGCGGGGGCAGAACAACGTCCAGGGGGCCTGCGACATGGGGTGTCTGCCCTATTACGGCCCCGACTACACCCGCCCCGAGAAAATCGGTCTCATGACCCCCCAGCTCATCGACGCCATGGAGCGGGGGGAGATCAAGGCGATGCTCAACATGGGCGAAGACGTCGCCCATATCCACCCCAATCTCAACAAAATCGACAGGGCGCTGGAGAAACTGGAATTTCTGATGGTCCAGGAGCTTTTCATGACCGAGATCGCCAAGCGGGCCGACATCGTGGTGGGGGTCCGTTCGGCCTACGAAAAGACCGGCGTTTACGTCAACGCCATGCGGCGGCTCCATCTCTCCCGCCCCCTCGTGGAGAGCGACCTTCCCGACGACTGGGAGGTGATCCAGATGATCGAGAACGCCATGGAGGGACGGTTTTCGTATCGTGACAGCGAAGCGGTCTGGGACGAGGTGCGCCAGGTGGCCCGGGAGCGCTTCAGCGGGGCGGCCTACTACCGGCTCCGGCGCCACTCCCGCCGGGGGATGCAGTGGCCGATCTATCACGAAGACACCCCGATCCTGCATCTGCTCGATTTTCGGACCGAGGACGGACTGGGGCGGTACGAGTATCATCGGTGGGAGAAGCGGGGGATGGTGGCCGAGCTGCTCGAGGGGCGTTTCGACCCTTCGGGGACGATGCGCCGATACCTCACCACGGGGCGGACCCTGGCACAGTACAACAACGCCGCACAGACCGACCGGTGTGCGCGTCTTGCCGACCGGTACGGCGAGGATCTGCTCTGGGCCCATCCGATGGACGAGGAGCGTTTCGGCGAGCGGGTGATTCTGCGCACCCCCCACGGGGAGAGCGACGCGTTGACGGTGCGCTACAGCGACGGGATCCGCCCGGGGACCCTCTTTGCCACCTTCCACCACGCCCGTAGTGGGATCAACCGCCTCTTCGGTGACGAATGCGACGCCGAGGTGATGACCGCCCGTTTCAAATCGCTCGAGGTGGAGGTGCTCCCCGTCGGGGAGGCCTGGGGCGGAAGTTGACGGCTTTGTCCGGCATGAAAATCGGATCCGATCCTGTATGGGCTTCGGGATCGGGATATGGGTGGCGGACACCAAGGGAAGGAACGGGATGAAACGGAATCTCCTGCGAAGGTTCGGAAACGAGAGCGAAGCGCTGGCGACCCGGTTTCTGGAAGATGCCGGGTTCGTGATCGTGGAGCGCAACTACTATGCCGGGAAACTGGGGGAGATCGATATCGTCGCCCGAAAAGGGGAGGTGCTCCATTTCATCGAAGTCAAAAGCGCCCGGGCCGATTTCGATCCCGTCTACAACCTCACGCCGACCAAGCTCTCCCGGGTGATCCGCTCGGCCGAACACTATCTCAAGGCCCGGAAACTCGATCTCGCTTTTTGCATCGACGCCCTGATCGTCCGCCGCGGAGAGGTGGAACTGATCGAAAACGTGACGCTATGAGACGATTTTGCCGCTGTGTTCGGCCAGGAGGTGTTGAAATTCGAGTTTGGGCAACGGCTTGCTGAAATAATACCCCTGCAGGAGATCGCCGCCCATCGATGTGACCATCGTGACGTCCTCTTTGGTTTCGACCCCTTCGGCGACCACGTCCATTCCCAGGCTGTGCGCCAGTTTGATCATGGTGGCGACCACGTGTTGATTTTGCTCGTGTTTGGCGATGTCGCGGACGAACGATTTGTCGATTTTAAGGGTGGAGATGGGGAAAGCGACCAAATAGGAGAAGGACGAGTAGCCGGTTCCGAAATCGTCCAGGGAGATGTCGATACCGAGTTGCCGGATTTCATTGAGTTTCTGGAGGGTCAGTTTGGGATTGAGCATCGAAGCGTGTTCGGTGATTTCGAATTTGATGCGACTTCCGTCGACTCCGTATTTGTAGAGCGTGGTCGTGAGGTTTTCGATGAATTCGAGTTTTTCGAGTTCTCGGAGTGAGAGGTTGATCGAGAGGATGATCGGTTTGAATTCATAACGGTTCCACAAGCCGATTTGTTTGACCGCTTCTTCGACGACATATTTCCCGATTTTGGTAATCATCCCGCTCTTTTCGGCGATGGGGATGAACGAATCGGGCATGATGATTCCCCGTGTGGGATGGTGCCAACGGATGAGGATCTCGGCTCCGTACAACGAGTGGTCGTTCGATTTGAAAATCGGTTGAAAATAGAGTTTGATTTGCTTTTCTTGGAGCGCTTTTTCGATTTCGGCGTTGAGTTCGATCTCCCGTTCGACCACTTTTTCGTATGATTTTTCGGCGATGACGATCTGGCCGGTACCTTGGCGTTGGGCCATGTCCAATGCACCGTATGCGCCATTGATCAGTCCTTGGAGAGTGCCGTTGTCGGGGAAGATGCTCACCCCGGCGGAAAAGGTGATCTGGCGGCTATCGTTGTGTCGGGAGTAAAATTCGTTGAGCATTGTCTGGAACTGCTCGAACAACGCGATGATTTCGTCGTTGGAAGAGAATTCGTGGATGAAGATCATGAAATTGACATAATGGAGATGATAGACCGCCAAACGAGAATTGTGCGCGGTCAATTCCCGTAGTACGTTCGCGGTGATGGTGATGATCGCGTCGATTTCGGAATACCCGAGGATCGAACGAAGGTACGATGCGTTGTCCAACTCCAGCATCATGATGGCGAAGCGTCCCCGATCTTTCCCTTGCGACGTTTTGATGGTGATGTCGCTGAAAGCTTTGTACTGGTTGCTCAGGCCGCTGAGGGGGTTGATGTGGTGCAAAGAGTAGAGTTTCTTTTCGCAGTTTTCATTGTGGATCAGTATGATGTAGTAGTGTTGGCGGGGATTGACCTGTGATTTGTAGGTATTGATTTCGATCGTGACGAAATCGAGATTTTCCCGCCCGGAGCGGGCGTTGCGAAAGACGCTATGTCCGGAGCTGCTGACCAGTTTGTGATGCCGGATGAGGTCCGAAAGGGTAAGTCCTTCGTCTTTGCCTTCCAGGAGAAAATGGAAATGGTCATCATATTTGGCAGCGTTTTGTCCTGCTTGAACGGGAGCGATTTTCCGGGCGGCTTCGTTGGCATAGACGATTTTATTGCTTCGATCGAGGATGAACATCGTATCGCGTACATCCTTGCAAGCGGTGCGGTACAATTCGATCAGATCGTCAAGTTCCGCTTCGTTGCCTTGTTTTTTCCGTTTCCAGATCCAAAATCCCGCAAGTGCGATGATCAATCCTACCGCGGTGGCGATCGCCAATTGGAGTCCGTTTATCATATCCATTCCTGATCACTCCGTCTCGATGTCGGCAAAACCGCGGGTGTCGACCCCGAGGAACACCGGAATATTCATAACGTTTGAGTATACATCACACCCTCCCAAAAGGTTCTTAAGAAATCGAAGTAGATAGGATACTTGCGCATTGACAGCAGAAGGGTGAAATGGTATAAATCGACACCGGGATTCACCGAAACGGTGTATAATCACAACGTCAACTTCACTACCAAAGGAACGACATGGGCAAATACATCGAGCTGACCAAAGAGAATTTCGACGAAACGATCAAAGAGGGGGTCACCCTGGTCGATTTCTGGGCCCCCTGGTGCGGACCCTGCCGTATGATCGCCCCCATCATCGAGGAACTGGCCGAAGAGTACGAAGGCAAGGCGAAGGTCGGCAAGGTCAACACCGACGAGCAGCAGGAGCTGGCGGTCAAATACGGGATCCGTTCGATCCCGACGATCCTCTTTTTCAAAAACGGCGAATTGGTCGATCAGATGATCGGTGCGGCGGGCAAAAACGTCTTCGCCGAGAAACTCGACGCGCTTCTGGCCTGAGCCGGAGCGCCCGATACGGGGAAACGATCCCCGGACGCTTTCGCGATCGGAAGCGCCCTGGGATTCTTTCGCCGCCGCCCGAGTCGGGGCGGGGACGGGTGAAGCCTCGCTTGATAGCAGAAAGGGGATGCGATGCTCGATTGTGCGATTATCGGAGGGGGGCCCGCGGGGTTGACCGCCGGCCTCTATGCCACCCGCGGGGGGCTCAAGGACGTGGTGATGTTCGAGATGGGAATGCCCGGCGGACAGATCACCCAAAGCAGCGAGATCGAAAACTACCCCGGGGTGTTCCGGGAGGATCCGCCGCTGACGGGGATGGAACTGATGGAACCCTGGCCCGTGCAGTGTATGCATTTCGGCCTCCGGCACGAGATGAAGGAGGTCAAGCGGATCCGACGGGAAGGGGACCGTTTCCTCGTCGATCTGGCCAAAGAGAGCGTCGAAGCCAAAACGGTGATCGTTTGTACCGGATCGAGCCCAAAACGGGCCGGCTTCAAGGGAGAAGAGGAGTTTTTCGGTCGGGGGGTGAGCACCTGCGCCACCTGTGACGGCTTTTTCTACAAAGACAAAGAGGTGGCGGTTCTCGGAGGGGGCGATACGGCTCTGGAAGAGGCCCTGTATCTGGCCAATATCTGCTCCAAAGTCTATCTGATCCACCGCCGGGACCGTTTCCGGGCCGCCCCGCCCACCGTCGATCGGGTGATGCGCAACGACAAGATCGAATTGATCCTCAACGCGACGGTCGAGGAGGCCTATGGTGACAATACCGGTCTGCAGGGGGTCCGGGTGGCGTTCAACGACGGACGCGAGCCGCTCGATCTGAAGGTCCCCGGCCTGTTCGTCTTCGTCGGGACGAACGTCAACAACGCCGTGCTTCGGCAGGAAGACGGCAGTTTCCTGTGCGATCTCAACGAGCAGGGGCAGGTGATCGTCGATCTGAAGATGCGCACCTCCGTACCGGGTCTCTTCGCCGCAGGCGATATCCGGGTCGATGCCGCCAAACAGGTGGTCTGCGCCGCCGCCGACGGAGCGGTCGCCGGGATGGAGGCGCTTCACTACATCCAGCAACAGGAAGGGTAATGGCAACGAAAATCGGAATCCTGGGGGCGACCGGCCGGATGGGCGCCCACCTGATCAAAAACGTTCTGGAGGACCCCGATCTGGAGTTGGCTGCGGTCCACGTCTACGACGAACTCAAGGGCGAACTCCCCTCGTCGGTTCTGGTGACCAACTCGATCCCCCGGCTCCTGGAGGCTTCCGACGCGGTGATCGACTTTTCGGCCCCGGAGGCGACCCAGGAGCTCTGCGAAGCGGCCATGCACACCCCCCGCGCGCTGGTGATCGCCACGACCGGACTGAGCCCCCATCAGCAGAATCTCATCGCCGAAGCGGCCAAGGAGATGCCGGTACTCTACGCCTCCAACATGTCGGCGGGGATCGCGCTGCTCAAAAAACTGGTCGAGACGGTCGCGGCAACGCTGGACGATTTCGACATCGAGATCGTGGAGATGCATCACCGTCACAAAGTCGACGCTCCCAGCGGGACGGCGCTCACCCTCGCCGAACACGCCGCCAAAGGGAGGGGGCTCGATCTGGACAAGGTCCGCATTAGCGGCAGGGACGGACGGATCGGTCCCCGGAGCAAAGACGAAATCGCCGTGATGGCGCTGCGCGGGGGAGACATCGTGGGGCGCCATACCGTCGGATTCTACAACGACGGGGAGTTCATCGAACTCACACACGTGGCCACGAGCCGGGAGACCTTCTCCAAAGGGGCGATCCGGGCGGCCAAATGGCTGGCGGGCCGGGAAGCGGGTCTGTACAGCATCAACGACGCGCTCGGGATCTGACGGGATGAAATCGCAGCGAATCGAAGCGTATCGCCGCGCTCCGGCCCTCCGGAGCCGCAGGGGAGGTGTGTGATGTGTGCCGTCGTGGGAGTCTACGGCAGTGAGAATGCGGCGAAAATCGCCTACTACGCCCTGTTTGCGATGCAGCACCGGGGGCAGGAGTCCTCGGGGATCAGTACCGCGGACGGGGAGAAGATCACCCTCATCAAAGACCGTGGCCTGGTGACCGAAGTGTTTGACGAGAGTGCCTTCGAAGTGCTCAAGGGACGCTGCGCCATCGGGCACAACCGCTACTCCACCGCCGGGAAGGATTCGGTTCTGGACGCCCAGCCGGTCTTCGCCCGCTACCTGTTGGGGGAGATTTCGGTCGCCCACAACGGAAACCTGGTCAACAAAGACGAGGTGCGCCGCCACCTGATCGAACGGGGAGCGATTTTCCAGACCGAAATGGATACCGAAAACATCGTCCACCTGATCGCCAAAAGCGACAAAGACCATCTAGTGGACCGGATCAAGGATATGCTGGGCAAGATCGAAGGGGCCTACTGCCTCGTGATCCAGAGCCGGTCCAAAATGTTCGTCATTCGGGACCGTTTCGGGATCCGCCCCCTGAGCCTGGGGCGCCTGCCCGACGGAGGATGGATCGTCGCCAGCGAAACCTGTGCGCTGGATCTGGTCGATGCGACCTTCGTCCGGGACGTGCGCCCCGGTGAGATGCTGATTTTCGAAGAGGGCAAAGAGCCGGTAAGCGAACAGATCTTCGAGCCCGACTACCGCCCCTGCGCCTTCGAATACATCTATTTCGCCCGTCCCGACAGCATCATCGACGGGAAGAACGTCTACGAAACCCGGGTCAAAATGGGGCGCAACCTGGCCAAAGAGCAGCCCGCCGACGTGGACCTGGTCCTCCCGGTCCCCGACAGCGGCGTGGCCGCCGCCATGGGCTTCGCCGAGGGGCTTGGGGTCCGTTTCGAGATGGGGATCGTGCGCAACCACTACGTGGGGCGAACCTTCATCGAACCGACCCAGCAGATCCGGGATCTCAAGGTCAAGCTCAAACTCTCCCCCATCCGGTATCTGATCGAAGGGAAACGGGTGGCGATCGTGGACGATTCGCTGGTGCGGGGGACCACTTCCCGGCAGATCGTGCGGATGCTCCGTCAGGCGGGGGCTCGGGAGGTTCATATGCGCATCGCCGCCCCCGAGATCAAATTTCCCTGCCGCTACGGGATCGACACCCCCACCCAGGCGGAGCTCATCTCTACCCGCTATACGCCCCAGGAGATCGCCGAATATATCGGAGCCGACAGTGTGGGCTTCCTCTCGGTAGAAGGGCTGGTGGATGCCCTGGGCCGTGACCGGCAATACTCTCTGGTCAGCTTCGACGGCAACTACTTCGCCGGAGGCTGCGCCGAATCGACCAACTGCAGCGGGGAGTGATTGTTGGCCTGCGGCAAAGGGCTCAAGCCCCTCTACACCTATGGCCGATATCTCAAGGAGCGCTTCGGTGAGCGGGTGCGCAAGGTCCCGGTAGGCCTCAGCGGCTTTACCTGTCCCAATATCGACGGCACATTGGCCAAAGGGGGCTGCACCTTCTGCC
>JALWKO010000078.1 GCA_027081405.1 Campylobacteraceae bacterium | reverse complement strand
GGGAATGGGGATCATCGTTCTGGGGGTGGGGCTGCTCTCGATGATCAACCCCTCGGGAAGCCTGAGTCTTTTCAAAGCCGAATCGACCGGGATCCAGATCGAAAAACTCCGTCCCAAGATCAAAGACACCGCATTGAGCCTGTGGGGGATCTACGTGGCGTTGACGGTGCTTGACGCGATCCTGCTCAAAGTCTTCGGAATGGGATGGTTCGACGCGATCAACCACGCCTTTTCGACCCTCTCGACCGGAGGGTTTTCGACGAAAAACGCATCGATGGGGTACTGGAGCCATTCGCCGGCGATTCTGTGGGTGACGACGGTTTTTATGCTCCTGGCGGGGATCAACTTCCTGGCCCATCTGCGTCTGCTGTACCGGGATACGAGCGGATATCGCAGCGAAGAGGTGCGCTGGTATCTGACCGTATTCGTCCTCCTTGCGGGGGTCTTGACCGTCGTGCACGAAGTCCGGGGCGGAGACACTCTTTGGCATTCGGCTACCCATTCGTTTTTTACCGTCGCCTCGGTGATGACGACCACGGGGTTCGCCAGTACCGATTACGGGGTATGGAGCCAGACCGCCGTCGCCCTGATCTTCCTGGCGATGCTGGTGGGGGGGAATGCCGGATCGACGGCGGGAGGAGTCAAAGTGATCCGGTATGCGGTGATCTTCAAAACCCTTTTCGCGGAGCTGAAGCGGATTCTCCATCCCCGGGCGCTCATCGCGGTCTACATCGACGGGAACCGGCTCAAGGAAAACGTGATCTCGTCTACGTTCGGCTTTTTTGTCCTTTACATCTTCACCAACGTCCTTCTGACCCTCTATCTCTACGCCCGGGGCTACGATACGATGACCTCCCTTTCGGGTGCGTTGGCAATCGTCGGAAACATCGGTCCCGGCTTTGCGAAGGTGGGTCCAGCGGAGAACTTCGCCTTTTTCAGCGATTTTGACAAGGTGATCCTCTCGATCGGCATGATCGTCGGACGATTGGAGTGCTATACGGTCTACGTGTTGCTGAACCTCTCGTTCTGGAAACGGTTCTGATGAACAAGTGTTTGCCTCTTGCACTCCCCTGCCAAGGGCACTTTTTTAGTTTTTATTTAGTTTTTATATTATATAATATTCCAAACGGAATTCCATATTTTTGAAGGGCTCGGAATGGGACGGAAGCAAACGGTGCGTGTCGCGGCGGTAGTTTTGATCTTTTCCGGCTGGCTTACGGCGGGGTCGGAAGGAGGTGGATTTCAGGAGCGGTTGTTGTGCCTCGATCCGGTACACGATCCCCAATCCTGCCTGAAAAAAGTTCGTGCCCTTTCAGTCAAAAAAGGGGGACTCGATCGTGCGCTGCAAGCAAGCGCGCGCCTGTACAAAGCGCATCCCGAAGGGGAATACCGGACCGAATACGCCCGGCTTCTTTATTGGAAAGGGAATTTGGACAAAGCGTGGAAGATCGCGCAACAATTCGATCGCAACGATCCGGAACAGAGCGATTTGTACGGGAAGATTTCCATAGCGTATCACAACAAGGTCCTCAAGCGACTGCGCAAAACTCCCAATCGGTATCTTTCTTACCTGAAAACGATTCCGAAAAAGGAACAAGATAGCTACGATATCAAAGTGCTCACCATCGGTGTTCTTGCCGATCTGGGGCGTGTGCATGAGGCGATCGGAGCGGCTCGGGAATTGATGCACGCCTATCCCAAAAGCGACGAACCCAAAGGGATTCTGGCCGCTTTGTTGTTTCGGGACAAACAATACGAAGCGAGTAGGAATCTGTATCGGTCGCTTGTACGCACGACACATAACCCCGATTATCAACAGGCGCTGAAACAGGTGGAAAAAGCGATCGTCGACCGTACGCTTGAGGATGCGAACAAACGGATCGGTACGGCACTCAAAAAGCGGGATTTTGACGAAGCGCGTTCCGTCTATCGGTCCTTGCACACTCGACGGCTGGCGAAACTCTTTGATCAGCGTTACCGCAATACCGCTTGCAAAGTCACTTCGATCCATATGGCGGGGATGGGAGTCGAGAGCTACGACGCGCCCGACGGTCGTCCGGACAATGTCCGTTTCGTCGAAGGGACCTTCCCCGTAGGCAAGACGATCATTTACGCTCGGGCCGAAGACATCCGAAGATATGGGGATGAAGATGCCAAAGTTTCGGCAGAGGTCTATCCGATCCTGCCCGAGACCTATTGGGGATTTCTTGAACTTTCCAAAACCTTCGATCCCGATTTCAGCAGTCGATATGTCATCGGTTCCCATCTTTTCAAAGATATCGGAAACTGGGAACTGGGGCTTTCGGCGGTCTATAGCCGATACAATGACGATCAGACGACCAGCCTGAGCGGTGAGTACAGTTATTCGCTCAGCGACTATCTAACGATGCGGCAGAAATTCTCCTACATCCTGCAGAAGGGGAACTATTCGATATTGAACGAGCTCCATTACGAGACGCCGTGCCATGTGGATTATGTGTTGAGCTACACCTATTCACACTCCAAAGAAGAGGTGGCCGATACGGATGAATACGATTCGGCGATTTCGCATAATCTCGAAGCGGGACTGGAATATCCGATCGTACGGGGCCTGAGCGTGGGAGGCAAGGTCTTTTATCGCAAAAACATCAATCCCAATTACAGTTCGATCCGCCGGGGCGCTTCTGTTTCGATAAGGAAATATTGGTGAGTCCGATCGGCGAACGGGGAATCGAGTGGGTCATAACCGCCGTGGAGGTGTTTTTGATCCTCTCGCTCGTTTCGTTTCTGGCGATGCTTTATGCCCGGTGGAAGCTCAATCGTTTCGAAGAGCGTTACACCCAAAAGCGGGATCGATTCGTCGATCTGCTTCGGCGCAGAGACTACAAGCGGATCTACGCCGACGACAATCTGGAGCTTTTCGCTCTCTCCAGTGCGATTGGGGAGATGGCTCTTGTCGATGTGGAGGAAAAAGCCCGAATACTCAAAGAGGTGGTTTATTTCCATCAGCTTGATCGCCGGTTGCGGGAGCTGTATGACAAAAGCTTCTTTGTCACGACCAAGATTTTTATCCTATCGCATATGGCACAGTTGTACAGTGAGAACCTCAAACCCCTTTTCAAGAGCATCCTGGACAATCCAACCGACAAGACCCGAAAAGAATACGCCATTTACGGCGTCGCCGTCGCCGCACGGATGAGCAACGATCTGAAATACATCTGGGAAATGGTCAATCAGTTGCGACAAAACGACAGCGTAAGCATGAAGTTTTGCGAATTTGTCGCCCGCGTCGCGCTGGAGAGTTGCCACCGGACCGAAGCGCACAAGTTTTTTTATGATGAGCTTCTCAACCATGCGGTTTCCCCGGGGACCTATGCGTTCATCGATGCGACGGGGGATGAACGGTTTTTCAGCTTTTATCACCACCTGCTCAAACTCTATCGTTGGTTTTCCAGCGATGACAAGACGACGATTTACATCATCCGCGCATTGCGCAACATGATGGCCAAAAGCTGCAATATCGTCGAAGAGAAATACCGTAGCGACAACGTGCTGATCCGGATCAATATCGCCCGTGCATGGCCCGATATCTGCGCTGAATTTCCGCTCAGTGAGATCATTTTCTACCTCTTCGACGGCAATTTCTACGTTCGGAAAAACACGCTACTTTCACTACACAGACTCGGCATTCGCAAAAAAGACGTGATCCGGATCCTGCGGGAGGAAGGAGACTCGATCCAGCATATCCAAACGATGCTCCCGCAGCTCGAACTGCTCGAATACAAGGAGATACCGATCCGATGATTGAAACGATTCTTTATATTTTCGTCTCGATTCAGGTGATGTATTTTTACTATCTCATCGTCACCAATACCAGCGCGACGCTATTGGTTTTCAGCTCATTCAATCGCCTCTTGCGGGGGTATATTTCCCACGAGAGCTATCTGCGCAAACGGATCATCTCCTCCAATGCCTATCGTCCCGTCTCGATCATCGTCCCGGCGTATAATGAAGAAGCGACGATCGAAGATTGCGTCCATTCGTTTCTGAGTCTGCAATTTCCCGAATTCGAAGTGATCGTCGTCAATGACGGATCCAAAGACGATACGATGCGAATCCTCATCGAACGGTTCGAACTTCAGAAAGTCCCCACGCCGCCGCTGCAAAAACTCAACCATCAGCCGATCCGACAGATCTACAAGTCCGGAAAATACCCCAATCTCATCGTCGTAGACAAGTTCAACGGCGGAAAATCGGATGCGCTCAACGCGGGGATTGCACTATCGAACTATCCGTTGTTTTGCTGTGTCGATGCCGATTCGCTGCTCGAAGAGAGCGCTGTCATTCGGGCGATGGAACATTTCATCAAAGATCGGGACGTGATCGCAGTCGGTGGTGCGATCAGCGTGGTCAACGGATCGAAGGTCGAGGGACACACCGTCGTTGAAAAGCGCCTGCCCAAAAAATTGATCGAGAGCTTCCAAGCGTTGGAGTACGTCCGGGGATTCCTAGCGGGACGGATCGGCTGGGAAGTGATCAACGGGCTTTTGATCGTTTCGGGGGCGTACGGGGTCTTTCGCAAGGACATCGTGATGCAGGTGGGGGGCTATCGCCATGCGGTTGGAGAAGATTTCGACTTGCTCATCCGGATGCGAAAGTATTGTTATGACAACAAGATCAAACACAACGTGAAATTCATCGCCGATCCGATGTGCTGGACCCAGGCACCGTCGGACTATTCGTCGCTGCTCAAGCAGCGCAACCGCTGGCATCGGGGGCTTTTGGAGACCACCTATTACAACGCCAAGATGCTGTTTAACCCCCGTTACGGTGTTGTGGGGCTTTTGTCGCTTCCGTATTACATCCTCATCGAAGGGCTCGGGCCGGTCATCACCTTTGTCGGGGTGATTTCGCTGATTGTCTTGTATATGTACGGTGCGATGGATTATCGGGTGTTGATCGCGTTTTTCCTCCTGGAATTCGTATGGGGGATTTCGCTCAATATCCTTTCGCTCATTTTGGATCTCTTCAGCGAAAAATCCTATCATCGAACGCGGGATCTGATCGCGTTGGTGGGGATCTCTTTTTTGGAGCCGTTTTTCTTCCGCCCTTTGCTCAAGATGGAGCAGTTCATCGCCAGCTTCAACTTTTTCAACGCCAACTGGGGCGAGATCAAACGGAGCGCGATTAAATAATGTCGAAGTTTTTGCGTACGGTATTGTTCGTCTTTTTTTTGTTTTACTACATTCTCATCATTGTCACGTCCTCGGCGTATTTTTCGGAAAAGATCGGCTTGATGCGCCTCTTTGGCGGGGCGCATTTCGAGCGGGTCACGCCGACAATTTACGTGGGGACCTATCCCGAAGGGGAGATATGGGAAAAAATCAAACAAAACAAAATCCGCCGAATCGTTTCGATCCTCAACCCGATCTATCCGTTTTCCAAAGAGCTCGTCGCCAAAGAACGGAAACTGTGCAAAGAAAAAGGGATTGCATTCATCGATTTGCCCGGGGTGCGCATCGACGATCCGGCGCTCTTTTCGGAATTTCTGGCGCTTGTTTCCGAAGAGGAAATGCCCACATATATCCATGCCTACCGTTACGGGGATACGATCAGGGCGATTTCTCGAGTTCTTCGTAGTCGTGTAGGACATAGCCCGCAAAAGAAGGAAAAGCAATCCCCCGGGAAATAATGTCCAAAAGACGCGAAAGCCTGCCTTGCAACGAGATGTGATTTCCCGGAACCGTATAGCTGCGGATCTTTTTGAGCGGGCGGCATGTGCGGGGAGTCTGGGCATTTGCCACGAGGCAGGGGACAGCGGGGAGGATGCGATAATAGGTGTGGTTCTCATCGGGTAACTCTTTGAGCTCGATCCCCAGCTTGACCGCTTTGTGCTTGGCCGATGCGTAGGCGAGGATGTCCCGAGAGATGGAAAGCAAATCGTCGAAATTGTTTCGATAGCTCATCAGGACTGTTTCATCGGCGGCATCGATGACCGAGAAGGCGATCGGTTTGCCGTCGATGTAGAGATCGTCAAACCAAAACGGGATCACGACGGAGAGTTTGAGTCCGAAGCGGCGGGCGGCTTGGGAGAGTTCGCGGATGAGCTGGAGATAGCGTTTGAGATAAGCGTCGCGATTTTTAGAAAAATCCTTGAGCAGGTACGGTTCGATGTCCACTTGCAATCCCGCGACGGCATGGGGGAATCTGTGTCGCAGTGTTTTGAGGGTCCGTAAATCATCAATGAATCGACTCCCGTCAAAAATGTCGTGAGGGTCGCCGTCTAGGCCCCAGATGATTTTGTGCCGTTCGATCGCTTTGCGGGCGAAGCGGGAAAAGCCCGGCCCCATCTGGATATAGAGCGCTTGGAGGTTGTGCATCTCCAGAGGGTCGAACGATGCGTTTTTGGGTTTCCAGAGCCATACGGACAAGGCGGAAGGGCGAACAGCGGGAAGAACCCGGAAAAAACGGAGTCGCAGAGTGGATACCTTTTCTTTACCGGGGACAAGGAGGACCAGGTATTTGAGGCGGCGCAGATCAAGGCGCTTCCAGAGGCTCCACAGATCGATCGTTTGATTGTTGTCGAGAGTGACGGGGATATTGCTCTCTTTGAGGTAATGATCCCGATCGGCGAGGAAAATGTGCGTATCGGCCGGGAAGGTGCCATCGATGCGCAGTCGCTTGTACGGTGCCGCATCCAAGTAGCGTCCGTCGGGGGCAAGCGGGAAGAGATAGAGCATTTTCCCCCCTTTGTCAAAGCGTTTGGGTTTGGGAGTGATGAGATAGGGATCGCTCTGGGGTTTGAGCAGCCGGTCGGAGGATTCGCCTTTTTGGGGGAGTTGATGAAGGCAATGGATCCATTGCCCCGACCCCTGGCGGATCAACTCCAGGTATGGAGTGTCGGGACATACGGACGGCTGCGCGTGCAGTATGCTTGCGATATACAAGATGCAGATCAGGAATGTAACACGCGCAAGGGAACGATCCACTCGTGTTCTCCTTTTGGGATGTCGATGATCAGTTTGTCACCGCGGAAGCGAATATCGGCCGGATAGGCATGATCGCTCAGCGGCGTGAGACCAAAAAGGGAAAATGTCGCCCCCCGGAGTGCGACGGGGGAAGAGACGTGCAAAATGAGCCGCCCTTTGGCGAAGCGATAGCGAAAGACGATACGGTCCCGTTTGTCCCAAAACGAACCCATTCCTTTCATCGTCGTGATCCAAGTGTCTTTGGGGAGACCGTGGATGAAACGGCGGATGAAGACGGGATCGAAGTTTTTGAGTTTCCACCATGTCATGTCGTTGTGATCGAGGATGTTGAAGACACCGCCGTTTCGATAGACTTTGCGATAGAGCTCCAGCGCCTTGGAGGTGCGGAAAACCAGAGGGGGGAAATGCTCGTCTTCGTAAGTCAGGGGGATTTCCCAGATTTTGCTCGGATGTAGCAGCGTTTTGTAATCGTAGCGATAACGGTAAGGAAAATAGCTCATCACGTCTTCGGCCGAAAAGCACGAGGAGTAGCGATAGCCGGTCTTTTCGAGCGCTTCGGGAAGATGCGGATTGTAAAGGAGCTCTCCGCTACGGAAGGAGACCACCTCCTTGACCCCGGCTCCGAGGAGGAGCTCTTTGGAGACTTTGACCTCGCCGCAGACGGTGGGATTGCCGGTGTCGAGAAACGGCCCTTCACTGAACGGACGGTATTCGGGATAGCGTTCTTCGCACGTTCCCAGAGGGAGAAAAAAGAACCGTTTGGTGTGCAGTACCGTATGGTCTCCGATTTCGAATCCGTCCGCTTGGGCATCGAGGATGAAATGGAGATTTTGGGGGGTGAAGAAGGCTTTGTCCTTGTAATCGGTGATGTATTTGGTGAGGATATTGTAGGTGGCCTTGACCCCCAGTTCGTCTTCGAGTTGCGTATACGGGCGGATATTTTTGATCGAATCCTGGAAATCGACGTCGTGGGTGAGAATGACGCTGGCTTGATTGCCGTTTTTGGCCGTGTGGAGGAACATCCCATGCCCCATCGCCTGGCGATAGACCCCTTTCATCAGCAGCACAAGCAGGTCCGAAAGGGGTTCGAGATGGTTGATGAAATAACGGTTTGCGGCGTAGTCTTTGCCGAAGAGGTTGCGTAGACGGAGGTCAAAAACCGACATTCCCACCGCGATGGCATATCCGTTTCCGTAACGGTTGATTGTAATCGCGGAGCTGTTGTCTTCGTAGACGGCGACGGTTTTTGCCGTTCCCGGGACGATGCCGTTGGTCCAGGGCCCTTGGTGTACGGAACTGAGGCGATAGTCCCGCTCTTCGGGAGCGTCCAGATAGTGAAAAATCGGAGATGACAAAAGCCGCAGTTCCTTGCGAGTACGCTTGGGGATGAAATCTCGATATCCGAAGAGTGCTTTGAGCGCCCCTTTGCGGGTATTGAGGATGTCGATCCCGACCACCCAGCCGCCCCGTTTGACGAATCCGTACAACGCTTTGCGTTGGGTTTCGTTCAGATCGACGGGATGGTCCATCGAAAGGCGCAAAAAGAGGATCTTGCTTGCGTTGAGTTCGGAAAAGTCGTGAATGAAACGGTGGGGGATTCCCGCGGTTTGCAAGATCTCGTGGAGAGTGAAACGGTCTGTTTGCGCATCGTAGATCGCCACGGCGGAAGGATCGAGGGGGAGGGTGTCCAATGCCGCTTCGGGGAGGTAGTGCACCGGTTTGGCAGGGGCGGTTTTGAGGCCGTAGACGAACGGGACGCTTTCGCTTTTGTTGCGTTGATAGGCAAAATAGACAGAGACGAGGGCCAGGACGATCAAGACGATCAGAGCAAGGCGTATCAGGAGTTTCACTGTGTATCCTTCCTGTGCCGAGGGGGCCGCACGACTACGGCGACGGCGACGGCAAATCCCCCGTCATGCGTGATCGAGACGGAGTGTTCTTGGATTCCGAAGCGCTGTACCGCCTCGGGGGAAAACACCGCTTCGGGTGCCCCTTTGGGGGTTTTGACGATACGCATGTCGTGGAAAGTGAGCTGTTCGCCGATCCCGCATCCCAACGCTTTGGAAAGTGCTTCTTTTCCCGCCCAAAGTCCGGCGAGACTGGCATCACTCTTGGCCGAAGCAATCTCTTCCGGATACAAAAAACGGTTCAAAAAACGATCGCCGTAGCGCCGTTTCATCCGGACGATGCGTTCGATCGATACGATATCGGTTCCTACATGGATCATCGGCATCTCAGGAATAATTTTATTGTGGATTGTACAATAATTGCTCCAAAGGGGGTAAATGAAGTCGACTGTATGGATCGCAATTGCGGTAGTGATCGTGGCCGTTTCGGTTTGGATCGCCGTCCGTTTCGTGGATGCGCAACGTTTGAGCTGGTTCACCCCCGAGGTCGTTTCGGACGAAACGCTCCAGACGACACCGGTGATTGTACGATCCTCCCAGGAAGAAAACAGTACGCAACGAGGACGATCGACGGAAGAAAACAATCGTTCGCTTCTTTTGGCCGTCGAGCGTGCCGCGCGGATGCACGACTCCAATCACAGCCTTGCGACATCCCGTCGACAGATCACCGAACATCGTACGATCACAACGAAACGAAACGACTTACAAGAGGACAATCATACCCACAACGAAGAGAACCGAACGCTTCGTATCCGATTGTTGCGTCGTCATCCCGAGTATTTCATCGGTGCGTATGCAAAAAACGAGACGCTCCAGGAGGCATTGGACCGGGTGGGGGCACAGCGGGGCGATCCGATTCTGATCCGTGTATACAAAGCCGAGCGACAATTGGAGATCTGGATCCGGCCCGACGGGGAAAAACAATTCGAGCATCTGCGCGACTATCGACTCTGTGCCGATCCGGGGCCTTTGGGACCGGAGATCGACCAAACCGATCATCGATTGACGGAGGGGTATTACCGGATCGATCTGAACGGATTGTATTACGATAGCCGATACGATCGGGCGCTCCTGATCGGCTATCCCAACGTCCATGACCATCAGCTCAGTTGGGTCGGATATGCGCAGATGATCCACAGCGGCTGTATCGACCGCGACGGTGCATCCCTGAGCCGGGAAGCGATGGGAGAAGTATATGATCTGAGCGAAGCGGCGATCAATGCGGGGGAGCGTTCGATTCCGGTGTATCTGTATCCGTTTGAGCCCAAAGCGACGATGCTGACGCACTACACGAATAGCCGTTGGTACGGATTTTGGGAGAACCTCGCGCAAGGATATCGACTTTTCAATCAAGAACGTCGTCCCTTACGCGTGGGGCTGGAAGACGGCAACTACACCTATTCCGTCGCCGATCAGCCGTAACGCAGATAGGCGGCGATCAGGAGGGAAAACAGAATCGTCAGCCCCAGGGTGAGGACCCGATAGGTCCGGGGACTCAGGCCGAAGCGGTCGCTCAGCCACTGGGCGATCCGCATGGCCGGATAGCTGAAAAACAGCAGCAATACGCTGGTATAGACCAGCAAAAGGACCCACTCGATCATCGATCCACTCCGTAGTAGTCCCGGACGAAGCGCCGTTCGGAGTCGTTACGCAGTCGTACCGTGTCTACGGTACGGTTGTGTTCGAGGATGAGGAGACGGTCTCCCTGCAGACGGAGGTGCTCCGCCGCCCATTGGCGCTCCAGCGCCTGGAGCCGGGGGTAAAAATCGACCGCGGCGGGTTCTTCCTTGAACGTCGGATCGTCTTTGCGGAGGATCCGCAGTCCCCCCAGGGTCTTTTCGATGACGAAGGGCTCGTATTTGCGGACGATGGGATAGATCCGCTTGTCGCGGGGAGCGGGGCGGCCGACGATGAAGGCCACGAAAGCGAGAAAGATCATCACCGCTCCCAATGCGAAGGCGAGTTTGTTGCTGAACATCGCGTCTCCTCGTTGCCATTCCATCGGGCAAGGTGCCCGACAAAGCGGCGGGATCATCCGGAGTATAGATCGACTCCCCTTCGAAACGGTTGATCCGTATCAAGGGGATCGCGTTCCCCGTCGGATAGACTTACCGTAGAAATCCAAGGAGTGTTGCGATGAGCCGATTTTTAGAGCTGGAGGGTGCCTATCTTGTGATGGGTATCGTGGTCCTCGCGATTACCCTGTATGTCACCACCCGTCCGTTCATGTCTCCCCGTGCCTTGCGCAGGGGGGTGCCGATCGTGGGGATCGTAGTCGCACTGCTCATCGCCGGACATTATTGGATCACCACTTCCCGGATCGCCGAAGTGAAGCGGGCGTTTGATGAGGGCAAACCGATCCTCTGCGAAAGCCGGATCTTCCGCAACGCTGCCCAGTCGATCCAGATCCGAAAAGGGGTCGCCGGCTGGCGGATCGTGGGGGATACCTTCGTCTCCCCTTCCTATCTCCGCCCCTTCCATCTGGCCCGCTGCATCGTTAAATAGTCCGTTGCGTTCCCCTCTCTTGACCTTTGTCAATGCCTCGGCTGGGCAAACGCGTCATAATGACGACGCTTGGGAAAGCAAAAACGACACAGGAGGTCCGTCGATGGGAGACGTGGTCGGATGGCCCACGATTGCGCCCGACGAATTTCTGCCGATTTTCGTGGTGGCGACGCTGGTGTTGATTTTCGGGGTGGGATACGCCGCGATCATCACACTGGTGAAAATGGGCTATCTCTCCCGGAAATGGACCCCGTTTGGCTATCTGATCTGGGGGTTGCAGACCTGGAGTCTGTACGAGCTCGCCATCCTCATCCACAGCAACCACTTCACCACGAAGGTGCTGATCGTGACGATGGTGGCCTACCTTTTCGTACCGCATCTGTACTATTTCCTGATCACGGAATCGGAGAAGCGGTATGAAAAGGGGGACTCCCGGGATCCGAACCAATAAACTGAAGGAGGGGAAATGGCCAAGAACAACGCATCGGTCTGGACGAGTATCAGATTCTGGCGCCGTTCCGCCGCCTGGGTGACCGGGGTGGCGGTGGTGCTGCTGATCTTTCTGACCTTCGATACGATGAGTCAGATCCGGATGGGAACCGACAAAGAGCTGGAGCAGGGGATCAAACGGCGTATCCCCGCCCCGACGGTGATCAACCACCACATCGACTACAAATACGACGAAAAGCGGGGCATGGAGGTCCCTGTGATCGGGAAAAAAGAGCCCTTTTTCGGCAAGGAATGGAGCCCCAAGGAAGCCCGCGCGCTCCTGCATCTGGGGAAACTCACCGTCCAGGCGAAAAACTGCATGGACTGCCACACGCTCCTGGGGAACGGGGCGTATTACGCTCCCGACCTGACCAAGGCGTGGCTCGATCCCATGTGGGAGAAAACCATGCCGGCGATGACCGGGAAAAAGACCAAAGAGGAAGCGATGGCGGAATTCCTGATGCATCCGGGGCAGTATCGCACTCACGCCCGGGCGATGCCTAACCTGAAAATCACCCCCAAAGAGGCGATGGGGGTGGTCGCATTCCTCAAACACATGTCGTCCATCGACACCAACGGATTCCCCCGGGGCTTTTCCAAAGTGATCAAAGAGGGCAAGACAGGAGGGACCTATGCTAAGTAAAACCGCACATCTGTCGCCTTCCAAACAGCTGGCGATGAACTATTTCAGAGTGGCGATCGTGCTTTTCGGGGCGCAACTGCTGTTCGGACTTCTGGCCGGATTGCAGTTTCTCTTCCCCGATTTTCTTTACAACGTACTCGATTTCAGCGTCAACCGGATGCTCCACATCAACGCGTTGGTGGTGTGGATGCTCTACGCGATGCTGGGATCGGTCTATCTGATGCTTCCCGACGAGACGGGGATCGACCATCCCGTCGCCATCGGTCTGGGTAAGCTCGCTTTCTGGGTCCTTACCGCGGCGGTAACCGTGGTGGTGCTGGTCTACCTCTTCATCCAGATTGGGCCCGGAAAAGAGAGCACCATCTGGTTCATCAACGAAGGGCGCGAATACCTCGAAGCGCCCCGGTGGGCCGATTTCGGTATCGTCGTTGTGGTGCTTATCTTCTACGCCAACGTCTTTTTCACCTATATGAAAGGGAAAAAGACCGGCATCATGACCGTCATGGTGGCCGACTTGCTGGCGCTGGCCGGTCTCTATCTGGCTGGGATGTTCTACACCGACAACATCTCGGTCGATCAGTACTGGTGGTGGTGGGTCATCCACCTCTGGGTCGAGGCGACCTGGGAGGTCTTCGTCGGAACCCTGGCCGCATACGGACTGATTAAGGTGCTCAACGCCAAACGGGAGATCGTGGAGATGTGGCTCTGGATCGAGGTGCTGATGCTCTTCGGATCCGGTATCCTGGGTCTGGGGCACCACTACTTCTGGATCGGAACGCCGGAGTACTGGTGGGAGATCGGAGCGCTCTTCAGCGCCTTGGAGCCGGTGCCTCTGGTGGCGATGTTCGTCCACGTCCTCTATGATTGGGGGAAAGAGCAGGGTCACGTCCAGGCGGAAGGAAAACGCACGGCGATCAAAAACGGTCCCGCGATCGCCTGGATCAGCATCAATGCCTTCGGAAACTTCCTGGGTGCGGGGATCTGGGGATTCTTCCACACCCTCCCGCAGGTGAACATCTACACCCACGGGACCCAGTTCACCGCTTCCCACGGACACCTGGCATTCTTCGGAGCGTACGCTACGATCCTGATCGGAATGATGTATCTGGGGATCCAGGAAAGCTACGGAATCGAGCGGATGAAAGCCACCTTCAAATCGAAAATGGCGATCGTCCTGATCACCTTCGGTGTCGTGGGGATGACGGTGGCGCTCACCATCGCCGGATACGAGCAGGTGCTCGTGGAGCGGGCCGAGCTCGGTGCGGGTTGGCAGGCCTACTTCACCGCCCAGAACCTCCCCTGGTACATCCAGGCGCAGGTCTGGCGGGAGATCATGGGGGTCGTCACCTTCGTCGGATTCGTCTACCTGCTCTGGGATCTGCTGACGATCGGCAAAAAAGAGGCGGCCGCCGAGTAGGACGGCCCGTGAGGGAATAGAAACGCAAAGGAGTTTCCATGGGATTTCACATGTTCGAACCGTGCACCGACGTCGCGTGCAACAATATCTTCGCCTGGCTCAACCAGGGGCCGCTGACGTTGACGATCGTGTTGCATACGATTCTGATCCTGCCGATGTTTTGGATCTATTTCAGCGAAAAAAAGAAACTGGGCAAATAAGTCGTACTTGATCCCGGTCATGTTTTTTTTATGGAGGATTGATTAAAATTACTGATCGATCGGTTCAGTCGTCCGCATTAAGCGGTCCAGTCAGAAGAAACGGAAATTTGTCCAAGAAGGAGGAGAAATGAAGCTCTCACATGCTTTTGCCTACGCCGCGGCGCTATCGTTGGCCGTTTCGTGTGCACAGGCCGGCACATCCAAAATGGACTTCGCCAAAGTGTACGAAAAAGAGTGTCAAGGATGTCACGGTCCGATTCACCAAGGAGGAGTCGGTGCCGATCTACGGCCCAAGGCACTCAAAAAGAAAAACAAGCAAATGCTTGTCGATACGATTCTCGAAGGTCGTCCCGGAACCGCCATGCCTTCCTGGAAAAGCAAATTCAGCCGGGAAGATGCGGCGGGAATGGTCGACTGGCTGATGAATTGGAAAAACACCGTCGAGCTCAAACTCGATCTCGATCAGATTAAAAAGTCCTGGAAAAAACTGGCGGATCGGGAAGAGTTGTTCAAAAAATATCCCACCCCCGTCGATGTCAAAAGTGTCAAGGATATCGTCTTTGCGACGGAACGGGATGCGTCGCTGGTCGATTTCATCGATGGTACCACGGGCAAGGTTCTCTCTCGGCACAAAGCGGGATTTGCCGTACACGTTACCGTCACCAACAAGCGGATGCCCCGATACGCATATTCCATCAGTCGATCCGGGCGTTTGACGATGTTCGATCTCAACGCTCCCGGTCAACCGGCGATCGCCAGTGTCCAAGTAGGGCAAGAGTCCCGCGGGCTGGCGGTTTCACCCGACGGAAAATACGTCATGGCCGGAAACTACAACCCTGGCGGTGCGGTGTTGTTGGATGCGTTGACGTTGGAACCTCTGAAAGTCTATCCTACTGCCAGTGTCATCGATCCCGACGGCAATATCGGTCCCAGTCGTGTCGCATTTATCGCCGATACTCCGTATCGTCCGTATTTCGTCTTCGCGCTCAAAGACGGAGGGCATGTATACATCGTCGACTATAGCAAGCCTGGTTTCCCTGTCGTGGGAGACATCCCCAACGTGGGGAAAATCCTGCATGACGCGTTCGAAAACGAGGGAACCGATGAAGGGCGCTTCGTCTACGTGGCATCGCAAGGAAGCGACCTGATGGGAGTGATCGATCTGAAAACCAAGAAACTCGCCGCGAAGATCTATACCGGTCCGGGTACAAAACCCCATCCCGGTCAGGGAAGCTCCTGGTACAACAAGCGTTACGGGCAGCTCAACGCCACCAACAGTATGAACGTCGGTGACGTCGTGATTTGGAACATGGACAACAAAGTCGTCGCAAACGTTCCGACCGCCGGTGGCGGACTCTTTATCGGTACGAGCAAGGATACCCCTTATCTCTGGTCCGATTGTGTTCTCGGTGGTCCCCACAATTACAATAAAGTCTATTTGATCAACAAACAGACTCTCGAAACCGATCGGATCATCGAAGTCGGCAAGACCAAAGGACATCTGATCGATGCGCATACCGGAAAGATCCTACAAGAGTGGGATGCGACGCAGTATGAAGTAGTCAAGGGTAAGGAGAGCGATTCCAAAATCTCCAAGGAGAAGGTGGTCAGCTATACGCCCAAACACGGTCCGAAGGTCAAAAACCCCGTCGTTCCGCGACTTTTGCACGCCGAACCCGCAAATCACGGAAAATGGGTTTTCATTTCGGAATGGACGACCGGGCGGATCGGTGTCTATGATGCCAAGACCGGTAAATTTATCAAATACATCTACAACATGACCACGCCGACTTTTACCTACTCGGTAGAGCATCGGCAGGAAGTTCCCGGAGCGTAATCCGGCGTATCTCCCTCCTGGGGAGGGGGGTGCATTGAGAATTCCGAGGAAGTTTCAATGCACCGACGTGGTAAACAGATCGTTTCCATATATTTCTCTTGCTTACTCACTTTTGCGCTATCCGCTCCCTACATCCCCAACGAAAAGTGTAAAGAGTGTCATGAGACGATCTATCGAGAGTATGAACATTCCGCTCATGCGTTGAGCTATTTTTCGGATGAACTGCATCACAAAGTTGCCGACGTGTCCAATCCGAAAACCTATGCTTGTGCACCGTGCCACATGCCGGCAGCCGGCAATCGGAAGGCTTTGGTAACGGGGAGAGAACGTCCCGATCCGAATGACGTGCGAGAGCGAGACGGGGTTTCGTGCTTTTTTTGCCATACCATTGCCTATGTCCAAAAAGCTCACCACTTCAATCGTAACATCCCCGCCAAACAGGCCAAGGGATATAAACCCTCCCTATTCGGCACGCTGGAGAATCCGGACGAGAGTGATAAACACTCCTCACTCAAAAGCCCCATCTATCTGGAGAACGTCTGCAAAGGATGTCACAGCCACAAGATCAACGAAAACAATGTCACGATTTTCCGGGCGATGAAGCCCGATGAAAATGCCCTTAGTTGTGTTCGATGCCATATGCCCGAAGTTCTCGGCGGCGCAGAAAAACACAACAATCGCAATCGCGCGACACACCACAGTCACCGATTTCCGGGGATTCGAGATCCGAAATTTCGCTCTACGGGATATGCAATCGCGTTGAAACGGACGAAGGATGGAATCGACGTGACATTGACGAACAAAATGCCCCATCCCATGATCATTCAACCTGCGCGGGCCAAATATCTGCAGATCGTCGTGACGCGCAACGGTCGGGTCATCTGGCGCAATTATCGCAAGGATCCTTCCGAAGATCGACAGGGCTACTTCGTCTACCGCTTTTTCGAAGGAGGGCACCCTATCGTTATCCCCACTTCGGCTACTTCGGAAAAGGTCAACAACCTTCAAGGTCACGAAAGCCGGACGCTGCACTACACCGTTCCCGGTCTCAAGTCGGGAGACAACGTGAGTGTGACGCTTTTTGCTCGGCTGGCGAAGGAGGATTGTCTCAAAGCGATCATCCTCGAGGATCAAACATATACGACACCGATGCTCGTCAAAAAAGTCGAATGGACTGTACCGTGAGGCCTGTTCTCTTTTTCGTGATCGTGTGTGCGATATTGACCGCGGGTCCGATTTCCTGGCGTGGAGAGTACGCTTCCGCACGCACAGAAGCCCGAAAAAACCATAAGAACCTTTTGATTTTGTTAGTCCGCTCACCGCAAAACGCGCGAAAACTATTGTCCCGGATCCATAGCGATGCCCGCTTGTCCCGCGAGATCTCCCACTCGTTCGTTTCCGTTCTCATCGTCGTCGATTCCCGATCCCGTTATCCGATCGAACTTTATTATACGATCCGTTTCCCGGCCCTTTTTCTCGTCGATCCGACAACGGAAATCCCATTTTCCCCTCCCTGTGTGGGAAATGCGTTGATCGGATGTCTGCAAGATGCGCTGAAACAACGATTCTAAGCGTACGCCGGTCCTTCT
This sequence comes from Campylobacteraceae bacterium, assembly GCA_027081405.1. Classification (GTDB taxonomy): domain Bacteria; phylum Campylobacterota; class Campylobacteria; order Campylobacterales; family Sulfurovaceae; genus Nitratifractor. The sequence goes on along the minus strand of JALWKO010000078.1, from coordinate 65,195 downwards.
GGTATTTCAAGCGCAGCGGTGATCGTTCCGTAATGTCGAGATAGCTTGTCCTCCGTCAAGATTTTTGCCGTATTTTCACATTACAATGGGTCGTGATTGGGGTTTAGTGAAACGAGTTCGAAACTCTCCGTGCCACCCGCTATAAACGGTACGCTTGGTGTATCGTTCTTTTCTGCCCGGGGGGTTCGCAGTAGTGTGACAGCTATTCCCTGGGCTTCCTAGCAAATGATGGGGAGTCGGCCTGGCTTTTCCCATTGCGTCAGGTGGGTGAAACATCAAGAGGGGTGAGATGGACACGTTACCTGTATCGGTACTCACGGGTGCCTCGACGGGGATGGGATTCGAGATCCTCGCCGAACTGGTCCGCCGCGGATACCGCGTGGCGGCGCTGACCCGTTCCCCCGAGCTGCTGGATGCGAAACTCTTAGGCAAAGCCCTGGCGGATCGGGTGGAAGTCCATGCCGTCGATTTGCGTTCCCGGGATTCTATCGACCGTGCCGTGGAGCGGATCCTCCATAACTGCGGGCGGATCGACGCTCTGATCAACAATGCCGGCTACGGTCTGGTCTCCACGCTGGAGGAGGTGGAAGATCGGGAAATGATCGAACAGTTCGAGATCAATCTCTTCGGTCTGGTGCGGGTGACCCGGGCGGTTCTGCCCGCGATGCGTGATCGCCGTGAAGGGGTGATCGTCAACATCAGTTCGTTCCTGGGGAGGGTGGGGCTGCCGTTGCTGAGTTTTTACAACGCGAGCAAATACGCGGTCGAGGGGATCACCGATTCGCTTCGGATGGAGCTGGCGCCGTTTGGGATCCGGGTCCATTCGGTGATGCCGGGATTTTTCAGCACCCAGTTCGCCCGAAGCAATCTCCGACTCAACGCTTCGATCGGGGATGGGGACTCTCCTTACGCACCGCTTGTGGAAACGCTTCTATCGCGGGTGCAGGGGGAGATCAACGGTGGTGACGACCCCCGTCTCGTGGCCCTGGCGGTGGCGGAACTTCTCGAAAATCCCGATGCGCCGGTTCGCGTCCCCGTGGGACGGATGGCACGGAAATTCCTCTCAATGCGACGGGAGCTGGAGGATCGGGAGTACGAGAGACGGGTACGGGAATACTACGGGATCTGAGGGATGAACAGTCTTTTTTTCGATGCCGGTGATCGGCGCTGCGTGGTGCGGGAGGAGTCACCGGTTCCGGGGTTGGTCCTCCGGCGGCTCGATGTGGCGGGAGGTCTGGTGATGATGGAGACGCAGGGGACGCTTCCGGAGCCATTCCGCCGCCGCGTCGAAAATTGGGATCGGATGCTGGTCCTGCCGCTGGTTTCGTCCGGAAGCGTCCGGATCGACACGTTCGACCACACCGTCGAAATCGGTGCCGGAGTAGGGGGCGTGTTGGCGGCGGGTCCCTCGGAAATCCGGGTGGAATGCTCCGGGGAGAGGCACCGGAGCGCTACGCTGTTCGTGGCCGATTTTTTTCTCCGGCGGTATCGCCAGGAGGCCGACGATCCGGTTTCCCGACTGGTGGAAACGACGGATGCGGTCAGGGGGGTGCGGATTCTCGGGATCGATCCCCTGGATCGGCTGGGGGATTATCTCCTCGATCGGATCGGGCGGGCGAGCCGTCGTACGCGCCTCAGTAGGCTGGCGACCGAGCATCGGGTCCTGGAACTGCTGCTGCACCGGCTCGATCTGCTGGAGTGGGAGCGGGACGATCCGGAGCTCGGCAGCGAAGAGCTCCGTGTGAGCTCCCGGGCTCGGGAAATTTTGCTGCGCCGATATGCCGATCCGCCGACGATTCCCGAACTGGCCCGGTTGTGTCGGAGCAACGAATGGCTGCTCAAGCGGGCGTTCAAACGGCGCTACGGGATGACGATCCACCGTTTCGTCACCCTCCGGCGCCTCGAAGAGGCCAACCGGCTGCTTCGATCGGGGGAGTTGCGCGTCGGCGAGGTGGCACGCCGAGTGGGCTATCGTCATGCGGGCCATTTCAGCCGGCTCTTTTTCGATCACTACGGCATCCACCCCAAAGCGGCCCGACCTTTCGGGTGAAACTCCCAATCGTGCTCCCGTTTTCTCCCGATCGTGCCAAAAAGGCATTGATCACAATGATCGGTTCGATCTATAATCGGAAAAAACGGGAGGTGTCCCATGCGTCCCCTTTTGATCACCCTGGCGGTACTCTTCGGGATCGCTTCGCTCCCCAGGATCTTCCCCCCTCCGCCCGATCCGGTATGGGACGATGCCCAGTTACGGATCGAAGCGGCGCGGCACAATCTGCATTCCATCCCCCGCACCCGCGAAGGGATGCGGAAGCTGGTCGACACCCCGGACAATCCGATCACGCCCGAAAAGGTGGCTTTGGGAAAAGCACTCTATTTCGATCCGATCCTCTCCCGGGATCGGACGGTCAGCTGTGCGAGCTGCCACATTCTCTCCGAAGGGGGAGACGACAATCGTCCCGCAGCTATCGGTTACAAAGGGCGCATCAATCCCCACCATCTCAACTCCCCTATGGTACTCAACGCAGCGTTGGAGAAGTTCGAATTTTGGGACGGGCGGGTCCACACCGTCGAGGAGCAGGCCGGCGGGCCGATCCAGGCGCCGTTCGAGATGAACCTCACTCCCAAAGAGGCGGTGGAGCGGCTTTCAAAAAATCCCCGCTACCGCAAAATGTTCGCGCAGGTATTCGGGGAGAACAATGTCACGTTTGCAAACATCCGGCGGGCCATCGGCGCTTATGAGCGGACCCTTCTGACCCGGGGGGCGTTCGACGAATTTCTGGACGGGAACGACAGCGCCCTTTCGCCGGCGGCCAAGCGGGGGATGACGCTCTTCATGGCCCGGGGCTGCGCCGGATGTCACGCCGGGATCAGCGTCGGGGGGCAGTTCGTCAAGCGCTTTCCTCTGCGCCGGTACGTAGACGACTACCTGGGATTTTCGTTCACCCCTCGATTCCATTGGAAAACGAGCGAATTTCCCTTCGACAACGTGGGGGATTTCCACGGACGGGAGGGGAGGGATTTTTTCCGGGTTCCGGTGCTGCGCAACGTGGCCCGCACCGCACCGTATTTTCACAACGGTTCGGTCCGGGATCTGCACGAGGCGGTGCGGATCATGAGCAAGTATCAGCTGGGTCGGCAATTCACCCCTTCGGAAATCAACGACACCGTGGCCTTCCTCAAGAGTCTCAGCGGCCGGATCGTCGATTATGGATACTGACGAAAGTGGAGCTTTCGGATGGAGCATGGAGAATGGAGGATTGAGAATAGAGAATTGGAGCCTTGACAAAATTTATCTGCTAGTTTAAACTCCTCACTCCTCACTCCTCACTCCTCACTCCTCACTCCACCCCGTTTTGTCCCATAGCCGATGGCTCAGCAGGGAGATCGCTTCGGAGATCTGTCTCGCCTCCTTTGGGAAGGCGGGAAGGGCCCGGAGCGCTTCTCGTAGCGTATCCTCGTCACCATCGAAAAATTGTCGTTGCGTCTCTTGCGTGATTCCGTCCAGTTGCCGTAGCAGATACCAGAGCGTCAGGGTCTCTTCGTCGTAGCGGCGCAGGACCGTGCGGCTGAATTCCCCAAAAGAGGAGGCTCTCGATCGTTCGTAGTCCTGGGCGATGACTTTGAACAGTCGGGCTGCGGAGCGTTCGGGCACGGCGTAAAAAAGCAGCCGCGCCGGTGCCGGATCGGGTGCTTCCAGCGCTCCGACGAAAACCCGCAGCGCCCGTTCCGTCGGTCCGAAGGCGTTGCTCCGCAGCCCCACCAGTCCGATGTCGGCGTGGTGGTGGCGGCCGCACCCTTTGAGGCAGCCGCTCATTCCTACCCGGATCCCCCGCCGGGTGAGGATCCCGAGGGGGAGATGCCGTGCATCGGGCTTGATCTCCCAGAGCGCGAGGGGGCAGTAGCGCGAGCCGGCGCAGGCGGTAACGCTCCCTTTGGGAGCAGATGGAGAATTGAGAATTGAGGATTGAGAATTAAGGATGGAAGATGATTTTTGGATGGCGATGGGGTCGAAGAGCCAGAGTTCCTGGCGGGGGGTGAGGCGGAGGGTGAGGTTTTGGGTGCGGGCTTCCCGGGCCGCTTCGTGCAGGGTCTCTGGGTCGATCTCCCCGTGGCGGCCGAATCGTCGGATCGGAAGGAGATGATCGAGATTTTCCGCGCTGCTGCGCATCCGAAGCTTCCCTGCCGAGGGGAGTTCGTGCTCCAAAGCCTCTTCGATCCAGTGACGAACCTGCCCGATTCCTGCCGATTCGATGAGGTGATGGAGGCTGGTCTTGGCCCGGCTGCCGCGTAGACCGTGACGGCGGTAGACCTCCAGCACCGCCCCGAAGAGTGCGCAAGCCTCCTCCGGGGTGCAGAAAATGTCGGCATCCCGGGCCGTTTCGCTGTTTTTCCCCCCGAGATAGAGGTTGAACCCCCATTCTCCCCCTTTTTGTGCCAGAGCCAGCAGCAGGTCCTGCCCCCAGGGGTTGAAGGAGGGGGTTTCCCGCCCGATGAGGGCCGCATTGAATTTGCGCGGAAGGGTGCCGATCCATTCGGGGACGTCGACGTAGGTGCCTTGCAGCCGCTCGAGAATGGGGCGGCATTCGATCCGGCGATCGGGGGCACAATCGTCGAGGGGATCGATCAGGATTCCCCGCAGATTGTCGGTGAGGGTCTGGAGGCTCGTCAGACCCGCTTCGCGGAGTTCGCTCCAGACGGGGTAGACCCGTCGGGGTGTCAGATCGTGCAGCTCCATCTGGGCACGCGTGCTCAGGAGGATCCGGAGCCCTTCCCTCCGGGCGATGCGGGCGACCGATGCGAGCCGGTCGGCATCGAGGATCCCTCCGTCGAAACGGAGACGGATCATCCAGGTCTCGGGGCGGAGTTTGATGTTGTAGATGCCGAAGTTTTTGAGATAGAAACGGCTCTCGTCGTCGGGATGGAGCCAGTTGACCGAAGCGAGGTCGTAGTCGCAGGGCTGGAGCCGGGTTTTGAGCCGTTCGATCTTGTTGGGTTTGATCGGCGAATTCGGTTCCATGAAGTATTGTAACGCGATTCTCCTTGACGCTGCAATTTTTGCAAGAAAGCCCATAAAACGGGCGCGGAAATGCAAATCCGATTAAGTGATAGAGAAAAAGACAAAAATGTTCGATAAAAGAAACAATTTAAGGAAGGGATAAAATTTGTTCTGAAAAATGCTAATACGGTGTTCTGTAAAAAGGAACAATCCGTTTGTTGTTCAAGACGGGCAAACAGGGATACGAGGTGGAGCCCAGGCTCTCGGAATGAAACGGATAGGAGGAATTCGGAGATTCATTCGGTTGAGTTACGTTGCCGCCACGATCTTGATGGGGGCAGTTGGGTTTTCGCCGCTGCTCCAGGTGGGGTCGAAAGCGGCCTCGTGATGTGGATGCAGGCCGACAAGGGGCTGGATTGTAATACGGAAGGGTGCAGTCCGAACACTTGGGTCGATCAGCAAAGCGGATCGACCTTTACCAAGGACCCTGATCCCAACAACGGGGATACGGCCCATTATGAACTCAAGGCCAATAACTACAACCGAGCCCTCACCGAAGAGGAGCGTCTGCGGGTCGAGAGCTATCTCTCGCTCAAATTCGGGATCAACCTGGAGGGGATCACCACTTATGTCGATTCCCACGGCAATACCGTCTTTGATATGCAGGCCAACGATCCCTACGTCAACTCGGTAGCGGGGATCGCTTACGATTCGGGTTCGGGACTCGATCAGCGGGTCTCCGGGTCGACCAAAGAAGACGGCGTCGTCGTCATCTCCACCAACGACGACTTTGTCTCATCCAACCTGGATCAGAATCGTCCGCAGCTTCAGGACGGGCAGTATCTCGTCTGGGGGCACAATAACGGTCCTGCTGAATGGGACGATCAAAATGCTCCCGGCGGATATCAGAGTAGCAAGCGGATCTGGAAAGTGCAGAATACCGGCAACGTCACCGGTACCTGGATCCAGTTCAATACCAACAACCCCAACTACAGCCTTCCTCCTCTGACAGCGGGGACTTCCAACTATCTAATCGTCGTCGATACCGACAAAGACGGAAGCTTCGCGGATGAAACGCCGATCGTCCTCAAACAAAACGGCGATTTTTTCTACGGTCAGGTCGATTTGCCCGATGGGGTGACCTTCGCCCTGCTTAGCCGTGCCTATACGTTGCTCGAAACGATTGGGAAAGATGCGGACGGAGAGATTCCTGATGCCCATCTGAACGCTCAGGAGTACAACTCGATCGACGGCGTAAGCGGAGCGATCGAAGGGTTTGAAGATCAATATCAGGACTATATCAATAACAATCCCGATGCGTTCTCCAATCCGGCAACCGCTCAAGAAGTTCAAGATATGATCAATGCGGTCAATGCCGCTGCGATGACGCCCACCATCGATTCGGCCGTCGGGCATGATGATGGTACGGTGACCGTCAGCGGAACCGGGATGAAAGGGACCACCGTCACGGTGACCTTCCCCGACGGCAGTACCAAGCAGGCGACCGTCGATGACAACGGCAACTATTCCGTCACCTCAGACAAGCCCCAGACCAGCGGGGACGTGAAGGTCAAGGCCAAGGATGCTGCGGGTAACGAGTCGAGCGAGACTACCCAGGGCTATGATGCCACCGACAATGACAAGGACGGACTGCTGGATCAGTTTGATCCCAACAATGCCAACATCGACACCGACGGCGACGGCATCAACGACGGGGCCGACGCGGACGTAGACGGCGACGGCACCGACGATTACAACGACAAGGACCATGACGGTATCCGTGACGAGGCCGACGCCGATGACGACGGAGTCGAGGGAACCGATGCCGGCAAGACCGACACCGACGGCGACGGCATCACCGACGCGTACGATCTGGACGACGACGGCGACGGAATCAGCGATGAGCAGGAGATCGCCAACGGAACCGATCCGAAGAACGGAAACGATCCGGTTGATGGCGGAGCGAAGGATGCGGATGGTGACGGTATTCCCAACGCAATCGATCCTGACGACGACAACGACGGTGTCAGTGATGTCGATGAAGCACATTACGGAACCGATCCGTTGAATCCCGATAGTGACGGAGATGGTGTACGAGACGGGGACGAGATCGCCAATGGAACCAGTCTGACGAACCCCGACAGTGACGGAGACGGTGCGACTGACGGTGAAGAGCCTTCGTTCGGCGGTGATCCGCTCACCCCTGATTTCACCATCCGCCCGATCAAGGGAGATGACAACGAAACGGTTATCGGCTATGAGGTCTATCCGGAAGTAGCTGACAACAACGGTAGCGGAAGCGATGACAACACCAGCGGCGAAGGAAATGCTACGATCACCGCGGCTACGGCTGTAGTGGTAGAAGATGACCTGCTTTCGGTCGGTGAAGCGTCGCTGGATGTCAAAAAGGATGACAACGGAAGTCGGATTGTAACGGCGGAAGTCAAAGTGGACGACCAGAACAATACGGTAGCGGCGGAATGTCAAGCATATCGTGCCGATGTTTTGGTCGATGCCCAAGGTCAGGTCGTAACGAAATTTGTCGGAGAAGGATGTGAAGTAGTCGATCCTACCTCCAAGGATGCTCAGCCCTTCGGTAACGGAACGCGGGTATATATCCGCAAAACGAACACCGACGAGATGGATGAGCATGACGGTGCGACGCGCGTCATCGTGGATGACGTGGTCGTCAACAAAGATGAATCGGTAATGTTGGGAGAGAAACAATGAATACGGCACAACGGAAGATTGTCGTCGCGGGGCTGATCGCTTCGGCGACGTTGATGCTGAGTGGATGTCACGGTAAGCATGCGGGTGGACTGGATGTGCCGCAATACGCGAAAGATCTAAATGACTCCTCTGCAGCCGTGTCGGTTCCCGCAGGCCACAAGGTAGTGGCAAGCGAAGAAGGGACCAAAATTCGCATTTTCCACTACAGCAACTCGGACAAGTTGGTCTGTACCGTCTCCGGTTCGGCAAAAATCGTGCAGGAATAGACCATGAAACTCCTTGCGCCGCCTCGCTCTTCGGACGAAAAGGATCGAGAGCACACCGGCGCAGACACCCTCGTGGCACAGATGCGTGCCATGATCCACACACTGCGTAACGTGAAACGTACACGACCGTTTTGTGAATCCATCCGAAAAAAACGTTCCGACAACACTTCCGATCATAACTCCTCCGAATCGTAACGAGCTGTTTTCCATTTGATTCCCATCAAGGGGTACTTACCCAAAGAGTGCTATGATTTCCTCAAACACGGTGTTCTGATGGAGGCACATGATGAGGAATGCGTGGCATTGGATCGCGGGAGTGTTGCTGAGTGGAGCTTATCTTTTGGCCGCAGAACCGTCGGCCGGTGAGAAACTCTTCAAAGCCTACTGCTGGGGATGTCACCATCAGACTGCCGAAGCCTTCGGCCCTTCGTTTCGATCCATTGCCAATCATAGAAGTCGGGAGCAGATCATGGCTCAGATCGTCGATCCCGAAAGCGTCTCCAAAACCCTGGGCTACCGCCGCAACTCCATGCCCGCTTTCAATGACCTCAATGCCACTCAGATCGAAGCGCTGACCGACTATATTCTCTCCTTCAAGGACAAAAAATGAAACGTGTACTTTCTGTTTTGTTGATACTGACTGGAATTTTCGCCTCGTTGAGCGCTCGGGAGAAGATCTTCGTCGTTGAGCGGGAAAACTCCGCCCTGGCGGTGATCGATCATAACCTCCTCGTCGACGAGATCAAACATATGCACAACTTCAACCACGCCGTGGTGAAGTTCCGGGACAACGACGGCTATGTGATCACCCGGGACGGATACGTGATCAAGTTCGATCCCATCCACGACAAAAAGCTCAAGGAATACAAAACCTCCAAAAGCGCCATCGGATTCATCATCGGGCCCAACTATCTGGCGGTGGCCAACTACGACAACAAAACGGTCGAAGTCCTCGATCGGGATCTCAACCCGATCCAGAGCATCCAAACCGGCAGCCGCAACGTGGGGATCAAGAACTACAAAAACTATCTGATCTTCGAGCTGATGGATGCCGATCAGATCTGGGTAATGAAGGATGAGAATGCCGGCAAGGGCAAACCCCATTTTGTCCTTTATAAAAAGTTTGAAAATATCGGCAAAGTCCCCTTCGACGCGATGATTCACAAAAACCTCTATGTCGCCGGACTTTTCAACTCTCCCGACGTGGGGCTGCTCAATCTCGATACGATGCAATACAAAAAAATCCCCCTCAATCTGGGCAAAAAGGATCGAATCCTCAAAGTGCCCCATTTCGGATTCTGGAGCATTTCGGATCGCTATTTCTTCGTCCCCGCCGTGGGGGCAAAAAAGGTCTTCGTCTTCGATCACGATTTCAAGCCGGTCACCTCCATTGCCGTCAAGGGCAATCCGGTCTTCACGACCCTCAGCCCAGACAAAAAGTGGCTGGCGGTGAGCTTCAGCGGTCGAGATTTTCCTTATGTGCAGATCATCGATACCAACACCTTCCAAATCGCCCGCACGTTCAAATTCCCGGGCTGGATTTTGCACCTGCGCTGGTCCAAAGACAATCCCGAACTCTACTTCAGCGTCAATACCCAAAACGAAGTATTGGCGTATAACGTTTCGGATCCCGATCCGAAAAAATGGTGGAAACATTTCTCCTGGCCCGTTCCCAAACCTTCGGGGATTTTCCTTTTTGAAGCTCCCGACCGATCGGCTTCGAAAATTGGCAAAGCGGATCATTGAATGTTTCGCCTCTCCAATTTGATCGATGCAGTCGTCGAAGGGCGGCGCGAGCGCTCTTTGGAGGGCGCCATCGCCATCTGGAACTTCACCAATCGCTGCAACCTGGCCTGTCGTCATTGCTACAGCTACGCCGATCCCAACAGCGAAGATTTTCTGAGCACCGATTTCATCCTCTCCTCGATCCCCGAACTGCGCAAAGCCGGGATCCGTTTTGTGATCTTCAGCGGCGGGGAGCCCCTGATCCGCAAGGACATCTTCACGATCGCCGAGGCGATGCGAGCGGTGGGGATCGTCACCTACCTTTCGACCAACGGTCTGTATATCAACGAAAAAAACGTCGACCGGATCATCGAAACCTTCAACTATATCGGTATCAGCATCGACGGGATCGAAGCGGTCCATGACGCGTTTCGGGGACTGGAGGGGGCCTACCGCCGCAGTCTCGATGCGATCGCCCTGATCCAGCGCCACGGCGGCAATGCGGGGATCCGTTTCACTTTGACCGGGGAGACCAAGGGGAGCTTCTACGATATTTTCGATCTGGCCGAGCGAATCGGCGTGAACAAAATCTACATTTCCCATCTGGTTTACAGCGGTCGGGGTCTGGAGAACCTCAAGATCGACATCTCTCCCGAGGAGCGGCGGAAATTCGTCGAGTTCATCATCGACAAAGCCTTCCGGTACCGGGAGGAAGGGCGCAAGATCGACATCGTCACCGGAAACATGGAGATGGATGCGATCCTTTTTTTGGAAAAGTTCGGCGAGCGCTACCCCGAACTTCGGGACGAGATGGAGCGGCGGCTGCGCAGCTGGGGTGGCAACAGCGCCGGACGCAAACTGGTCAATATCGACTGGAAAGGCAACGTCAAACCCGATCCTTTCTTCCCCGTTACGATCGGGAACATGACCGAACGGCCCTTCAGCGAGATCTGGCTGGACGAGGGGAACGACCTGCTTGCCCGGCTTCGGGAACATCCCCGGAGAATTTCGGGAAAATGTGCCGAATGCGGCATGATCGACATCTGCAACGGCGGAAGCCGCAGTCGCGCCTGGGCGATCCACGGCGATCTCTGGGCCGAGGACCCGTCGTGTTATCTCAGCCGAGCTGAGATAACAAGTGAAGAGTGAGGAGTGAAGAGTGAAGAGTGAAGAGTTTTGGGGTGCGGCTTTGCCGCACTTTTTGGGAGGCGGGACTTCGGTCCCGCAAAACGGGTGGGCATGGAACTCTTTTCCCAATGACCAATGACAAATAACCAATAATTTTCGCCGCAGGCGAAGAAGGAGCATAAATGGTCTATCTCACCGGTGCCGGTCCCGGCGACATCGAACTGCTGACCCTCAAGGCCCTCCGGGTCGTCCGGGAGGCCGACGTGATCATCTACGACCGGCTGGCCAATCCCGAAATCCTCAAAGAGGCCAAAGAGGGGTGCGAACTGGTCTACGTGGGCAAGGAAGACGGCAAACACACTCTCCCGCAGGATCAGATCAACGAAGTGATCTACCAAAAAGCGCTCCAATACGACACCGTCGTACGGCTCAAGGGGGGCGATCCGCTGGTTTTCGGTCGGGGAGGGGAGGAGGCCGCCTTTCTCAAAGAGCGGAGGATCGCATACGAATTCATCCCCGGGGTCACATCCGCGATCTCGGTGCCCGCCTATGCGGGGATTCCGGTTACCCATCGGGGGGTGGCGGTCTCCTTCCGGGTGGTCACCGGACACGAAACCCCCAACAAAGCCCAGTCCCAGGTCGATTGGGAGAGCATGAAAAGCGACGAAACGATCGTCTTTTTGATGGGGTTGCACAATCTCCACAACATCGTGGCGAATCTGCTGCGTATCGGTCGGGAGGCCGATACCCCCGTGGCGGTGATCTCCCGGGGGACCACCCCCGAGCAGCGGACCGTCGTCGGGACCCTTGGGACGATCGTGGATCGGGTCCGCGAGGCGGCCCTTCCCACCCCGGCTCTCATCGTCGTGGGACGGGTGGTGGAACTCAGAGGAGTGTTGCGATGGTACGAAGGGGAAGGAGAAACTTCGCTACAATGACGAAAATTCGGACCGAAAGGGGCGGAATGTACAAGTTGCGGGAAGTTCCCCTCTTTTCCAAGCTCTCGGAGGACCACCTGCAGGAGATCCGGGAAAACGCGATCGTCCGCAGTTACGGCAAAGAGAGCATCGTCTTCTACGAAGGGGATCGGGGAGAGTACCTCTACGTGGTACTGGAAGGGACCGTCAAACTCTACAAAACCTCCCCCAAGGGGACCCAGGTGCAGATCAACCGTTTCGACGCCCCTGCCGCGGTGGGGGAGTACGCCTGTTTCGAGCGGATGCCGTTTCCGGCCACCTGCGAATTCGTCACCGACGGGAAAATGGCGCTCATTCCCTATGAGTTCATCTACAAAAATCTCTCCAACAGCGCCTTTTCCCTGGAGATCATCAAATCTCTCACCTCCAAGATCATGGTCCTTTCGGCACTGATCCAGAAAGAGACGATCTTTTCTTCCGAGGCCAAGGTGGCCAAACTCCTTCTGGAAAACCCCGAAATGTTCGGCAAACTCAAATACAACGAGATCGCTTCGATCCTCAACCTCACCCCCGAAACCCTCTCCCGGATCTTCAAGAAAATGAAAAAAAGCGGGATCATCGCGATGGACGGTCATCACCACGTGCGGATCCTCGATCCGCAGGCTCTTGAAGAGACGATCGAAAACAACAAAGTTCGCACCTGTACCCACTGTATCGCCGATTTCAAACGGGAAATGGGGCTGGAATAAGAGCCGTTTACGCGCTGAGCGACTCCAACGCTTCCTCTTCCCACCGCTCGAAAGCCGGATCGAAATAGACGATCCGTTGTTTCTTGAATTCCCGTGTCGAGTAGAGGCGGTCGTAGTCTTTCAGGCCCGTTTCGGCGGCGATCTCCTCGATGATCGCGTCGCACTCTTCACGGCTTTTGGCATGAACCATCGCAAAAAGGTTGTAGGACCATTCCGGTGCGCGCGGACGGAGATAGCAGTGGCTCACGGCACTGTAGCCCGCGATGGTGCGGCCGATCGATTCGGCTTCTTCGTCAGGGACGTTCCAGACACTCATCGCGTTGGCCGAAAACCCGGCGCGTCGGTGGTTCAGAATCGCCGCGAAACGGCGCATCACCCCTGCTTCCTTGAGCTCTCGGGCGATGGCGAACAGCTCCTCGTAGTCCATTCCGAGGCGCTTCGCCGCCGGAGCGAACGGCTCAGGGACGAGGGGGATGTCTTTTTGCAGTTCCCGTACGACGGCGAAATGGCGGGCCGTCATCTTGATCTTCTTGGCCGGGGTGTGGTGGCGTATTTGCTCCTTTTTCGCCTGATTGCCGGTGGTGTCGAGTTTGACCGCGATTTTGAACATGCGGATCGTCGGCAGGGTGATGACCGCTTCGGCTCGGGCACGCCGGGCCAGTTCCCGGATCGTCCCCTCAAGCCCCAGGCTGCTTTCGGGGGGGACGGCGAGTGTGAACCAGAGGTTGAAACGGTGGGTCCGTTCGTAGTTGTGGCTCACGCCCGGATGGGCGTTGATCACTTCGGCGGCCTCCTCGATCCGCTTGGGATCGACCCGAAAAGCGACGAGGGAGGAGGTGTAGCCCAGTTTTTTGGTGTCGAAGATTGCGGAGGTCTGGCGAATGATCCCCTCCTCTTTGAGGTGGCGAAGCGTGTCGAGGACGGTCTCTTCGTCGCTATGAAGCCGCTTCGCCAGTGTTTCGAAGGGCCGCGGCTGGAGGGGAAAGTCGTTTTGGATCGAAAAAAGCAGCTCTTTTTCCATCGTCCCATAACCTCCGGTTATTTCGTATTCCATACAGATCCATTGTACCCCTTGGCGGTGAAATCGGAGTTGATTTCCATCAAGGAGAAAAGAAAAAATTTTTTCGAAAGTCAAACGATCAAAGATACTTATGACTATTAGAACCCAGATTGATTTATGTCAATTCTTTCCCCTCGGCGAAGCGATACAATAGCTCCATCCCGCAACACACAGGAGGTTAGAATGGGAATGAATCGACGCGACTTTCTGAAGAGTACGGCCGCCGCAGCCGCCGCGAGCGCCGTCGGGATTTCGGTCCCCGACGAGGTCAAAGCGGCCGCGGCCAAAGGTGAGGAGGGCTGGCGCTGGGACAAAGCGGTCTGCCGCTTCTGCGGTACCGGATGCGGGATCATGGTGGCGACGAAAAACGGAAAAATCGTCGCTGTCAAAGGGGATCCCGCCGCTCCGGTCAACCGGGGCCTGAACTGTATCAAAGGGTACTTCACGGCCAAGATCATGTACGGTGCCGACCGTTTGAAAAAACCTCTTTTGCGAATGAACGACAAAGGGGAGTTCGACAAGCACGGCAAATTCCGCCCCGTCAGTTGGAAACGGGCCTTCGACGAGATGGAAAAACACATCCGCAAGGCCCTCAAAGAAAGCGGCCCCGAAGGGGTCGCTGTTTTCGGATCGGGACAATACACGATTATGGAAGGGTATGCCGCCCAAAAGATGATGAAAGCGGGCTTCCGCTCCAATGCCATCGACCCCAACGCCCGTCACTGTATGGCCTCGGCGGTTGTAGGCTTTTATCAGACCTTTGGGATCGACGAGCCCAGCGGATGCTACGACGATATCGAGCTGACCGATACGATCATCAGTTGGGGATCGAACATGGCCGAGATGCACCCGATCCTCTGGTCGCGGGTATCGGATCGCAAGCTCTCCGACCCCGAGCGGGTCAAGGTGGTCAACCTCACCACCTATCGGACCCGAAGTTCCGATATCGCCGACTTCGAGATCATCTTCCGGCCTCAGACCGACCTGGCGATCTGGAACTACATCGCCCGGGAGATCGTCTACAACCACCCCGAGGCGATCGACTGGGATTTCGTCAAGGAACACATCGTTTTCGCTGTCGGTCCGGTGAATATCGGATACGGGATGCGGCGCAAGGGGGAAAAATCCCTCACGCCAGTGCGTCCCGACGGATCGGCCGGTAAATACAGCGCCAAAGAGATGCAGATCATCCAAAAAGAGATGGCCAAGAAAGTGAGCGATCTCGAAGGGCCCGCCCTGGAGCCCTACGGCTATAAAGAGGGCGACGAGATGAAAAACACCGCAGGTACCCTCAAACACTGGATGATCAGCTTCGAGGAGTACAAAAAATCGCTGGAGCCCTACACCCTCGACTATGTCGCCAAGATCGCCAAAGGGGATCCGGACGAGTCGCTGGAGAGCTTCAAGAAAAAACTCCAGGATCTGGCCAATCTCTATATCGAGAAAGACCGCAAAGTGGTTTCTTTCTGGACGATGGGGATGAACCAGCACACCCGGGGAAGCTGGGACAACACCCTCAGCTACAACGTCCACTTCCTCCTCAATAAGCAGGCCAAACCGGGCAACGGCGCCTATTCGCTTACCGGTCAGCCCTCGGCCTGCGGTACCGCCCGCGAAGTGGGGACTTTCGCCCACCGTCTGCCGGCGGATATGATGGTCAAAAACCCAAAACATCGCAAGATCGCCGAAAAGATCTGGCACATCCCCGAAGGGACCCTCAACCCGGTGGGCAACCAGCACATCATGAAGATCCATCGGGACATCGAGGACGGTGTGGTCAAATTCGCCTGGGTCAACGTCTGCAACCCCTACCAGGACAGCGCCAACGCCCGCCACTGGATCAAGGCGGCTCGGGAGATGGATGTTTTCATCGTCACCTCCGACGGGTATCCCGGAATTTCGGCGATGGTCTCCGATCTGGTTCTGCCTAGTGCGATGATCTACGAGAAGTGGGGGGCCTACGGAAACGCCGAGCGCCGGACCCAGCACTGGCGTCAGCAGGTACTTCCCGTCGGCGAAGCGATGAGTGACACCTGGCAGTGGGTCGAGCTCTCCAAGCGCTTCACCATCGACGATCTATGGGGCCCCTATACGCTGCGCAACGGCAAGAAGCTCCCCGACGTGCGTAAACAAGCGCAAAAAATGGGATACAAGCCCGATACGACCATGTACGAGATCCTTTTCGCCAACGAGCGGGCCAAGAAAAACTATCCCATTGATCTCAATAGCTTCCCGCAAAAAGGTTTTGACAACAGTGAATGTCTCGGAGACAGCCGGAATGTCGTCGGCAGTGACGGCAAGGTTTTCAAAGGCTACGGCTTCATGATCCATCAGTATCTCTGGGAGGAGTACGCCAGCTTCGGCCGGGGCCACGGCCATGACCTGGCCGACTTCGTCACCTACCACAAGGTGCGGGGACTCAAATGGCCCGTTGTCAACGGCAAGGAGACCTTCTGGCGCTTCAACGTCAAGTACGACCCCTATGCGGCCAAACACGCCAAGGAAGCGGGGCTCAAAGACTTCGCCTTCTACGGTCCCCTGGCCAAGAAACTCCCCAGCGGAGACCTGCGGGGCGTCAAGGAGAAGACCAAAAAGTCCCTGGCCAACAAAGCCAAAATCTTCGCTCGCCCCTATATGGATCCGCCGGAAATGCCCGACAAAGAGTACGACACTTGGCTCTGTACGGGACGGGTGCTGGAGCACTGGCACAGCGGTACGATGACCATGCGGGTCCCCGAGCTCTTCCGGGCCGTCCCCGAGGCGCTGTGCTACATGAACCCCAAAGACGCCAAAGCCAGAGGGCTCAAAAACGGCGACCTGGTCTGGGTCGAGTCGCGCCGCGGCAAGGTGAAGGTGCGCATCGAAACCCGCGGACGGAACCGGCCCCCCAGAGGGCTGGTCTTCGTCCCCTGGTTCGACGAGCGGGTACTGATCAACAAGGTCACGCTGGATGCGACCTGTCCGATGTCCAAGCAGACCGACTACAAGAAGTGTGCGGTCAAGATCTACAAAGCCTGATGAGCGTATGAAGGATCGTCCGTGGCAGACAAGGAAACGAAACGGCCCATCACTCCCCGCCGGAGATTTCTGACCGATCTGGCCTATACGGCCGGGTTGGGGATCATGGGGGGATTGATCTGGGCCGGGTACACCGAGAAAGCCAAAAGCTCACCCCTGACGCTGCGGCCCCCCGCGGCGCTGGACGAGCCCGACTTTCTCAAGACCTGCATCAAGTGCGGGTTGTGTGCCGAAGCCTGTCTGCACCGTCCGAGCAATCTCGATCGCGACACCCTCAAGCCTCGGCCCGGCACCCTCAAGATGGCGCGGGCCCAGGACGACGTGACGATCGGGACGCCGTTTTTCAAGCCCCGGGACGTCCCGTGCTACATGTGCGACGACATCCCCTGTGTGACCGCCTGCCCGACGGGGGCCCTGGACGTATCGAAAGTGACCAATCCCAAAACCGGGGAGCTGGACTATACGATGATGCGGATGGGGCTGGCGGTGGTGGACAGCAACTCCTGCATCGCCTTCTGGGGATTGCAGTGTGACGCCTGCTACCGCGCCTGTCCCCTGATGGACAAGGCGATCCGGCTCGAATACGACAAAAACGAGCGGACCGGAAAGCACGCTTTCCTCAAGCCGGTGGTGAGCATGTACGACTGTACCGGCTGCGGAATGTGCGAAAAGGCATGCGTGACCGAAAAACCGGCCATTTTCGTCCTCCCCCGCGAGATCGCCCTGGGCAAACCGGGGGCCCATTACGTCAAGGGGTGGGACAAAAAAGATCAGCAGCGGGTCCAGGAACGGGTCGGCAAGGACGTGACGACCCATGACGAGCGGAGTTCGCAAAACCCGATGGACTATCTCAACAAAGGGCTGGAGTATTGAGGATGCGCTGGAGCAACGTCAAATATCTGGTCCTTCGGCGGGTGGTCCAACTGGGGCTGCTCTTTCTCTACGGAGCGGGGAACTGGTGGGGGTGGAAGATCCTGCGCGGGGATCTCTCCGCCTCCCGGCTCTTCGATACGGTTCCGCTGGCCGATCCGTTCGCGGTGCTGCAGATTTTCGCCACGGGCGCCGTGGTGGGGGTCAACGTCCTCGTCGGCGCTGCGCTGATCGTGCTCTTTTACGGACTGATCGGCGGACGGGCGTTTTGCAGTTGGGTCTGCCCGGTCAACCTGGTGACCGATCTGGCGGCCTGGCTGCGTCGCAAACTGCTGATCGACCGGATCGAGCGGAAGATCTGGATCAGCCGGAATCTCCGGTACTACCTGATCGTCCTGGCGCTGATCGTATCCGCGGTGAGCGGACTGGCGGCGTTCGAGGTGATCAGTCCGATCACGATCTTCAACCGGAACGTCGTTTTCGGTGCCGCGGCCCTCAAAGGGGGAGTGGTCTTCAGCTTCGGTGCGGGGCTGGGGTTGCTGGCGGCGATCTTTTTCTTCGATCTCTTTGCCGTCAAAAACGGCTGGTGCGGGCACATCTGCCCGTTGGGAGGCGTCCATTCGCTGATCGGAAAATACAGCCTCATACGGGTCAAGCACAACAGCGACAACTGCACCCTGTGCATGAAATGCAAAACGGTCTGTCCGGAGGTGGAAGTCCTGGGAATGATCGGAAAGCGAAGCGCGTTCGTCACCCGCAAGGAGTGTACCAACTGCGGTCGCTGCGTCGACGTCTGCGACGACGACGCCCTGGGCTTTTCGTTGCGTAACATACTCGAATCCAACAAGGGAGGAAAAGCATGAAGAAAACCATCAAAACCGTTCTGATCGGAGCGGTCGCCGCGAGTGCGGTAGCGCTGGCGGGGCAGGAATACGTCAACATCAACAAAGACGCCTCCAGCCCCGAACTGATCAAAAAAGAGGATCTGGGGGCCAAGAAAGTGGTCACCGAGGAGGAACTGGGGCTGCGGGGAAGCGGACTCAATAGTGCCGTGGGCAATCTTCCGCCGGTGGAATACAAACGTCCCGCACCGGGAGCGGCGCCCCGGTTCGAACGCTCCTACGTCAACGCGCCGCCGCTGATCCCTCATAGCATCGACGGACTGGTCCCCATTACCGCCAAAAACAACGCCTGTCTGGGGTGCCACATGCCCGCCGCGGCCAAAGGGGTAGGAGCGACGCCGATTCCCGAGTCCCACTTTACCGACTTCCGGCCCGATACCAAGCTGGATAAAAACGGCAATATCGTCAAAGACGGAAAAATCGTCGTCAATGCGACTGACGTGAAAATCGCTAAATTCAAAAAGCTCAAGCGGCTCAACCCGGCCCGTTTCAATTGTACCCAGTGCCACGTCCCCCAGGCCAACGTCAAACCGCTGGTGGGCAATACCTTCAAGCCCGATTTCACCAGTGACAAGCTCAAAAAGCGCTCCAATCTGATCAAAGTGATCGACGAGGGGGTCCAGTAAGTGGAGGATCGGCGGGCCTTTTTCCGTGCGCTGGCCGCTCCGGTCATCGCGGACGATGGAGAGGTCCGGAAGCTTCGTCCTCCCTATGCCCGGGACGACTCCCTTTTTCACAGCCGCTGTACGGCATGCGAATCCAAAGCGTGCATCGGGGTCTGCGAAGAGGGGATTCTCGCCGTCGACGAGGAGGGGGCTCCCGCAGTGTCGTTTGGGACGAGGGGGTGTATGTTTTGCGAAGCGTGCGCCCTGGCGTGCCCCGAAGGGGTCCTCGTTTCGGAGGGGCCGGAGCGGATTGCGGCCCGGTTCCGGATCGACCGCTCCGCGTGCCTGGCCCACCACGGATCGATCTGTTTTTCGTGCAAAGAGCCCTGCCTGGAGGATGCGATCCTTTTTCGGGGGATGTTCGAGCCAGTGATCGATCCGGAACGTTGCACCGGATGTGGATGGTGCATGGGACGCTGCCCCACAGATGCGATCGGATGGGAACCGATACCGCAACGGCTGTGATACAATAGCTCTGACGACAAGACCGCAACGAAAGGGAGACGATGGACGAAAAAGAACGATTGAACGCACTTTGTCCGACGCTGCTAAAACGGGTAGGAGATGAAGATCTCGACGAGCGGCGCTTTTTCGTCGTGGTCGATCCCAACGTCGAAGAAGAAGCCGACGAGGCCGAGGTGGTCGACCCCACCGAATACAATTGGATGGCCTACATCCCCGACCGGGTCCGTGAAGCGGTGGGGGAGGAGCGCTTCGGGAAACTCCCCGGCCTCCTCCGGGAAGTGGAGGAGTTCGCGGACGTTCTCGATGCGGAGGAGGATCTCTTCGGGATCCGTTGCGACCTGGACGAAGAGGCGATCGCCGAGCGGATCCTGGAGGTACTGGAACGATTGGCCCTCGAAGCCGAGGAGGGGGCATGAGAACGCTCCTGGCGTTGCTCTGTGTGCTCACGGTGCTGGGGGCTGGTACTCTGACTCCCGTACGGCAGATCGAGGCCGACGGGGCGGTCAACGATCTCGTGATCCGCGACGGTGCGCTCCTGATGGGGACCGATCACGGGAGTCTGCAGCGTCTCGATCTGAAAACCCTCCGCCTCGAAACCCTCTTTCACCTCCCCCAGATTACCGACTTCATGGGGGACAAGATCGACGACAAGGTATTCAGCGTCGACGGGATCGACGGGCGCTATCTGATCCTCAGCGACAGCGGGAAGGGGGGATTCAGCGATCTGCGGATCCTGGAAGGGGGAAAAGCGACGCGGATTTTCGGCGCCGCCGATCGCCACACGATCATCAAAGCCCGTTTCATCGACAAAGACCACATCCTCTACGCCACCTTGGGCAACGAAGCGGTGCTTTACGAGATCCCGACGAAAAAAGAGATCTACCGCCGCAAGATCGGCGGATCGAAATTTTCCGATTTCGCGCTGGATGCGGCGCGCAGACGGGCGGTGTTTGGGGATGAGAGCGGGGTCGTGAGCGTCTTGGATACGAAAACGGGCAAAATCCTCCAAACCATCGAAGGGGTCCATGTGGACAATGTCTTCAGCGTCGACATCCGCAAGGATTGGGTCGTCGCCGGAGGGCAGGACCGTCGGGCATCCTACGCCAATCTAGCAACCGGGGAGAAGGGGTATTTCAAGAGCGATTTTCTCGTCTATGCCGCCGCTCTCTCTCCGGATGCCCGGTTGGCGGCTTACGCGATGCACGCCGACAATTCCATCACCGTGTACGATTTGGGCACCCGGAGCCCCCGCTACCTGCTCAAAGGGCAAAAAAGCATCCTTACCCGGATCGTCTTCGAAGACGGTAAAACCCTCTTTTCCGCCAGTCACGATCCTGTGGTGATGATGTGGAAACTACCGTAGGAAAGGGAGAAAAAATGAACGTTTCTAGTATCGTGATCCAATGCAGCCCCAAATATTTCGACAGCGTCAAGGCCTGGTGTGAAGAGAGCGACGTGTGCGAGTACCATTTCGGCGACAAAGAACGAGGGAAGATCGTCGTGACGATCGAGGCCCCCGACGTCAACGGAGAGATTGCCAAACTGATGGAGATCCAGCGGGCCCCCCATGTGGTATCGGCCGAGATGATGATGAGTTATCAGGAGGACCTGGATGCGGCGATGAAGGAGCTTGATGAGGCCCCCGAGGTTCCCGACCTTTTGCAGCGGTGTACCGAAGAGGAGATCGACCCCGCCACCGTGGTCTACCACGGGGATCTGAAGAAAAAGCTCTGATGGCCTATTTCCCCGCCTTCCTTTCTCTGGAAAGGAAACGGATCCTCCTCGTCGGCGGCGGGACGATCGCCGCCGACAAGCTCGAAAAGCTCCTCGATTTTACCGATCGCATCACGATCGTGGCGATCGAAGCGGGCGATCGGGTCCGTGCGTTGGCCGCCGATGCGGGACTGCCGATCGAACTGCGTCCGTATCGGAGCCGCGAAGCATGCGACTACGATATCGCCGTCATCGCTACCGATACTCCCGATCTGCACCGGCAGATTTTCGAAGAGACCCGCGACGCACGAACGCTGGTCAATTCGGTCGACGATACCCGCTACTGCGATTTCATCTTCCCCTCCTACCTCCGTCGGGGCAATCTGACGGTGGCTTTTTCCACCTCGGGGGCCTCTCCCGCCTTCGCCAGGGAGCTCCGCCGTCGGGTGGAGCGTACCCTCCCCGAGGGGGTCGAAGCGTTTCTGGAAGAGATGGCACGACTGCGCCGTGAGCTCCCCAAAGGGGACGAACGGATGCGCCGATTCGAGGAGATGGTGCGGGAGTTTTTCGCCCGTGCCGAGTCCCGGAAGGACGGCGAGGTGGAGTAGGCGCGCTACTGCGTTTCCCCCAGCGCCCGGCGCAGAGGGACGGTCACGGCGATCCCCGCCGCAATGAGAAGGAGGGTGATCCCATAGAGCACCGTGTATCCCCATGCCTGGAGGATCGCACCGCCGGGGATCGAAAAGAAAAGCCCCAGCGAAACGAGGGTCGACTGGATTGCCACGTAGACGGGGCGTTTGGCTTCGGGGGCGATCTCGATGACCAGGTTCATATCGGAGTTGCGAAAGCCGTCGATCCCCATACCGACCAGAAAAAAGATCAGTCCGTATTCCCACGCACTCGTCGCCGCCAGGGCGATAGCGAACGCCGTCCCCATCAGGGCGTAGGCGGTTTGCATCATCCGTCCGTACCGGGTGCCGAAATGCTTCCACAGCAGCAGATTGCCCACGACGCTGCCGATCATCTGGACGGTGATGAGCCCCCCTACGACCCAGCCGCTGAGTGTGAAGCTCTCTTTGGCCCGGAGGATGACGAAAGGGAGGGCCAGATAAAAAGAGTAGCCCAAGAAGGAAGCGAGGATCTCGAGCCGCAGCAACCGGTCGCTACGAAGCGTTGCCGCGGCGTTTCGGAGGAATTGGCCGAAGCGTTCTTCCCGGGGACTCGTGTTTCGCTTCGGGGGTTCCTGAATCGTCGCGAAGGCGAGGAGCCCTGGCGCCATGATCAGCGCGCTGAACATGAACAGCCGGGCATAACTCTCCGGCGGAGGATAGTGGCTGAGCACCCATCCGGCCACCCCGCCGCTGAGGATCGCACCGAGGGAGGAGACCATCTGGCGGTTGGCCATCGTCCGCCCCCGCTGGGTCGGATCGAAGACCTTGGCCAGGATCTCTCGGAAATAGATCCCCCCGAATCCGGCGACGAAACTGAAGCCAAAAAGTCCGAATCCGATGAGCCAGAGGGTAAGGAGTGGATGGCGATCGCCGGCAAAATGGATCGCCGCTCCGATGAGAAACCAAAAGAGAAAGCGGAATACGAAAACGATCCGCAGATAGGGCATCACCCGCTCGTAACTCTGGGCGTAGAACGCCGCGATGAGTTGGATCAGGATCGCTCCGCCCCGCAGCAAGGACGCGAACAGCCCCACGACGATCGAATTGGACGTGAAATGGTGGACGATCAGGGGGAGAATCGTGGAGGGTTCGGCGACGGTAGTGGCCACCGAGAGGAAAAAGCCGTGCAGGGCGTTTTTGAGGTTGTTGCTGCGGTAGGACATATTTGACCTAATTCTCTAATGATTCTTTTTCTTTGTTTCGCGACAAAGAAAAAGGAAACACGAGGCACTGTCGTCTTTCCAAAGGTGTCATGCTTGGCACAGATCTATCGGCCTTTCTCGTTTTCTTCTATGGATCGTCCGTCCACCAATGACTGCGCCCGACGGGCGTAAAATGACTAATGACCAATGACGAAAGAGGCCCGAAAAATCACTTTTTTCGGGCCTCTTTCTCCTCGATCCCGCTCATTCCGAAACGCCGGGCCAGCTCCTGCCGCACCCGGTCGGGGGAGATCTCCCGGGATCCCAGCCCCACGAGTGCGTGATAGAGCAGATCGGCCGCTTCGTAGATCACCTGTTCGTCGCTTTCGCACTCGATCGCGGTAGCCAGTTCATCGGCTTCCTCCCGGATCTTGCTCAGCAGCAGCGCTTTGTCGCCGAGCAGCTTTCGGGTCCAGGATTTTTCTCCCCCGGAAGCTTTGCGCTCCAGGATGGTGTGGTAGAGGGTGTCGACGACACCGTAGAGCTGTGCGGGGTCGATCTGGGGTTCGGCGATCGTTTCTCCTCGGGTGACGGAGGTGAAAAAGCAGCTTTTGCGCCCGGTGTGGCAGGCGACTCCTTGTTGCTCCACTTTCAGCAGGATCGTATCGGCGTCGCAGTCGATGAGCAGATCGACGACCTTCTGGGTGTTGCCGGAGCTTTCTCCCTTTTTCCAGATCCGCTGGCGGGATCGGCTGTAGTAGTGGGCGTATCCCGTCTCCAGCGTCAGACGGTAGGCCTCTTCGTTCATATAGGCCAGCATCAGCACGTCGCCCGTGCGGGCATCCTGGGCGATGGCGGGAAGGAGGGGGGTTTTGGTCCAGTCGATGGTCATGCGAGTTTTCCTTCATCCAAAATATTCGGTGTTCGAAGCAGATCGATATGCTCGGAAAGTTCGGGTCGGACCTGTTGACGAAGGGGATCGAGGATAAATGTGATCCCTTCTTTTCGCGCCAATTTGGCGGCTGGGACGAAATCGCTATCTCCCGAGATCAGAACGATTCGATCGACAAGTTGTTTGAGGCTAAGCCAGGTGATGTCGATTCCGATTTTCATATCGACCTGTTTTTGGGTGACCTCGATCCGGTATTCCTCTTCATCGATTTGATCGACGGTGATTTCTCCCCGAAGGAATTTATTGTATCGTTTCCGGTTTTTGAGGGTCCAATGGGCCCCGCTCTCATCCAGAGTCCCCAGCCTCAATGCCGTCATCGGCATCTGACGGATATTATCATGGAGATGATTGCGCATTTGTGCAGTTGCACTTTTGGACAAGTCGATGCTTTCCCGTGTTTTGGGGTGTTCCATTTTTTTGTTTAGCGGCGGAGAATCATAAATATAGACGCGATAAAGCGTGTGCGATTGGTTTTTGTACTTACGATGCCCTTCGACATGTTTTCGAATCAACCCGGCATAATAGTGTGCGATCTCTTCGGGGGAAGCGTCTGTAGATAGCGCATCGCGAACGTGGCGGCGGTATCGTCGAAGGAAAAAATCAAGATCGATCAATATGGCCAAACGTTCCTGCATCGTGGCTCCATAACGCAAAAAACCTCCGGGGTACTGCCCCGCAGTGCATTGCGTTTGCGGGGGATCGCCCGGAGGTTTGATAACCCGATTATATCATAAGATCCGCGATTTTTGTAACTCTTCTTATGCATTGACGAAGGTCAGGTAGTGCCGGTACTTTTCGTTCCGGCCGTAAACCACGTCGAAATAGGCTTTTTGGAGTTTCTCGGTGAGTTCGCCGCGGCGGCCGTTGCTGATCGTGCGGTGATCGAGGGAGTTGATGGGGGTGAGTTCGGCCGCGGTGCCGGTGAAGAAGGCTTCGTCGCAGATGTAGATCTCGTCCCGGGTGATGTTGCGCCGTTCGATCTCGATCCCCATGTCCCGGGCCAGCTCCAGTACCGTCGCCTGGGTGATCGACTCCAGGGAGTTGTCGTTGGGCGGGGTGATCAGCCTGCCGTTTCGGACGATGAAGAGGCACTCACCGGTCCCTTCGGCGGCGAAGCCGTTTTCATCCAGCATCAGCGCCTCCTCGAAGCCGTTTTCGATCGCTTCGTATTTGGCCATCTGGCTGTTGAGGTAGTTGGCTGCCGCTTTGGCCTTGCCGAAGGTGGAGCGGTTGGGGTTGCGGGTGATGGAGGAGGTGCAGACCCGGATTCCGTTTTCCAGCCCCTCTTCCCCCAGATAGGCTCCCCACTCCCAGGCGGCGATCATGGTGTTGACCGGGGCGTGTTTGTGGTAGAGCCCCATGACGCCGTAGCCGAGGTAGATCAGGGGGCGGATGTAGACGTTGCCGCTGAACTCGTTGGCCCGCAGCAGCTCGATGTGGGCCTGTTTGACGGTCTCGTAGTCGAGGTTGGGCTCGATGGCGACGATTTTGGCGCTGTTGTAAAGGCGGCGGCAGTGATCTTCGAGACGGAAGATCGCCAGTCCGTCGGCTGTCTGATAGGCACGGGTCCCCTCGAATACGGCGTTTCCGTAGTGGAGGGTGTGGGTCAGGACGTGGACTTTTGCTTCCCCCCAGGGGACCAGCTCCCCGTCCATCCAGATGTATTTGGCTTCGGTCATGAAAAACTCCGGATACTGATGGAAATCGTATGATAATCGGCGATAGTCTATCCAAAAGGGGGTTAAGGGGCGGTTAGCGGGGTTCGGTTCCGGTATCCCCCTGGAAAAACCGGGCGTCTTCGAGGCTGGCCGCGGCGGGATTGCGCCGTTTTTTGAGCTCCATGTCGATGGGGGGCAGATCGAGGGGGCGCAGCGCAGCGATCGTCCCGGGGCGCACCCCGGCGCTCGGGGGTTCGTAGAGCAAGAAACCGTTCTCATACATCCCCATCCGCACCGGCGTGGCGCTGGAATAGGTGGTGAGGATCATCCGCTCCGAGGCGATCCGGCGGATCTGGGCGAAATACTCCCGGGTCCACAGGAGGGGATTCTTTTTGGGACTGAAGGGGTCCTGATAGACGATGTCGACGGAAGTGTCGATCGTCTCCAGGATTTCGCGGGCATCGCCGAAAAGGACGTCGATTTGGATCCCGTCCCCCTCGTAACGGCCGGTGCGGGCGATTTGGGCGATGACCGGCCGCAACGGGGCGAAGGCTTCGGGGTAGTCGAAGCCTTCGAGGGAAGCGACCAGCTCCCGGTCCAGTTCGGGGGAGAGGATCCGTACTTCGGGCGGTCGGGGGAGACGCATCCGGTACCAGAGGGTGGCGAGGGTGTTGTATCCCAGGCCGAAGCAGACGTCCAGGATCGTCAGTCGGGTGGCCCCGTTTTGGAGAGCGAAAGCCGGTTCGACGTGTTTGCGTAGCGATTCGTTGAGCGCCCCGTCCCGGGTGGAGTGGTAGCATTCGTCGAATTCGGCCGAATAGAGCGTCGTCGAGCCGTCCTGCGTGGGGACGACCCGCTTGTGGGGGCGTTTGTCGGGGTCGTAGAGAGGCATGGCGTTTTTTATCGACAGTATAGCGTTTGGATATAATTTCGCCAAAAACGAGGAGCCGCGGATGGCCGAGCGGGCACGGGTACTGATCGACTGCAACGACGAGCGGGGGCTCGTCTACCGGATCTCCAAAGTCTTTTTCGAAACGGGGCTCAACGTCGACAGCAACCGGGAGTTCGTCGACAAAGAGACGGGGAAGTTTTTTATGCGTTCGGTGGTGACCGGATCGTTCGACGAAGAGGTGCTTCGCCGGGCGCTAGAGAAAGAGATGCCGCAGGGGGCCCACATCCGGGTGATCACCCCCCGCCGCAAGCGGATCGTCCTGATGGCTACCAAAGAGTCCCATGCGCTCGGCGACATCCTCATCCGCCATGCCGACGGGGAGCTCGATGCCGAGATCGAAGCGGTGATCGCCAACCGTGACGTATTGCGGGATCTGGTGGAACGCTTTGATGTGCCGTTTTTTCACGTTCCCGCCGACGGTCTCAGCCGGGCCGAACACGAAGCGAAGACCCTGGAGATTCTGGGACGCTACGACCTGGACTATATCGTGCTGGCCAAATACATGCGGATCCTCACTCCCGAATTCGTCGCGCGCTATCCGGGGAAGATCCTCAATATCCACCACTCCTTCCTCCCCGCCTTCATCGGGGCCAACCCCTACAAGCAGGCCTACGAACGGGGGGTCAAGATCATCGGCGCGACGGCCCATTTCGTCACCGACGATCTGGACGAGGGGCCCATCATCGCCCAGGATGTGATCCCGGTCAACCACCGCTTCGACTGGCGGGATATGCAGCGCGCCGGCCGGGACGTGGAAAAAGTGGTCCTCGCCCGGGCGCTCAATCTGGTCCTCAACGACCGGGTCTTCATCCACGGCAACAAGACCATTGTCTTTTGAGAATAAGTTATAATCGTTGACAAAGGAGTGCCGAATGAATGCCGTTGAAGTCAATGAAAAAAAGATGGGTGGCGTGATGGTTTTCAAAGGGACACGGGTTCCGGTGCGCAATCTTTTTGATTACCTCAAGGCCGGAGAGAGTGTCAAAGATTTTCTGGAAGATTTTCCCACCGTCAGTTTTGAACAGGTGCGTGAAGTCCTTCAAAAAGCGGAAACGATCGTCGAAAGTGAATCCGCCGCCTGATAATGAAGCGCATTATTATCGACGAATGTCTACCCAAAAAGCTTCGGACTGTTTTTCCTGAAAATTATGAAGCTTATACCGTTCCCCAGCTTGGACTGTCCGGTTATAGTGATTACGATCTCCTGGAAGAATTGGCCAAACGGGAAATAGACTGTTTTATTACTATCGACGGCAATATGGAGTATCAACACGCGCTAAATCGTCAACCGTTTGGGACTGTTGTTTTGCGTTCTCCCTCCAATCGATTTCACGATCTGCTCCCGCTCAAAGCTCTGATTCTCGATGTAATAGAGGATTGTGAAACGGGGAAGATTATTCATATTCCGGTTTGAAAGTTGCGATGGCAGGAACCGCTTTGAGAGATTTGTTACAATGATCCTATGAAACGAGAAACCGTTCTTCATATCCTGCGCAAGAACAAAGAAGCGCTTTCCCGTCGCTATGGGATCGAAGCGATCGCACTTTTTGGTAGTACGGCACGCGACGACGGGACGGATGGGAGTGATATCGATCTGGTGATTCTACGGAGCCGAAGCAAAGATTATTTCAAAAGGGCGGAAGCGAAATATTTTTTGGAACGGCAATTGGGAAAAAAGGTGGATCTGGGATATTTCGACTCGATCCGCCCGGTGATACGCAAGCGCATCGAGAACGATCTGATTTATGTCTAAACGCCTGCCGGAACTTTTCCTTTTCGATATTTTCGTTGCGGTGCTCAAGATCGATCATGTGGCTTCGGCTTTCCGAGATGCGCAGGAGTTGAAATACGACTTTGTTGCATGGGATAGCGTAATTCGGGAGTTCGAAATTATCGGTGAAGGGATGAAGAACCTGATCGATAGCGGTCATTTCACCAAAGAGCATCGGCCCATCGTCGATTTTCGCAACGTTTTGATCCATGAATATTTCGGTGTCGACGAGGAAGAGGTGTGGAACGTGATCGGTACGCGGCTCTCGATGAGAATCGACACCTTAATTTCATTGTCGAAAACTTGAACCGTCTGCGTTAGCCCATGTTCAACATCGTCCTTGTCTCTCCCCAGATTCCGCCCAATACCGGCAATATCGGGCGGCTCTGCGTCAATCTGGGGGCACGGCTGCATCTGATCGAGCCCCTGGGGTTCGACATCGGCCAAAAGGCGGTGCGCCGGGCGGGACTGGACTACTGGAAAGAGCTGGATCTGAGGGTCTGGGAGTCGCTGGAGGCGTTTTTGCGGGCCCATCCGGTCGACGGGCGTTTCCATCTGGCGACGACCAAAACGACCCGACCCTACTGGGAAGCGGAGTATCGGCCCGGAGACTGGCTGCTTTTTGGTTCGGAGACGGCGGGGCTTCCTGAAACGCTGATCCACGATCACCCCGAGCGGTGCGTGACGATCCCCATGGGCCCGAAAGGGCGGAGCCTCAATCTCTCCGTCGCCGTGGGGATCGTGGCCTATGAGGGGGTGCGGCAATGTGGAGGATTGAGGATTTTGGATTTTGGATGAAGGATTATGGATGGTGTTTTTTATGTTTAGGGGGTGTTGATGAAATTCGGTGACATTTTGTATATCGTGGCGATGGTGGTCTTTGCATGGATTACGTTCGCCATCGTTCGGGGGAATTTTCAGCGCAAATTCGACGACGAAGGGCGGCGAAAAGACCTTGCCGACGAGGAGAAACACCCTCCGGAAAGATAGCTTCCGGAGGGTGTTTTAGAGGATTTCGGTCGATTGGGCACCGTTGGAACGGAGTGTCTCTTCGATTTGGGCGGCCTTTTCCTCGTCGGTTTTGACCATAAGCAGGATTTTCCCCTCTTCGAGAAGCTTTTCGAGCCGCTTGGCGTCTTCGGCTCCCACTCCCCATTCGATAAGGCCGTCGGCGACTCCAAACAGGGCACCTCCTACCACGGCACCGCCGATGAGGCCGTTGATCGCTCCGGTCAGCGAGGCCCCTGCCGCCGCGACCGTACCGGCGATCGGAGCGGTGAATACGACCGCTCCGATCAACAGCCCCAGAAGACCGCCGGACAGAGCTCCCCATTCACTCCAGTTGAGGATTTTCCGTTCGGCTGCCTTGATTTCGGCATCTTCGATTTTTTCTTCCTCTTCGATTCTGCTTAGAACCGATACGTTTTCTTTGGATACACCGCTGTCGATGAGCGCCTGAACCAGCGGCGTGAGCTTGTCTTTTTCCGTGTTTTCCAATACAGCGAGTACGAAACGATCGGAAGCCATTTTTCCCTCCTTTGGTAATGTTTCTAACCCAAATCTATGATAGAACTCAAAAGCTTAAATAAATGTTAAGGACAAAAGTTTCATAAAGAATTATGAACGTAGGACGACTACTCCATCCGATCATTCCCGGAATCCCTGGAAGATGGTTTTTTTGTCAATGGCTGTGTACCAGGTTGACGGTGGACACGTCATAGGAAATTGGGAGAATGGGAGATTGAGTGACGCGGCCCCGGGGATCGTCAGGACCCCGGGACGAAGCGCTTGAGAAAACGGAGAAACGTGGGAGCGTCGGCGCCTCCGACGGCCCGATCGAGTTTGGTGCCGTTGGCGTCGACGACATAGAAGGTCGGTACGGCGAAATAGCCGTATCCCTCGGGGAGCATGTCGTCGTCGATGTCCAGAACGACCGTGACGAAGTGCTTCGCCAGGAAGTCCGCAACCTCTTTTTGTGGTAGAACAGCCTGTTCCATCCGATTGCAGACCGGTCAGGTCTTTTTGACGTACATCATCAAAACGAGTTTGTGCTCTTTTTGGGCTTTTTCCAATCCTTCGTCGTAGTCATGCAGCCATCCGGCCGCGGCGGCGAATCCGCCGAAGAACAGGAGCCCCAGAAGCACGAAAACGGCTCGCTTCATCGGTTTTCCTTATCGTTTGAGATAAGAGATTATAGCGGAATCGGTATGTACCGTTCGTGGAGTCTCGTCCGGTATGCTTGATGCGGGGAACCATTTTCGCTATATATCTGCCAAAAATTCTCAGGATTTTTCGATGTTTCGCGATAAAGAACTGCTCCTTTTCGATCTGGACGGTACCCTGATCGACAGCGTACCCGACCTGACCAAAGCCCTCAACGCCACCTTGCGGGAACTGGATCTGCCCACCTACGACGAGGCGATGGTTCGCACCTGGATCGGCAACGGCGCGGCGATGCTGCTGAAGCGGGGATTGCTGGGCAAACGGGAGATCGACCGGGAGCCCGAAAAAGAGCTTTTTACACGGGCGCTGGAGCTTTTTCTGGAGCGTTACGCGGCGGTGCTCAACGATGCGACGGGGCTTTATCCCGGGGTCGAAGAGACGCTTGTGAAGTTCAGGGAGCGGGGGTACCGGATGGCGATCGTCACCAACAAACCCTCCCAGTTCGTCGCTCCGATCCTCGAAAACCTGGGGATCGATGCGTTTTTCGAGCAGGTGGTGGGAGGGGAGGATCTGCCCCGCAAAAAGCCCGATCCCCTGCCGTTGCTACACTGTTGCGAAGCGTCGGGATGCCGACCCGAGCAGGCGGTGATGATCGGCGATTCGTCCAACGACATCCTGGCGGCTCGGGCGGCGGGGATCCCCGTCATCGCCGTGGCCTACGGCTACGACGCGGGCCGATCGGTGCGGGAGCTGGGGGCCGATGCGGTGGTGGAGCGTTTCGGAGAAATTTTGCTCTTTTTCGGGGGCGACGAGGGGGATCGGGACCGATGAGCAGAGATCGGATCGTCATCGTCGGCGGCGGGGTTGCCGGGGTGAGCGCGGCACTGCTGCTGGGAAAGCTGGGCAAGGAATTGACGCTGATCGAGCGGCAGCCCACCCTGGTAGCGGGACCCCCATTTTGTCATCTACACGCCGGGGGAAATCTCTACCGGGAGATCGACGATGCTCAGTGTCTAAGCCTGCTGCGTCAGTCGATCGATTTTGCCCGGCTTTACCCCTTCGCCATCGACCGCCGTCCGACGGTGATCGCCGTGCCGACGGAGGACTCCGGGAAACCTATGGAGCTTCTGAGGCGACTGGAGCTGTTGCGGGAGGCTTATGCCCGTATGGTGGCCGAGGATCCCGGCCGGATGGTGCTGGGGGAGCCCGCGGAGTATTTTCGCCTTTTTGAGCGCGAAGAGATCGAAAGCCTGGCGCAGCGGGAAGCGGTGGAGAGGCCCCGAGACGCCCGGGAATGGATGATCCCCCTGGCGCGTCACCTGGATTTGGATCGGGTGCAGTATCCGCTGATCCTGGTGCAGGAGTACGGGATCAACCTCTTCCGTCTCGCCGCCGGGGCGGGGCTGGCGCTGGAGGCGATCTCCAACGTGAGGATTTTGCGGGAGACGCAGGTGGTCGATGTGAGCCGTAGAGGCACAGGCTTCAGGGTGGAGTGTGAAGGGGCGTTCGACGGAGCGATCGAGTGCGACTACCTCATCAACGCCACGGGTTTCCGCACCGGGGAGATCGACGATATGCTGGGGGTTCGGGAACGGCGGATGGTGGAGTTCAAGGCCGCCTATACCTCCCATTGGGCCGAGCGCGAGAGCCTCTGGCCCGAAGTGATCTTCCACGGAGAGCGGGGGACTCCTCGGGGGATGGGGCAGTTTACTCCTTATCCGGGGGGCTACGTGCAGCTGCACGGGATGACGCAGCAGATCACCCTCTACCCCGACGGCCTGGTCGAAAGCGCTCCGCAAACGAGCCAGCCTCGATTGCCCGCACATTTTCTGGAAAAGATCGACAAAGGGTGGAAGCCGCACGAGCGCAACGAGCGCACCCGGCGGGCTATTGCCCATCTGGCCCGTTTTCTCCCCGATTTTTCCGAGGCGACGGTGGGCGGGCCGCCGCTCTTTGGAGCCCAGCAGATTCCGGGGGAGGACCCTACGCTGCGAGTGGCGGAGGTGGCCTTCCCGTTGCCGGGATATGCCCGCTGCGAGATCGTCAAAGTATCTTCGGTCACCGACATGGCCCGGGAGATTCTGAGGGATCTGGATCATGGGGAATCTTCGGAAATCCGGGACGAAGCGATGCTCTGGCAGATTCCGCAACTTACAGATGTGAAGGAAGAGGAACTGGCCGAGCGGGCTCGCCGGATCGCCGCAAGTCGGGGATATCCCGTGGCGATGGGGGATCGTTGCGTCGGTACGTGACCGTACAACCTGATCGTATCAATACCCCTTGATTTTCAACCACAAAATTCCCAGGTATTCGTGGAGGGCTTTACGGGTCTGATCGAAATATTTGATCCCCGGCGGGATCGTCCAGAACCGTTTGCGCTTTTGGGGCAAATCGGCGGGTGCCGGTATCGGACGGAGCCCTTCATGCCGGAAAATCATCATCGCTCGAGGCATATGAAACGCGGCGGTGACGAGAATGAAGGGTTCGGTACCCAAAAGCGTCTTGATCGCTTGTGCCTCTTCGGCGGTGTCTCTGGGCCGATCGAGGGGGAGGATCTGCCGGGAGGCGATACCCGATTCGGCGAAGATCCGTTTGTTTTTCCGTGCTTCGCTCTCGAAGGAATCCCCTTTATATCCGGTCGTGATAATGCGGGCATGGGGTAGAAGATGATGCTGCCGCAGCAGCTCCCATCCCCGGCGCTCCAGGTTACCGCCGAGGAAAATAATATTGTGGATATTTTTCGGTGGATTTTGCAGTTTCGGATATCGGGATTCAAGCGGGTGTATCAGGGCATAACTAAAGGGTTTGTAGCTAAAGAGAAAGAGCAGTACGATCGAGCCTGTCAGGAAGCCAAGAGCCGGTTTCCGCCGATTTCTATAGAGAAACCAAAGCGCAAGAAACAGGAGAATGAAAACGACGGAGAGGGGATCGAGGAGATAGGCGATCAGTTTTTTGAGATAGAACCCCATGGAAACTTTTTTTGAATGAAAGTTTATCGAAAGAGCGTCAAACCTGTCACTTCGGATTCGGAAGTGAATCTGAAGTTTTCATGGTTGAATGGGGATGTTACTTTTCCTCGTCGGGATTCTCTTGCAACAGAGGATCCTGTTCTTGCCATGTATCCCCGACATGCTCTTCGAGGGCTGTCAGCTTTTCCATCCTGGCATGGTGCCGGATGTTGAGCCAGACGAATCGGTAGGCGACGTAGATCAAAACCGGCCAGGAGAGGTACCAGATGATGGCGTCAGTATAGTCCATTGTTATGCTCCTTCTTAGTAGTGGTGTGGGTCGTTTTCGACCTCCTGCAGGGTCATTTTGTGGCGGTTCATCGCCCGCCAGACCGCGATGATGTACCCCAGAACGAGGGGAACCATCAGTGAGACGTAGGACATGGCCACCAGGGTATAGCGGCTACCCGATGCGTTTCGGATCGTCAGGGAGCTTTGCGGATCGTCCAAAGAGGGGTAGAAGACGGTGTGGTTGTACCCCAGGATCGAAAAGAGCGAAAGGACCACCAGGACCACCCCCAGCCCGGCGGGCCAGATCCCTTTGTCGTAACGGGTGAAAAGATCCATCCCGATGCCGACGAGCAAAAGCACCGCCCCCAGCAGTAACGAAGCGGCGACCAAAGGCATGGCGACGAGGTTGTGCATGAATTTGTGGGGCACGATCGCGACCTTGAACGTCTGGGGATCGTAGCCGTATCCGCTCATGCTCACGATGCTTCCCGCCACATAGAGAAAGAGGATCAAAAAGAGGATCGTCTCGATCTTGAGGACGCTGCGGGCTCGAGCGATGATTGCCGCTTCGTCGACGGTGTCGATGAGATAGAGTGCGGCCAGGATTCGGGCGAGGAAAAAAAGCATCAGTCCGAAGGCGACGTTGAAGGGGTTGAGCACCGCCTCCAGGCCGTAGCTGGAACGGGTCCAGTGGGAGAGGTGATTATCGTTGACGACGAAATGCCCGCCGGTAAAGAGGGTCCCCAGAGCGATACCGATGAGGATGATCCCCAGCGAACCGTTGATGAAGAGGAAGATTTCATAGGTCCGCTCTCCATAGAGATTGCCCGGTTTTTTGCGATATTCGTAGGCCACCGCCTGGAGGATGAAACAAAAAAGAATCGCCATCCAAACGTAGTAGGCTCCGCCGAAACTGACGGCATAAAAGAGCGGGAACGCGGCAAAGAGCGCGCCGCCGAACATCACCAGGGTGGTAAAAGTCAGCTCCCATTTGCGTCCCAGGGCGTTGACGATCAGATCACGCTCTGCTTCGCTCTTGCCCAGGCGATAGAGCAGGGTCTGCCCCCCCTGGACGAAGGTCATGAAGACAAAGAGCGCACCCAGCAATCCGATAAGAAACCACCAGTACTCCTGGAGGGTGAGATAGGAGAGTTTTTCAAACATGATCGTGCTCCTTGGGTCCGATTTTGATCTGGGCCGTCATGATCTTCACCTCGGCGATGAGCAGCGCGGTGAAGAGGATGGCAAAGAGCCAGAAAGTCAGCATGACCGGTGAGGTGCTGAGATTGGAAGTAGCCATGCCCACCGGCAGCATATCCTGGATCGCCCAGGGTTGGCGCCCCACCTCGGCGGTGATCCAGCCCGCCTCCTGGGCCACATACCCCAGGGGCAGGGAGATCACTCCCGCCCAGAGCAGCCAGCGCAGCTTCTGAAGCCGATCGGTTATGGCGGCGTAGAGGATCAGGAAAAAGAGCAGGATAAACCAGGTTCCAAGCCCCACCATCGTGTGGAAGGCGTAGAAGGTCGTAGCCACCGGCGGGACCGCCTGTTCGGGATTCTTGAGATAGCCGTAGCCCAGATAGGCGCTGTAGTGCCGGAAGGTTGCGAGCGCCTGTTTCATCGCTTCTTTGTCTCCTGCCTTTTGGGCCACTTTGTAGGCGGCGAGGGCCTCGACTGCTTTGCGCCCCCGCTTCATCTTTTCGGCGACGCTAAGGATATTGTGCTCTTTGCTGCCGTCTACGAGCTGATGGATTCCGGGGACATAGGCATCGAGTCGGTGATAGCTCAGCAGCGAGAGCCCCTCGGGGATCGCAACCTTGAAGAGGAAGGGATCGGTGGAGTCTCGGAGCTTCTTGTCGGGATTGAGGATACCGAATGCGACGATCTCGGCGCCCGGTTTCCCTTCGTAAAGCCCCTCCATTGCCGCCAGTTTCATCGGCTGATCGACGGCGATCTGGCGGGCCGAGTCGTCTCCCGTGGTGAGGTTGAAAAGCGACACCAATAGCCCGAAGCTTGCGGCCACGACGATGGAGCGTTTGGCGAATTTGATCTCCCGTTTGCGCAGGAGATACCAGCTGCTCACCCCGATAACGAAAAGGGAGGCCAGCACGTAGCCGCTGCTGATGGTGTGGAGGAATTTGGTGTAGGCGTTGGGGTTGAAGAGCACATCCCAGAAGCTCACCATCTCGTTGCGGGCGGTGTCGGGGTTGAAACGCATCCCCACCGGGTGCTGCATCCAGCCGTTGGCTACCAGGATCCAAAGCGCTGAGAGGTTGGAACCGATGGCCACCAGCCAGGTGGAGAGCAGGTGGAAGCGTTTGCTCACCTTGTCCCAGCCGAAGAACATCACGGCGAAGAATGTGGACTCCATGAAAAAGGCCATGATCCCCTCGATGGCCAGTGGAGCGCCGAAGATATCTCCGACGATCCAGGAGTAGTTGGACCAGTTGGTCCCGAATTCGAACTCCATGATGATCCCCGTAGCCAATCCGATGGCGAAGTTGATCGCCAGCAGGCCCATCCAGAACCGGGTGGTTTTTTTCCACCATTCATCGCTGGTTTTGACGTAGATGGTCTCCATGATGGCGACGATGAAGGTCAGCCCCAGGGTGAGAGGGACGAAGATCCAGTGATACAGAGCTGTCAGAGCGAACTGGGCCCGTGACCAGTCGACGAGTGAAGGGTCGATGTGTCCCATTATCGTGCTCCTTGGGTGAGTTGTCGCAGGACAAAATCGCTGCGTTGGGTGTCGTTGGAGAATTGCTCTTGCATTACATCGGGGAAAAAGAGGAGTTTGATCACCACATAGAGGACAAAGAGTTTGACGGCGACGATGAGCCAGAGTTTTTTGCCTAGGCGCATCGAGGCAAACCCCTCTTGGTAAAAATCGAAGATTTTTCGAGGAAGGCTTCGAATCTTCATCTTCGCATCCTTTTCCCTTCCGTTTTTGCACAGATGACGATGCCGTATGACGAAATAATAGCACGAAAAGTTATTTAATTCGTCAGAAAGTTGAGGAAATTTTTTGTTTTAAGAAGTTTTTTCTTTTTGAAAATCCCGAAAAATGGTCGTTTTGAGAGAAGAAAACGGGAGAATCAAAGGTTAATGAAGGCAAACGAAAAAGAGGCCGTAAAGGCCATAAAGAGGGAAAGGACGGTTATTTGTGCGCCTCCCCCCGGGCGAGTTTCTCCAGGAGCCGGATGATCGTCCGCACTCCCGCACCGCTGGCGCCGTGGGGATTCTCCCCCCAGGGGTGCTCGACGAAAGCGGGGCCGGCGATGTCGATGTGGGCCCACTTCTCTTTGTATTCTTCGTCGATGAATTCCCCAAGGAACATCGCCGCGGTGATCGCCCCGCCGTAGCGGGTGTTGGAGATGTTGCAGATGTCGGCGATCTCGCTTTTGAGGGTTTTGCGCAGGAAACGGTTGAAGTCCAGTTTCGTGGCCAGTTCGCCGGCGAGGGTGTTGGCGGCGTAGAGGACCCGCTCCACCGGTTCGGCGGCGAATCCCATGACGCCGCTGGTATATTGTCCCACGCCCACGACGCAGGCACCGGTGAGGGTGGCCAGATCGAAGAGGTAGTCGGCTTTGACCTTCTCCTGGGCGTAGCAGAGCACGTCGGCCAGGACCAGGCGTCCTTCGGCGTCGGTGTTGCGCACTTCGATCGTTTTGCCGTTTTTGGCCCGCAGCACGTCGTCGGGTTTGTAGGCGTCGCCGCCGATCATGTTCTCCACCGCGCCGATGAAACCGTGGACCTCGACGGGCAGATGGAGTTCGGCGACGGCCTTGAGGATTCCCAGCACTGTCGAACCGCCGCTTTTGTCGGCTTTCATCGTCACCATATACTCAGAGGGTTTGAGGCTCAGTCCCCCGCTGTCGTAGGTGAGCCCCTTGCCCACCAGGCTGACGGTGGCGACGGGCTTCTCCTTGGGGATGTAGCTCAGGTGGATGAGCCGCGGCTCGTGGCGGCTGGCCCGGGCGACGGCCAGCAGGGCGTTCATCCCCTCTTTGCGCATCGCGTCACGATCGAGGACTTCAACGCTCAGGTGCGCCTCTTTCTCGGCCAGTTCCCGGGCGATCCGGGCCATCGTCTCGGGGTAGCAGTCGTCGGGTGCGGTGTTGACGATGTCCCGGACGAAATTGGTCGCTTCGGCGCTGACGATGCCCTTGTCGATCGCCCGCTGGGCGGCGGGAATGTCGAGTTCGTAGCCGTTGTACTCCTCCAGGGAGATGCGGACTTTGTGCAGATGCTTGTCGTTCTTTTTGCTTTTGTAGCGATCGAAACGGTAGCCTCCCAGCAGCAACCCTTCGGCCTGGGCCCGCAACGTGGCGGTACAGGTGGGGTGGCTCATATAGCTGCCCATCTTGGCGATTTTGTATCCTTTGCCCTCCAGGGCCCGCACGGCGTTGGCGGCGGCGGAGCGGATATCGGCACTCTTGATGGAGTCGGCCCCGACGAAAATCTTGCGCTTTTCGGCCAGGAGACAGGTCTCGTCCTGCTCACCGGAAAAGCCCGCCTCTTTGAGGAGATCTTTTTCTTCGTCGCAGAAGCGCTGGTCGAAGTTTTTGTTGACGACGATGACGATCTCGACGTCGGCTTCGATTTCGTTGAGGAGTTTTTCGTAAAATTTGATGGTTTTCATAGGGATCCTTTTTGAGTAACTAGTAACAAGTAACTAGAGACTAGAGAAGGTCAGGGAGCTGGAAGTGTCAAAACCCAACTTAGCACTTTCTAGTTACTAGTTACTTGTCTCTTGTTTCTACGTTTGTGCTTTTTTCAAGCCTCCGATCATTTTGTGGATTTCTTCCAATTCTCTGATCCACTTTTTTCCGGTTTCTCGATCTATATACTCTATCTTCATTCCGATGTAGATCTGGGTCTTGAGCTCGGCACAAGATCCCTGAGCGATATTGAGAAAACGGATAGTTTCTTTGTCTGTGGCACGTTCCACTCCTTCGGCTATATTGCTGGGTATTGAGAGCCCGGCTCGTGTGATTTGATCTTTGAAACCGTAGTCTTTAATATCACGAAAGTAGATATAGAGTTCAGATGATAACGCTGCCGATCTTTTCCAAACATCCAATTTCTCACAGAGCACATTTAACCTTTCAAAATCTAGTTACTAGTTACTAGTTTCTAGAATCTCATTCGGCTCCGCCGAAGTCGAGGAGCTCTTTCGCTTGAATCATATCCTTGTCCCCCCGTCCGGAGAGGTTGATGAGGATCAGCTTGCCCGCCAGCTCTTCGGGCTGCATCTTTTTGAGGTACGCCACGGCGTGGGAGCTTTCAAACGCCGGGATGATCCCCTCTTTCTGGCTGAGCCATACGAAGGCATCCAAAGCTTCCCGGTCGGTGATGTGGTCGTAGCGGACCGTGCCCCGCTCTTTGAGATAGGCGTGTTCGGGGCCGATACCGGGATAGTCCAGGCCGGCGCTGATGGAGTGGGCTTCCAGGATCTGGCCGTCCTCGTCCTGGAGCAGGTAGCTCATCTGGCCGTGGAGCACTCCCGGGGAGCCTTTGGCCAGGCTGGCGCCGTGCTTGGAGTCCAGCCCCAGGCCGCCCGCTTCGATCCCGATGCACTCGACCTCCTCTTCGGTGAGGAAGTGGTTGAAGATCCCGATGGCGTTGGACCCTCCTCCGATGCAGGCGATGACGTGATCGGGCAGACGCCCTTCGGCCTGCTTGATTTGCCGTTTGGCTTCCCAGCCGATGATGCTCTGGATGTCCCGGATCATCATCGGGTAAGGGTGAGGGCCGGCGACGGTGCCGATGACGTAGAAGGTGTCCCGGGCGTGGGTGACCCAGTGGCGGATGGCGTCGTTCATAGCGTCTTTGAGGGTCCGTGAACCGCTTTGGACGGCGTGGACTTTGGCGCCGAGCAGTTTCATCCGGAAGACGTTGAGCTCCTGGCGGGCCACGTCTTTGGCCCCCATGAAGATCTCGCACTCCAGACCGAAAAGCGCCGCGACGGTGGCGGTGGCCACTCCGTGCTGTCCCGCGCCGGTCTCGGCGATGATCTTCTTTTTGCCCAGCCGCTTGGCGAGGATCGCCTGGGCGACGGTATGGTTGATCTTGTGGGCGCCGGTGTGGTTGAGGTCTTCGCGCTTGAGGTAGATGCGCGCTCCGGTCTCCCGGGAGAGGTTTTCGGCGAAATAGAGAGGACTGGGTCGGCCGACATAGTGGCGGTAGTAGTAGTCCACCTCTTTCCAGAACTCCGGGTCGAAACGGACCGCTTCGTAGTCTTTTTTGAGTTCTTCGAGGATCGGCATGAGGGTTTCGGGGACGTAGCGCCCGCCGAAGATCCCGAAGTGGCCGTTTTCGTCGGGATCGAACGGGGAAGAGGTGGGGATGTAGAATTCGTTTGTCGTAGCGTGCGTCATTCTCGTGTCCGTTGGGGTGGATTCTTCGGGATTATACCCAAAGGGGGTGTCGGCGGGGGACGGAGGGAATTGACGAGGTTGTCGACGGCGTTTTCCGGCTGTTCGTCGGACGAGTCGGGGTGCCTGGATGTTGCCCGATGGGATTTGTGCGTGGCGATGCGGCGGTGGATCCACGATTCGTGTTGGGTATAGGTACGGCTGAAAATATGGCGTCCGTTTTTCCCCCTGACGAAATAGAGTGCGTCGGTTTTCGCCGGACGGAACGCCGCTTCGAGGGCCGATTCGGAGACGCTCCCAAGCGGCAAAGGGGGAAGTCCGTAGTAACGATAGGTATTGAACCGGCTCCGATCGGTTCGGATCCGTTCGGGGGTGACTTTTTTGTGGGACCAGGGGCCGTAGTTGAGGGTGGCGTCGAGCTGGAGTTTCATATTTTTGGCCAGGCGGTTGTAGATCACCGCAGAGATTTTGGGCATTTCGCTTCGCCGCCAGGTCTCCCGCTGGATGATCGACGCGATGATCAGATAGCGTCGGAATTCGGCAGGATCGTAGCGCCCCAGATGGCGTTCGGAAATTTCCCGAAACGTCCGTTCGCTCGTCTCCGTCAGATAAGCCATCGCCGGGGCGGGACTCAGGCGATAAGGGAGGCGATAATACCCCGCCAGGATCCCCCCCTCGATGTAGGGGCTGTGGCGGTAATACTCTTCGAGCAACGCTTTGGGATCCATACGGGTCTGCCTAGCGAATCGGGGGATGAAATCGTCCAGAGAGTCTCCGGCGTACATGACGACCCGGCGGGTCTTTTCCCGGGGAAAATCGTTGATCCGTCGCAAAAATTCATGCACTGAAATTCCGGCGGGAGGGCGGATCCAACCGGGGCGTACCGGAGAGGGAAGGAACAGATAATCTCCGCTCCAGACGTCGATCCCCTGCCGTTGGAACGATTCAATCACCGAAGCGGGATCGGAGGAGAGGATGTATACCAGTGGCGGGAGTGCATGCCGTTTCGTAGGGTTCGGAGCCGTTTTATGAACGAGAGGAGAAGGCTTGACGGTTTTGGGGGAATGTTTTTTGGGAGGGGCGATGGGCGTTTTGGCCGGATGTGGCGCGGTTGCTTGAGCCGAACGGGGAGAGGGGGGGCGATGGGTGATCCGTAGGCCGATCAGTACGAATGCAACCAATCCAATCCCCACAATCACCAAACCCCGACGCTTCATGGTGCGGATTTCGCCTTTTTTTGCCCCATTATAACCCATTTATTCCCGGGTAACGGGTCGGTAAGGGGGAAGTGTTATACTCCCCCTATGGAAATTTTGCTTCTCGAAGACGATTACAATCTTGCCGAGAGTCTTCGCGACTATCTGGAACTGGAGGGGCACAGGGTGGAGTCGGTCGCTTCGGGAGAAGCGGTCTTCGACCGGACCTTCGAGCGGCGCTTCGATCTGTATATTCTCGATATCAATGTCCCCGATGTGGACGGATTCGAGGTGCTCCGATTCCTCAAAGAGGCCGACGATACCACCCCGGCGATCTATATTTCCGCCATGAGCGATATCGCTTCGATCGCCCGGGGATTCGATCTGGGGGCCGTGGACTATCTCAAAAAACCCTTCGATCCCGAAGAACTCGTGCTGCGGATCCGCCGTTTTTTCCCTGAACGGGAAAGAGGGACGATCCGGTACGGATCATTTCGTTTCGATCCCGATACGGGGGAGGTGCACACCGACGAAGGGGAACGTTACGTCCTGGGAGAGGTGCAGCGCCGAATCCTCGGTACGCTGCTCCGCCGCATAGGAGAGGTGGTTCCCTATGACGAATTGATGGAGGCGATGGAACATCCAAGTACCAACGGATTGCGGGTGACGATCGCCAAACTCAAGAAAAAACTTCCCCTCGCGATCGAGGCGGTGCGGGGAGTGGGGTATCGCCTTGAAAACGCATGAGCGGGAATCTTTTCTCAAAAGTTTCGCACTCTTTTTTCTCCTGATGGGGCTTTTTTACGCATTCGTCCTCTATCGGAACTACCGGGAGGCGCAGAAAAAACTCGATCACCGAATCTTGCAGGAGATGCGGATTTTCAGCTTCCGGCCTACGGGTACGGCTTTTGATGTATCGTTCGATTCCGCCGACGTGCACAAAGCGCTTGGGGTGTTGCGACACGATCGGAAGGGGGTGCACGCACGGTTTGCGATACCGGGGAGCCGCAACTATGTGTTGGTCCTCACACTCGGATCCGATCGATACAAAAAGCGGATTGCCACCCTGAGACGGGAACTTTTCTCCACCGTACCGCTATTTTTCTTTTTGATCGCGGCATTGTCGGCACTTTTTTCTCTGTATGCCCTTTACCCGCTGAAGCGGGCCCTCGAGCTCAACGAAGAGTTCGTCCGGGATCTTTTGCACGACGTCAATACCCCGCTAAGCACGCTGCGGATCAATCTCGGTTTGCTTCGGCGCCGGCTCGGGTCGGACGACCGGGTGGTGCGACGGATGGAGGAGAGCCTCGATACGATCGACGGGATGCAAAAAAACCTCCGCTCCTTTCTTGATCGCCATCCACTGGCCGTGGAGACTTTTTCGCTCCGGGAACTGCTCGCTTCCCGCTGTGACCGTTTCGGGGTGCTGTACGCTTCCCGGGGGATCCGATACATGTTGGGAGATTTCCCTGACCTGAAGGTGCGGACCAACAAAGAAGCCTTCGAGCGGATCGTCGACAACCTTCTGGACAATGCAGGCAAATACAACCGCCCCGGAGGGGAAGTGCGGATCGGATACGAAAACGGCGTGCTCGTCGTCGAAGACACGGGTAAAGGGATCGAACACCCCGAACGGATTTTCGAGCGCCATTACCGGGAGGGGGACCGGGGATTGGGACTGGGATTGCACATCGTCAAAAAGTTCTGCGACGTCCTGGGGATCGGGATTTCGGTCGAGAGTACCCCCGGTGAGGGGAGCCGTTTCCGTCTCGATCTGCACCGGGTAATGGCGGGGTAAGCCGGACGCGTCATACTTGCACCATCCAAAATCAAAAGGAGTGCATGATGATAATGAAACACAAACGCGCCGCCGCCGTATTGGCGGCATTGCTGGCAGCCTCGCCCATTTTGATGGCAGGGCCTGGCGGAGATACCAGTGCGCACAATGCCCAAGGCGATGCGACAAGCGTACACGATAGCGCTTCGACCGCTGCAAACGCGCAAAATTCCCAAGCAGACGCACAAACGACGCAGTCGGATCGGGGAGCTTCCCAGGATCGGTCGGGAGATCAAAGTGCAGACACTCATGCCGCATCCGCTGACGGGGAAAGTTCCGCAAACGACGGTTCAGAGGCTCAACGTGCCGCAGAACGCTCGGCGGCCGCTACGGGAGCACAAAGTGCCCATAACGCCGCGCATGTGGGAATGACGAACGCCCAAGCGGCGGCGATGCAAGGGACGCAAAGCGCTCAGGCCGCGGCTCAGGAGGGGATGGAACATGCCCATGAAGCGGCCCACAGCGGCATGCAAACAGCCGCCCAATCGGCACAGCAAGGGATAGATACCGCCGCACAGGCGGCCCAACACGGCATGGGGGCGGCACTCGGTCACAGTGGAACCGATCGGGGAAACGCACCGTCTGATACGTCGACCAACGCCGATTCGGCTCAGGCAGCTTCCGGCCACGACAGTGCGGAGGGACATGACTCCCATGCAACCGGCGATTCTGACGAGACCCAAACGGATGCGAACACCGCGCAGAGTCATTCGGGAAGCGCGCAGGAGCATTCCGGATCCCACAC
Source organism: Campylobacteraceae bacterium (assembly GCA_027081405.1). Classification (GTDB taxonomy): domain Bacteria; phylum Campylobacterota; class Campylobacteria; order Campylobacterales; family Sulfurovaceae; genus Nitratifractor. The sequence goes on along the minus strand of JALWKO010000078.1, from coordinate 21,285 downwards.
TCAAGCACAGAATCAAAGCGCTTCCGATTCCCGCGGGCAAGCGCATACGGACGGGTCGCAGCATGCCGCACAGGATAGTACCCACCATGCGATCGACGGCTTGATCGCCCAGTTGCGTAGCGTTCCGCCTTCGCAAGCCTATGCGATCATGAACCGGATCAAATCCCAGATCGCCGCGATGAACGTCGAACAACAACAAGCGGCGATCGCCCAGGTGCGTCAGAGCGTTCAGGAACGGGCCGCCGCGATGCATGCCCGGGTGCAAAGCCGGGCACAAACCCATGCGCAAACGACAGCACAACATGCCCATGCGCAAGCCCATGCGATGCACGAGCAGGTTCATGCTATGCATCAAACGGCCCATTCGTGGGCACACGGGATGCATCAAAGCGCCCACCAACACGCCCGTGCCGGTATGAACGCCGCACTCGGCGCACTCAGCTCGCATCGCGGAGCGTCTCACCCCAGTCCGTTGGATGTCCTTGGCGATCATTTCGGTCATCACGGGGCACACAGTTCCCGCGGTTACGGACATCGCGGTTACGGACATCGCGGATCGGTCGGCGGACATCACGGAAGTATGGGCGGTTTTGGATCTCATAGCAGTCATGGAACTTCCGGAGCAACGGGAGCTTTCGGCGGAATGGGAGGCTTCGGAAATTCCGGAGGGCACGGTGGCCATGGCGGTCACGGAGGCTCTTCGGGAGCCGGAAACTCCGGCGGAATGGGAGGCTTCGGCGGAATGGGAGGCTTCGGCGGAGATCACGGAAGCGATTCTGACGGAGGCTTCGGCGGCATGGGCGGTATGGGAGGAGGGCACCGATGATTCGGGCACTCGTTCTCCTGGCCATCGCCGGTCTTTCGCTCTTGGCCGCTCGGGGACATCACCATCGTCAGATCCGCGCGAATTGGCATGACAAAGACCTCGATGGGGTGCTGGATCGCTATGATCGCTGCCCAAACACGCCGTTTTTTGCCATTGTCGACAAACGCGGATGTACGATCAAACGCCCCCGTATCTCTCCCGCCCAGCGCAAAGCGCTGGAGCGCTACCTCTCCCGGCGCCCCTAAAGCCTCCCCTTTTCGCGGGGAACGCTTATTCGTTGATTTTTTCTTTGATTTCCCGCGCCATCGCGGTGACGGTGCGGATCTTTTCCTGCAAGCTCAGCGAATCGTCCAGCAGCACTTTGATGAAGGCCGATCCGACGATGACGCCGTCTACGCCGCGGGCTTTTTCCCGGGCCGTTTCGGGATTGACGCCGAAGCCCACGTAGACCGGCGTATCGGTATGGCGGCGGATCTGCCCGATCACCTCCTCGAGCGACTCGCGCCGGGCGCTTCCGGTGATCCCGGCGTAGGCGACCAGATAGATGAAACGCCGGGCGTCGGCAGCGATCATCCCGATCCGCTCGGGGGTGTCGGTGGGGGCGATGAAGTCGATCAGATCGAGGCCGGCTTCCCGGAGCATCGGCTTGTAGGGTTGCGCCTCTTCAAAAGGCAGGTCGGGGATGATGAACCCCTTGACCCCCGCATCGACGGCCTCCCGGACGAAACGCCCCATCCCCAGATGGTAGAAGGGGTTGAAATACCCCATCCAGAGCGTTTCGATCTTCGGGGCGATTTGACGGGAGAGTTCGAAAAGTTCGGCCATTTTGAATCCCCGCTGCAGCGCCTTGAGGTTGGCGCTCTCGATCACCGGGCCGTCGGCCATCGGATCGGAAAAGGGAATCCCCAGCTCCAGGGTGTCGACCCCCGCCTCGGCCAGGGCGTGGGCCAGATCGACGGTGAATCCGGGATCGGGATAACCGGTGGTGAGATAGGCGACGAGTCGTTTCACGGGCAGTTCCTTGGAGTGCAACGAAATTGGGGGTATTATACTAATTTAGGATAAAATACCTCACGATCCATGGAGCATCGCAAGGAGTTTCGATGAGTATGCAGAGCTCCCCCAGCGGGAAGAAAGTCACCGTCCGGACCGTCCGGGAGATGAAAGGGCGTGAACCGGTGGTGATGATCACCGCGTACGACGCGCTGTTTGCGGGGATATTCGATCCCGAGGTGGAGATGATCCTCGTCGGAGACAGCCTCAACATGAGCTTTTACGCCGAGCCCGACACCCTCAGCGCCACCCTCGATCAGATGCTCTACCACACCAAAGCGGTCTGCAAAGGGGCCCACCGCGCGCTGATCGTTTTCGATATGCCGTTTGGGACCTACGCGACCCCGGAGCAGGCGCTGGAGAACGCCACGCGGGTCTTTCGGGAAACCTGCGCCGAAGCGGTCAAAGTGGAGGGGGGAGCCGAAAAAGCCGACGTAGTACGGATCCTTTCGGAAAACGGGATCCCCGTCGTGGCCCATATCGGGCTGCGTCCCCAGTCGGTCCGGGCCGAAGGGGGATATCGGGTCCAGGGGCGCACCGAAGAGGAGGCGGCCCGACTGATCGAGGATGCCCTGGCGCTGCAGCAGGCGGGGGCATTCGCCCTCTTGCTGGAGGGAATGGTCTCCTCCCTGGCAAGCGAGATCACCCGAAGCGTCGAGATCCCCACGATCGGGATCGGCGCCGGAAACGGGACCGACGGCCAGGTGCTCGTCTGGAGCGACATGTTCGGATTTTTCGAGGCGTTCAAGCCCAAATTCGTCAAACGCTACCTAGAAGGGGCCCGCCTGATCCGCGAAGGGCTCCGCCAATACCGGGAGGAGGTCAAAAACCGGACCTTCCCCGATGCGGAACACAGCTATTGAGTGAGGAGTAAGGAGTGAGGAATGAGGAACCGATGGCGCTTTCAGCGCCATTAGTGGTCATTGGTCATTGGTCATTGGTCATTGAGAGCACCTACGGCACTTTTCGTCATTTGAGATTTATTGGCAGTAGGCTGTCGGCAGTCGGCAGAAAGAGAGCCGCAAATCGCAAGTCGCAAGTCGCTAGTAGCGTTGTCTTGCAACGCATTCTGAAATTCTCCATTCCCAATTCTCCATTCCCCATCAAAAATCGTTTCCTCACTCCTCATTCCTCATTCCTCATTTTCGCTCCCAAAGGAGCGAACTGATGGAAAGAGTCGTCGAGATCGAACGTTTCGAGGGGGAGGGGAATTTCGAGCGTTCCCTCCGTCCCGGGCGCTGGGACGAATACATCGGGCAGGAGAAAATCAAAAAAAATCTCCAGGTCTTCATCCAGGCGAGCGTGAAACGGAGCGAAGCGCTCGATCACATCCTCTTTTTCGGACCGCCGGGGCTGGGGAAAACCACACTGGCCAACATCATCGCATCGGAGATGGGCGCCACGATCAAAACCACCGCCGCTCCGATGATCGAAAAATCGGGCGATCTGGCCGCGTTGCTGACCAACGTGGAGGAGGGGGACATCCTCTTCATCGACGAGATCCACCGCCTCTCTCCTGCGGTGGAGGAGATCCTCTATCCGGCGATGGAGGATTTCCGCCTCGATATCATTATCGGCAGCGGTCCCGCAGCCCAGGCGGTCAAGATCGATCTACCCCGTTTCACCCTGATCGGGGCCACGACCCGAGCTGGTATGCTCTCCAACCCGCTGCGGGATCGGTTCGGAATGCATTTTCGCATGGAGTTTTACACCCCCGAGGAGCTGGCGCGGATCGTGACGCAAGCCGCCGCGAAACTCGGTAGTGCCATCGACAAAGACGCGGCTTTGGAGATCGCCCGCCGGAGTCGGGGGACCCCCCGGATCGCCCTGCGGCTGCTGCGCCGGGTGCGGGATTTCGCCGAGGTGGCCGACGAGCCGGTGATCTCTTTGGAGACCGCCCACTACGGCCTCGATCAGCTGGGGGTCAATCACGTGGGCTTCGACGAACTCGACTTGAAGCTCCTGGAGCTGCTCGTCTCGGCTCGAGGGCGCCCGATGGGGTTGGGGACCATCGCCGCGGCCCTGAGTGAAGACGAGGGGACGATCGAAGAGGTGATCGAACCCTATTTGATCGCCAACGGCTATATCGAGCGGACCGCCAGGGGGCGGATCGCCACCCCAAAAACCTATGAGCTTTTCCGACTCGCTCCGCCCCCCGAAGGAGGTCTCTTTGGCTGAGAACCGAAACATTTTTTTCGTATTGGTACTTTTTGCACTGGCACTGTGGGGGGCGTATAGCATTTATGCCCCTTTTCTCCTGTCGATGGTGGTAGCAGCCCTCCTTGCGATGGCCACGAGTAACCTAACGCTGGAGGTGGCTCGTCGGGTCCACTCCCGAAAGCTCGTGACCGTCATCATGGTGATCCTCCTGACGGTGTTGATCCTATCCCCCATCGTCTATATCGCCACGACGGGGGTGGAGTATCTGACGCGCATTGACAAGGAGACGATCCGAAGTGTCTTTGAAAAGGCCAGAAGTCTGGCCGATCACGTGCCCTATCTGAACAAATGGGCCGACGAATATCTCCAGGCCGACAAGGTATTGCCGTACCTCAAAGGGGTGTCGCTCTTTCTGACGAAATTCGGCAGCAAAGGGATCGGCTTTTTGAAGGATCTGGGATTCGTGATCGTCTTCTATGCGGCGATCGTGTACTATCAGGAACGTTTCTTCGAACTTGTCGAGGCACTCATCCCCGCCGGCTCCGAGGAGAGTCGTCAGATGATCGCGGAGGTGACTTCCACGATGGAGGTGGTGTTCTATTCGATTATCATTACGGCGATTTTCGAAGGATTCCTTTTTGGAATCTTCGTGAGCTATTTTGGGTATGACGGGCTTTTGCTCGGAGCGGTGTACGGGTTCGCCTCGTTGATCCCGGTCGTCGGCGGGGTGCTGGTCTGGCTACCGCTTTCGCTGTATGCCTGGGGGGTCCACGGATCCAAAGAGGCGATCTTGATCGTGGTCTATTCGGTGGGGATGATCTCCATCGTCGCCGATACGTTTGTCAAACCGGTGATCATCAAGGCGATCAAGGAGGGGCTGTTGCACCAGACCGAGGGGATGAATGAATTGGTGATTTTCTTTTCGATCTTGGCGGGGATGAGCACATACGGCTTCTGGGGGATGATCTTAGGGCCCGCGATCACCACGTTTCTCTTTGCCGCGACGCGGATTTATCTGGCCTATGCCGCGACGGGAGGAGCGGTGCCGGCTGAAGAGTGAATTTGCCCTTTTTATGGGGCAATGGTAAGATAGTTGAAACAAAGGAGCGTGCGATGGACGGTGAAAAGATGAAAATCCTCATCATCGAGGACGATCCCGAGCTGGCGATGGTGCTAGCGAACTACCTAGAACGATACGGGATGGAGGTGACGACGGTGGAAGATCCCTATCTGGGGCTTTCGATGCTGACCCAGAAACCATTCGATCTGGTGATCCTCGATCTGACTTTGCCAGGGATGGACGGTCTGGAGGTGGTCGAGAAAATCAGAGAACACTCCGACATACCCATCATCATTTCTTCGGCCCGCAACGACATCACCGACAAGGTGATCGGGATGGAGCGGGGGGCGGACGACTACATGCCCAAACCCTACGATCCGAGGGAACTGGTCACCCGGATCAAGACGATTCTGAGACGGACCGGGGGGAAGCGGGGGCAGAAAAAAGAGGAGCCCGGAATCTTCGAGTTGGACAAAGAAGGGCGCGTCATCCGCTTCAAGGGGATCCCCCTTGATCTAACCGCGGCGGAATTCGACGTACTCTCGATGCTGATCCAGCACATGAACGCTGCGGTATCCAGAGAGCAGCTGCTCTATGAGAGCGAACACATCGACGACTCGAGCTCGGTCAAAAACATCGACGTGATCATCTCCCGGATCCGACACAAAATCGCCAAACACGACCCCGACCATCAATACATCCGTCCCGTCCGGGGAGTGGGGTATCTCCTGACCGACAAGGTCTGAGCCGTCCATGAAAAACGTCTCGGTCACCACTTTCATCCATACCCTCTTTATCATCGCGCTCGTGGTCCTGGGGGCGACGTTTTACTACCTCCTCTCTTCGGGGAAGGAGCAGCGCCATCTGCAGCAGATCAACCGCTACAAGATCATCGCCGATCATTTCCTCACACGGGAAGAATTCGACCAAAACTCCACGGCCTATCGGAAACTGCTACGCACCTATCATCTCCGGCCGATCGATCCCAATACGGTCAAAAAGGAGATCGAAAAAGAAGGGGTGACCATTTTTAGCGGACGATCGGTCTATGGCATCGTCCGAGTGTTCCGCACCAAACGGCACTATTACGTCTTCGTGGAGCGATATGATTACGATGTGATGCTCCAAGATCTCCACCCGCAGGATTATATCTATGAACTGATCCTGACGATTGCGACGGTTTTGGTACTTTTGCTGCTTTTCATGTATGTGATGGTGCTGCGCAAACTCTACCCTCTCAAGCGGCTTCATCACCAGATCGAGCAATTCGCAGCGGGAGATCTGGACGTACGGATCGAGGAGACAGGGGATGATGAGATCGGCCGGATCGCCCGGAGCTTTGACAAGGCGATCCGCCACATCAAGCAACTAATGAGCTCCAAGAACCTCTTCATGCGCAATATCATGCACGAGCTCAAAACCCCCATCACCAAGGGGCGGATCGTTATCGAGACGATCGACGACGAAATGGCTCGGAAAGTTTTGACCAACGCTTTCGAGCGGATGAATGAGCTCATCAGCGATCTAGCGGAGGTGGAGCGGATCACGATGTACAATTTCGAGCCCACCCGCGAGGATGCCACACTGCAGGCGGTGATCGAGCGGACCGAACGGGTTTTGATGGCCGATCGGGAGAAGTACGAGATCCGGATTGTCGACCGTCCGCTGCGTACCGACGTGAAGCTCTTGGCGTTGGTGTTCAAGAACCTCATGGACAATGGGATCAAATACAGCCCAGACCACCATGTCCGGCTTCAGAGTGTGGGGAACCGGATCGAAGTGCGCTCCATCGGCGAACCGCTCAAAGAGGATCTGTCCTATTACACCGAGCCTTTCAGCCAGGAGGAGAAACGGAGCCACGGATTCGGACTGGGGCTTTACATCGTCGCCAACATTCTGGAGAAACTGGGATACGGATTCCGCTACCGCTACGACAAAGAGACGGGAGAGAATGTCTTCGAGGTGATCATCGACTGAGAAATCATTCTCATTTGTCCATTTGTGATTGAGTTTCTTCTTTTTGTAGGTATTCGCGGAAAAAAGCGAAAAATACTCCAAACATCAATCCGGTGACGAGAGATACGACAAGAATCAGTGCCTTTTGCGGTTTCACCGGCTTGTCATGTATGCGGATTTCACCGACAAGATGTGTGCTGACAAGATATGGAGGCGCCATTGACGTTTTGAGATCTTCGATTTGTGTCCGAAGTTTCGGGATTTCGATATTTGCCAAATGTTGGATTTGAGCTTGTATTTTTGGGATTTTTTGTTCCAATATTGCAGTTTTCTGTTTTTTGAGATCAGGTATTGTCAGTTTTTGCAAAGTCTCTTTTTTCTTTTGTAGATCCAATAATCTTTGTACGAGTCTTTCGATGTCGTTTTGAAGGTTGGCAAGTTGTATGGAAGCCATAGTTCCAAGTGCCGGATCTTTTTTCGCTGCTGGAAGGATCTGCTTTGTTAATCGGTCGATCGTTTGTCGTTTTTTCTGAATTTCAGATGTAATTACATCGATTTTATGTGTAATCGTAGGAATATCTACAGTTTGGATAGTTGATATTTTTTCATCGATTTTCTTCAGATCAACGGTGTGTACGAGCTGAAGTTGCTTTTTCAACTGAATAAGACGCACGTTTTTCAGATAGGCGATGTTGGATTCGATGGTTTTGAGTTTATTCCTTTTTACATCCAAAATGCTTTTGAGATACAACTCTCCCCGCTGGACAAGTTCATTGACCGGGCTGTGCAGCATATTTGTGGCTACGAGATTGCTTTCTCCTAACGCAGTGATGACAAGAAGGCCTTTTGTCTTTCGTGGGATTGTGATGGAATCAATATACGCAGTAGTATTTTTGTCACGGTATTTCCCTGCAGTGTCGTATTCCACGTCAAGCATAGCTTTGATACGCTTGGCATCTTCAAAATACTTTTCTTGAAGAGTGCCACTGGAAGTTTTGATGAGCATTTTCCCGATAGCTACGGTGGCTTTGGCTTCATATTTTGGATGAGCGAGCAATAAATAGAGCAATGCAATGGAAACAAAAAATAGCGTTGTCCAAAGAATAGTTCTCTTGTGTTGCTTCAGTATCTTCCAAAGCTCCCGAAAATCTACTGTATCTTCTTGAGGTGGGCAATAAGGCATATATCCATATGAAGGCAATATTTCCGTAGTCTTTTGCTTGTCATTTGAACCGTTATGCATGGGCTTCCTTTTTATTGATTTGGATTAATACGCACCTTCTTTTTTGAGAACGACCTTGACTGTTTTAAACAATATAACGATATCGAGCCAAAGCGACCAATTAAGAACATACCATTTATCCGTCTTTACACGGTAATCATAATCGGTGTCACTACGTCCACTTACTTGCCAAAGCCCTGTAATACCAGGTTTTACCATATAATAATACTGTGCGTCGTCTCCGTAATAACGTTCCAATTCTTCTTTTATGACAGGCCTAGGGCCGACGAAGTTCATTTCGCCTCGCAATACATTGAATATTTGCGGAAGCTCATCCAAAGATGTCTTCCGAAGGAAGGCACCGATTTTTGTAACTCTTGGATCGTTTTTTAGCTTAAAATTTGTTTCCCATTCTTTACGGATTTCAGGATCTGAAGCCAAAAGAGATTCCAACCGTTCCTTTGCATCTGAATACATGCTTCGGAATTTGTAAGTTGGTATTTCCTTGCCATTTTTTCCTATACGAATATGTTTGAAAAATACAGGACCTGGTGATTCGCGCTTGATCAAAACAGCAAGGACTGCTATTATGGGGAGCAGGATGGGCAAAAGTAGAATTGCTAATATATAATTAAAAACAGTCTGTAATGTGCGCCTGAGTTTGCTATTGAGACGATTTTGGAATACGATGAAGTTGGTGCGAGCATTAAAAAGAAAATATTGATGAGTATGGGTCAAATCGAAATTATTTATAATTGGAATGAAATGTACTTCATGATTATTTTTTAGCTCTTTTTCGACAATTATTTTTATTTCGTCAGGATCGAAGTTTTTTGAATTTATAAAAACAGATGAAGCATTATCGGTGATTGAATCTGCATAGCCAAGGTATGGGTTTTTTAATATTTTTTCTTTTAAAAATTGATCTTTTGCATAAATTTTTGCAGGAGTTTTCCATAAGCCCAATTTCCAAAGGAGGCGTTTCATGATTAATTTTTCAATCGGAATGTAAATAGACATTATTAGGAACGTAAGCAAGAGTGCTACTCGTGAATAATTTTGAACGTGTTTACTTATGGCTAAATATGCAAATACGATGATCGCACTAAAGAGAACTCCTTTGATTGTAAGTCTTGTCTCATGCCAAAAATCAAATCGCTTTGTATAAAGGCCTTCATATCCAAAAAGCGCGACGGGTACCATATAGATAGGGAGAAAAAGTAGATATGTGTTTAAACTTTGTGTGTGATGCGGAATAAAGTCAATGGTACCTCGAATATAATAAGCCGTCAATATAGAAAGGATGATAGCTTCAATGTCTGCTATTATAAATAATATGCTGGTAATCAGTGTAGTCACATTCATCCTTTCAGTTTCCTTTTTATAAGCCCATAGGCTTTCAAAAGTAAATTTTCTCCCTCGATATTTTCTACATTCAAATGTTTAATTTTTAAATTGTTTTTTTTGATCCATACATTAAAAAGCCTTTCTGAAAGAAATCCAAATACGCGTTTCTGATAATCATCGTAATTGTCAATATCTATTTGCTTCTCGACTTCACTTAATATTCCAAAAATCCATTCCATATATCTATCAAAATCTTGTCTTTTTAATATAAACATATTGAAAAGATGGAGCGATCGTGAATTCAAGACTTCTTTCAGTGATGTAAAATATTCCGGATATTTGGTTCGTATAATTTCATAAACTAAATCCATGTCCTGCTTATAGTGTGCATTACAGTAATGAGAATAGACAGTTTCAATAATATAATTTCTTTTTTTTGGTAAAATCGCATCATATTGCTTAAGTAATTCTTTTGCTACTGAATAATCTAGAATTTTTTTGCCTTCGAACGACAGTTTTTTTCCAGAAAAATATCTTCTATAATGACACAATCCGATATAGTCGTACGATTTATATATTTCATTTTTCCAGATTTGATAAAGTGCAGTTAGCTCACAGTAGTACGGATTTTTATGGGAAATATTATCTTCTGTATCATTGTCTTTGGCATAGCCAAAATCCTCACTTGCAAGGCTACATCCCACTTGCATGGGAATATACATGTCATCAGAAGGAAACTCATATGGTTTATGGGTGGCAACAAATACGGCTATCTTTATCATAGCTTTTCCTTCATGTCTTCAAAGATGTCGAGAGCGTTCGCAACCGCATCATCCATGTCATAATACCGATATTCAGCTAAACGTCCGACAAGCGTGAGATTGGGGATTTGTGCCGCGAGATCCTTGTATTGAGCATATTTTCGTTGATTTTCGCCGGTAAAGACCGGGTAGTAGGGGGTATTTTTGCCGATGACGTAGGGCTCGGGATATTCTTTGAGAATTGTCGTTTGATCACTGTCGATCGGATGGATGTGTTTGAATTCGGTGATGCGGGTAAAGGCGTATTGGTTGGGATAGTTGACGGTCGCGGCATCCTGATACCATCGGCGCGAAAGAGTCTCAAACTCCATTCGCACACTTCGATAGGGCAGTTCACCGAATCGATACGCAAAGAGTTCATCGATTTGACCGGTGTAGATCACCTGCCCGTCAAACGGTTGACCAAAGAGATAGAATTTTCCGTCTTTGAGTTCACAAACCTCTTTAAAGTCTGTGTTGAGCATCAGTTTGATATTGGGGTGATCCAGCATGTTTCGGAACATTTCCGTATAGCCCCGTATGGGGAGCATTTGATAGGTATCGTTGAAATAGCGATCGTCCCGCCCGATGAAAACAGGAACCCGTGCCGTGACTGCAGCGTCGATCTCTTCGGGTTTCATTCCCCACTGTTTGGCGGTATAGTTGACGAAAATTTTTTCATAGATATAGTCGGCTAGAAATTGCAGATCCTCATCAGCGGACTGTTTGAGTTCCAGAATAGGAACCTTGGAATTGTAGGGATAGGCAGCAAGAAGCTTTTGCTCGAGTTTTTTCGCTAGTTCTGGAGGGAAGACTTGATAAAGCGTATTGAAGTTAAAAGGGATCGGAACTTCCCGGCCGTCAATATAGGCCAATACCTTGTGGTTGTATACCTCCCACTCAGTAAAGTTGGAGAGATAATCGACGACTGCTTTGTTGTCGGTATGGAAAAGGTGGGGTCCGTATTTGTGGATCAAGATGTTGACTTCGTTTTTCTCGTCATAGCAATTTCCTCCGATGGTATTGCGCCTATCAAGCAAAAGGATCTTTTTATTGCTGACACTCGATAGCCGCTCCGCAAGCACTATACCCGACAGTCCCGCTCCTACAGTGATAACATCAAACATATTATTCCTTGTAAGACAGTTTATTATTGGTAGTCATAATTTCTGTAATAATATAGATAATAGCTATGAAAATAATAATAACTAAAAACTCTACACTGAATAGTTTATATATATCTCCATCTTTAAAAGCCTTCCTGAAAATATAGAAAAGCCTGGATAACAGAATGGACTGCAGTAAATTCCCCTGTATTATAGTAAATATCACGAATCTTAACCATAGGCCCCAGATGATACCAAAAAGCATTAGCAATATCAAAGCACCAATAATTCCAAAATAATAGTATAACAGTGCAGGTGTGGAGTAAACGTATCTAGAGAGTTTAGAAATTTTCCATTCAAATCGTTTAGGTGTTGTATTAAGATACATCATTTTATACATCCCGATTTCGTATTGATTGTTATAATTTAAATGAAAGTATTTATTAAACTCATCTAGCGCCTCATCAAATCGAAGCCTTTCAGGATAATTTTTATAGGTTGACCACCATAGTTGACCCTCCTGTGCGGCTCTTTGCTTGACGTATTCGTAAGGTTGGAAAGATGGAAAGTAGTAAAGATTGATTTTTACTGCGATGAATATAGCAACTATGACAAAAACTGAAAAACCAACAAGGGTCCGTAAAATTTTTTTATTGTTTATGTATGCGACATATGGAATAGTGAATAAAAAGAGTATCTGCACAAAATTCCAAAATTTGTGACCTTTCAGAAAAAAGGCTAATTCTATTAATGCGAGTAGGAGCAAGTAAAGTTTTTTTTTCTCTTTGAAAAAGAGTATGCCTAATCCTAAGGAAAAGTAAAACAAAAGGTTGGTAATCCGTCCGTAAGGACCTAGAATCAACTTGTCATATACAAACCGATCAACTCCGAGGATGGGAGCAGGTTTGTGAATGAATATCTGCAAATAAGTGAAAGTAAGTAAAATCGAGAGAAGAAAAAGAAAGCTATATTTAAATATCACTCTTGTATCAAAGTAATATGGAAGTTTTCGTTCATTCAATGCAAAATTGATTCCTTGAACAAAAAAGAATTGAACAAGTAACAAATAAGGTATGCTGCCAGCATATCCTGTCCATTGTTCAACTTCATAAAGATAAAAGGGGTGTGGATCGTGTTCGATTATGAAAACCCCGATTATGTTTAATGCAATGGTGAGATAAATAAGTAAATTCAAATAGGATTTTTTTGGTGTTAAGTAGATATCTAGAAGTAATATAAAAATGAATATTGAAAGCAGAAAATAATCCACTACATTGTTAGACTCAAGTTTAGAAATTGTAGTAGATATCGATAAAGTTATAAAAATGATTACAAACATAATTTTTAAAAAAAATAAAATATGTTTAATTCTTAGATTGTTGGTTAACATTTCAATACTTCCTGAATTAATGCATTGTAGGGCATATATTGACTATCGGTATGAAATATATCAACTTTCTTTTGAAGTTCTTCAATTAATTGGTTTTCATTAAACGAAATAGTGAATGACCATGCTGACATATCTTGATAGAATCCGCGATTTTTCGTTATGTATTGTTTATAATCTGGGCAAAATAAAAGCGTTTTTATTTTTAAGTACATAGCCTCGAACATCATTGATGAATAGTCGGTAATCAATATGTTACATTTCACAAGAATGTCATAAACGTCTTCGTTTTTGTCGGCAAGTATTATATTGGAATATTCTTTATCTATATGCTTTGATTTGTCGGAAGGGTGTGGTTTGACGATCATAGTCATGTCATGACTCAAGAGAAATGTATTAAATTCATCCAGATCCAGATAGTCTTTCAGAGCAAAACTACCATCATCACGCCATGTCGGTGCATAAAGTATAATCTTTTCTTCAGTTTGTTCATTTTTTCTTTTTAAGAACTGCAATCGGGGTGGATATGCTCGTATAAAGGAGTCTTCATCTACCGCAAAAGCACTTTTGAAACATTCTTCTTCATAGGGAGAAGATACGAGCAGTCTATCCGGCTTGACATATAAATGAGGATAAATGTATTTGAGGATTTTTTCATATTTGTTTTTCAGCGCGTAGAACCCGGTTGTAACGTCTCTTTCTATTTTTTTAAGGGGTGTACCATGCCATACATTAAAACGTGTAGAGCCACGCGAGAGCCAAAAATTAATATCAGATGGATAGCTAGAATAGATATGACATTTGCTTGTTATAGTATGATATATGCCTTTGAAACTCAAATAATAGTAGGCTTCACCTTTAGGGTTTTCTTTTTCTATTTTATCTTTTACGATACGTGATTTGTAAATGAAAATTTTTCTATAGGAAGGGAAAAATTCTTTTCGTTGGAATATCGCTTTTACATTGCCTGAATAGCTATCTGTGTGAGTTCCAAGTGCCATTTTTTTTGGATTTCTTGGAATGAGGCCACTCAGAAAATAAATCGGCCACAAAAATATAGCGATAAAAGTCGAGTAGACAAGTTTAAAAAGATGCTTTCGCACTACCCAAGATCCTTTCGGAGCTGTTCTAATACATCAAACGCTTTCAATATTTCTTCTTTGGATACACTGATTTTTGCCAAAGTGCTTTTGAGCTGAGTCGTCGATATACCTTCTGTTCTTGGCAAATAGACCACATTGCAGTAATCGTTTAAGAAATCGAATTTTCCTTTCCAATCCTCCCCAATAACAAAAGTATCAACATTATATTTTTTTATATCTTCGATTTTCTGATCCCATGTTTTTTCCGGTATTACAGCATCGACACACTTTATATTTGCAACAATTTCTGCACGTTGATCATAAGGTATGATAGTTTTTTTCCCTTTTTGAAGGTTGAATTCATCGGTAGAGACCGCTACAATCAGTCTATCGCCAAATGACTTCGCCCGCTTTAGTAAATTCAAGTGCCCGATATGAAACAGATCAAAGGTGCCATAGGTGATAACAGTTTTGCTTTTCATTGAGCACTCCATAGATGGTTCGCACGTACGCCATAGATGCGGATGGCAAACACGACTAACTCGGTCAAACACAGTGCATATATTACCGTAAATGGACTGATTATATGCATAAAATAGAGTATCCCTAGTGTCACAATATGCATTACGGCTCCGGCCACGACGCTATAGTTTGCATAGTGTTGATAACCGAGCGCTGCGAGGAATGGGTAGCCAAGCAAAATCGTAGGGATAACCATCAAAGCCGGGACCAGAAACAGACGGAACAGTTGAGTGGATAGCTCTATATTCTGTCCGGCTATGAGCTTAACCAACCATGGTGACATGAAATACAAGACCACAATAGCTGCTATATTCATAATTATGACGATATAAAAGATTTTTTTGAATAATGCAATATTTTGCTTTTTGGCAATATAGGGATATAGGACATTTACAATGGGAGAATACAAATTTTGTAACGCAATATAAAGCTTTTCGGCAATTGAGTAGTAGCCGACGATAGTGTTCGTCGTGACAAGGCCCAATACAAAAACATTACTGTTCGTATATACTGATACTGCTGCTCTGGAAAGAAAAAAATGAAAACTTTCCGAAAAGTATCTTTTGATTACCGATACGGTTTCTAGTCCTATATGTATCTGATATTTGTTCCGTACAATATAAAGTGCCATAATGCCACTAAATATAAAACCAAAAGAGTTAATGAGAGGAACCAGAGTGTAGTCTGATGGTGATTTGACAAAAAGGACAATAAGAAACAAAGCAACTGATTGTGCCGATATTCTAAGAATTGTGATAAATTTCATATGTTCCATTCCCTGAAAGAACCATACCGGAAAAAGCATCTGCCCAAGGACCCAGGTATAAGTGTAAACGTATAGGATCTTATGAGAAGAAAATTTATCAAAGGCGTTTATCGTTAGCAAAAGCAGCATAAACGAGAAAAACATCAAAATCAATTTGATTGTCATAATCGCATTGAAAATTTCTTCAAGCTTTTTTCGATCATCTCGATGTATAGAAATTTCGCGGACGCCGGATAACGAAAAGCCAAAATCTACAATAATATTAAAGAACATGATAAAAGATTGGGCAAACATGACCAGGCCGAATTTTTCCGGCCCCAATGTCCGTACAAGGTAGGGGAGTAAAATCAGTGGTAGCAGAAAATTGGATCCTTGAACAACAACTAGGTAAAAATAGTTTTTTAATAGACGTTTATTATCCTGAGACTGAATATGATTCGATATTTTCGAAAACAACATAAGCCTTCAGACATTGTGTGTCACTCGGAGATTCGATCGTAAAAATAATTCGTCGCTTCCACGAATCCTACAACTGATCCGCAATCGAAGCGTTTCCCTCGGAAGCGATAGGCGAGGACCTTGCCGTTTCGGGCCTGTTCGCGCAGGGCGTCGGTGATCTGGATTTCGCCTCCTTTCCCCGGGGGTGTACGGCGAAGGATGTCGAAAATATCAGGGGTGAGGATGTAGCGGCCGATGATGGCGAGTCGGCTAGGGGCTTCCTCGGGATCGGGTTTTTCGACCATGTCACGGACTCGATAGAGATCAGAATTGTTTTCCATCGGTTCGACGGCTACGACGCCGTATTTGGATACTTCTTCGTGAGGAACCTCTTCGACGGCGACGATAGAGCATTGATGTTCGTTGAAAAGCTGAACCATCTGGCGAAGGACCCCGTCGCCGTGTCCATTGGTGCACAGGTCGTCGGCCAGGATGACGGCGAAAGGTTCACTTCCGATGAGGGTTTCACCGGTGAGGATGGCATGGCCGAGACCTTTCATCTCCCGTTGGCGCGTATAAGAGAAGGTACATTGTTCGATGAGATCCCGAATTTCACGCAGAAGAGGTTCTTTGGAAGTCCCTTTGATCTGATGCTCCAATTCGTAGCTGATGTCGAAATGATCTTCGATGGCGCGCTTGCCCCGTCCCGTGACGATGGCCATGGTAGTGATACCGGCTTCTAGAGCCTCCTCCACGCCGTACTGGATGAGCGGCTTGGTCAGTACCGGGAGCATCTCCTTGGGGGTCGCTTTGGTAGCGGGGAGGAAACGGGTGCCGTATCCGGCAGCCGGAAAGAGACATTTTCGAATCACTATCCCATCCTTCTCTATCTATTGATCCATCGTTCAAAAAGATTGGATGAGTATATCAAATCAAGCATTAGCGACGCATTAACCGCGCGGCATCGGTGCCGGGAGTGAAACGTCAGCGTTTTCGGAGTGCTTCGGCGATGAGTTCCACGGGATTTTTGAAAACCACGTCCACGTCGGCCTGATGCAGAGAGTTGGAGATCTGCATCCGGCAGGCGCTGCACTCGGCACTGACGATCTGGGCACCGGTCTCATCGATCATGGCCGCTTTGGGCTTGCCGGCGGCTTCAGCCAGATGGTATTTTTCCGTCTGCATGGTCACGCCGCCGAAACCGCAGCAGCGGTTGGGGTCGCTCATCTCTTTGATCTCGTAGTTCTGGCGCAGGAGGGTGCGGGGCTGCTGCCAGATCCCCTGGACCTTTCGGGCGTGGCAGGCGTCGTGGTAGGTCACACTCCGGGGCATTCGGGTCCCTGTGGCGGCCAGGCGCTCCGTCAGATCGGTATGCTCGGCCAGCCATTCGGTGGCCATGAAGATCTTTTCGTTGAGTCTGCGGGCCCGCTCGGCCCACTCCTCCATCCCCCGGTTGCGGAAAAAGACCTCCCAATCGTGTTTGATCATCGCCGAACAGGTCGCTTCGGGGATGATGATCGCTTCAACTTCGTCGATGAAGCTTTCGAAATATTCGATGTTCCGTTTGGCCAGGGTTTCGACGGTGTAGAAGTCACCGGTGAAATAGGCCGGGGCGGCGCAGCACATCTGCTTTTTGGGGATGAAGACGTCGATGCCGAGGGTTTCGAGGATCTCCACCAGGCTGTCGCCGATCGTGGTGTAGTTGTAGTTGGCCAGGCACCCGATGAAGATCGCCACCCGCCGCTTGCCCCCGTGGGGGATCTCCTCGGGGTATTTGTTGAGAAAGCTGGTTTTCCCCAGGCTGGGCAGCAGACGGCCGCTCTTGACGATGGGGAGGGGGAAGCGGGGGATCATCCCCCCTTTGGACGGTTCTTCTTTGAAGCCGCAGGTGCGGAAGGTGTAGCCCAGCTTCATCATCCAGTCCATCAGTTTCCGGTGGCGCAGGAGGGTGAAAAAAGCCCGCTTGAACCAGGCGATCCCGAATTTCTCGGCGATGTCCCGGCGGACCTCTTCGATCACCATATCGGTCGGGAGCGAGTTGGGGCAGACCTCGGTGCAGTGGGTGCACAAAAAACAGCTCTCAAAGATCTCTTTGGCGTTTCGATCCAGCTCTAGCTCCCCCCGCTCGTAGGCCCCCAGCAGATCGATGAAGCCCCGGGGAGAGGTGGTCTCGTCGGGATTGATCAGGTGGATGGTGCACCCGGGGATGCATTTGCCGCATTTGATGCAAGCGTCGCTGATGGCGGTGAAGTGGAATTTTTCGGAATTCTCCATTCTCAATTTTCCATTCTCAATTGATTACACCGTTTTACTGAAACTTTTTTTATTGCCTTCGTACTTGTTCATGTAGGCGTCGAAGGGCATGGCGATGTTGCGGATCAGGAGGGTTCCGGTGAGATTGACCCGGATGCGCTCTTTGGTGATCTCCACCAGATCCGCGTCGACGAATTCCTGCAGTTTCTTCAGCGCGTCGGCGAAATAGTCACCGAAATCGATCCCGAACTCCCGCTCCACTCGGGGGATGTCGATACTGAAGTTGGCCATCAGCTCCATGATGACGCTTTTGCGGATCACGTCGTCGTCGCTGAGTTCCACCCCTCGCTCGTAGGGGAGGCGTCCCGCGTCGATGGCCGCTTCGTATTCGGCCATTTTTTTGGTGTTCTGGGCGTAGTAGCGTTCCCCTTCGCCGATGCTCGTCAGACCGATGCCGATGAGGTTGGCACCCCCTTTGGTGGTATATCCCTGGAAGTTGCGATGCAGCTCCCCTTTTTCGATCGCGGCGAAGAGTTCGTCTTCGGGTTTGGCGAAATGGTCCATCCCGATCATTTCGTACCCCTCGGAAGTGAGGTAGCCGATGGTGTGCTGCAAAATCGCCAGCTTCACCTCCGGGGCGGGAATCGTGGTCTCGTCGAATTTGCGCATGGTTTTTTTGAGCCACGGCACGTGGGCGTAGTTGAACACCGCCAGCCGATCGGGATCGAGGCTACGGGCCAGCTCCAGGGTCCGCCGGAAGCTCTCCAGCGTCTGGTAAGGCAGACCATAGATCAGATCGGTATTGACGCTCTCGATCCCGTATTTTCGGGCCAGGTCCACGGCGGCCTTGGTGGTCTCGTAGGGTTGGTGGCGGTGGATCTCCTCCTGCACCTTCGGATCGAAATCCTGAACCCCGAAGCTCACCCGATTAAAGCCGTGTTCCCGGAAGACCTTCATGTGATCTTCGTTGAAGAAGCGCGGATCGATCTCCACGCTGATCTCGGCGTCTTCGCTCCAGCGGGGGAAGGTCTTTTTGAGATGCGACATGATGGCGTCGAGTTCGAAGGCTTTGTAGTAGGTGGGGGTCCCCCCGCCGAAATGGAACTGGATCACCTCCCGGTCGGTGTCGATATGGCGGGCGAGGATGTCGATCTCCCGTTTGAGGTAGCGGGCGTATTCGCTGAGTTTCTCCTCCTTGGAGGTGAAGACCACGTTGCAGCCGCAAAAATAGCACGCGCTCCGGCAAAAGGGGAGGTGGACGTAGATCGAGAGGGGGCTTCGGCCCGTTTCGAGATATTCCACGTAGCGCTCATAGGGGAAATCCCCGCTGAACTCCAGCGCGGTGGGATAGCTGGTGTAGCGGGGCCCGGGGCGGGAGTACCGGCTGAATTTTTCCAGATCGATGGTTCGGTTCAAAAGGAAGCCTTTCGGGGAATTGAGAATGGAGAATGGAGAATGGAGAATTTCGGTAGGCGTTGCTTCGCAACGAGTTTGATGATGGATTTTGGATTTTGGATTTTGGATTTTGGTGCGTTGCCGAAGGCAACACGACTGGCGACCGGCGACTGGCGACTGGCGACTTTCTCTTTGCCGACTGCCGACTGCCGACTGCCGACAAATCTCAAACGACGAATCTTGTCCACGATCTCACTCCTCACTCTTCTCTTGCCCGTCGGAACGATGGGCGTCGAGCCAGACCATGATCCCTTTTTGGGCATGGAGGCGGTTTTCGGCTTCGGTGAAGATCTCCTCGGCGTGCGCTTCGAAGACCTCTTCGCTCACTTCGTAGCCCCGGTAGGCCGGGAGGCAGTGGAGTAAGATGGCATCGTTTTTGGCGTGGGACATGAGTTTGCCATCGACCATGAAGCCGGCGAAGTCGCGGATGCGCTTTTCTTTTTCGTCCTCCTGCCCCATGCTCACCCAGGTATCGGTGGTGACCACGTCGGCATCCTCTACCGCGCCGACGGGATCGTAGCCCAGGAGCAGTTTGCCGCCGTATTTTTCGGCAAGGCGCTCCGCCTCCAGGACGATCGCCGGATCGCATTCGTACCCTTTGGGGGTGGCGAGGCGGAGCTCGAAGCCCATAATCGCCGCCAGGTAGAGCCAGGAGTGGGCCATGTTGTTGCCGTCGCCCACATAAGCGACTACCGGGTCGGTCTTGCCGAATTCGAGCATCGTCAGATAGTCGGTCATGAGCTGGACCGGATGGAAGCTGTCGGTCAGGCCGTTGATGACGGGGACACGGGAGTAGCGGGCGAACTCCTCGAGTTTGCTCTGCTCGAAGGTGCGGATCATCACCATGTCCACCATGCGGCTGATCACCCGGGCGGTGTCTTTCATCGGTTCGCCCCGCCCCAGCTGGATGTCCCGGCTGGAGAGGAAGAGTCCGGTACCTCCCAGTTGGTAGATTCCGGTCTCGAAGCTCACCCGGGTCCGGGTGGAGCTCTTTTCGAAAATCATCGCCAGGGTCTGGTTTTTGAGGTAGGGGACGTATTCGCCCGCTTTGGTCTGGGCCTTGATCTTGATCGCCAGGTCGATCATCTCCTGCAGTTCGTCCCGGGTGAAATCGCGAAGGGTCAGAAAGTGCCGCATCGTAGGCTCCTGTGCCCCCTCTACGGAAGGGGCTGGAAAATTGAGGCAATCATTTTACCATAATGCGTGCGCGCGCCGGGCTCAGCTTTTGCGGCGGATGCGGACCTTTTTGGGGCGGAAGCGCTCGATCGCCTCTTTGATCATCGGCTCTTCCAGGAGCGATTCGGGATCGATCTCCCGGGAGGCCTCCGAGCTTCCGGTGTCGGGGTTCATGCAGCTGGAAGGGAGTTCTTCGGCTTCGACGGTGCCGGAGGTGCGGGCGTTTTCGGGGAGCGCGCACTCCTGCTTCGCTTCGGGGCTCTCGGCCTTTTCCGCTTCTGCCGTTACGCCGGAGCCCTCCTCATCGGGGACTTTTTTTTTATCCCCTTCCCGATCCCTTTCGCCCTCCGCGGGTGCCTCCTGCCGAGGGGCGGGGATGTTGACGATCTGGGTTTCGAGGCCGAAGATCTCCTGGACGAAGGTGCGGATCAGACTCCAGTGGCGCACCAGAAGTTTCCGGTCCTCCCCCTGGGCCGAGGATTCCCAGGTGAGTGCAGAGCCGTCGAAGCTCCGGTAGTGGATGCACCGCTCAAAACAGCTGCCCAGATCGTAGTCCCGGTCGTAGAGTTTCTCCTTGAGTTTCTCGAAAGCGAGGGCTCCCCGGTCGGACGCTCCGCCGGTCGGGGCGCTTTGGGCGGGGGGAGTCCGGGAGGGTTTTTCGGTCTCGGCGGAAGGA